>CAZMEL010000189.1:0-15880 GCA_964565225.1 uncultured Thermoanaerobaculia bacterium | reverse complement strand
GCGAAGGCGGACGGACCATCGGCGCCGGTACCGTCGCCGATATCGTGGAGTGATCGAAATCGTGGCGGCTGGAGGCTTCCGGTCGCCGCGTCGTCGATGAGAGTTTCGAAGGGCAGTAGCTCAATTGGTAGAGCACCGGTCTCCAAAACCGGCGGTCGGGGGTTCGAGTCCCTCCTGCCCTGCCAGTGTCTAGTAACGATGTGTCGGCCGCCTCGGTGGGTCGACTAAGGCGGCGAAGGGTCTGGGTCTAAAGCCATGGAAAAGCTGCGGTATTTCTTCAAGGAGTTTCTTCCCGAAGTCAAGGCGGAGTGGAAGAAGGTGACCCGTCCGAGCCGCCGCGAGGTCTGGCAGACCACCGCGGTCGTCGTCATCACCAGTGTAGTGTTTGCGATCTACCTCTGGTTCGCGGACACCGTGATCCAGTGGGCCTACGAAGGCATCTTCAAAGTGTTGGGGCTCTGATGGCCGATCTGCAGTGGTATATCGTCCACACCTACTCCGGGTTCGAGGAGCGGGTCGCTGAAGCCTTGCGGCAGCGAGCGGAAGCGCTCGACATGGCCGACAAGTTCGGCGAGATCCGCATTCCGACCGAGACCATCGTCGAGCTCAAGGGTGGAAAGAAGCGGCAGACCCAGCGGAAGTTCTTTCCCGGCTACATGCTGGTCGAGATGGAGATGTCCGACGCGGCGTGGCACGTCGTGAAGAACACGCCGAAAGTTACCGGTTTCGTAGGAACCGGAAAGAAACCGACGCCGCTCACCCAGGAAGACGTGGATCGAATCGTCAAACAGGTGAGCTCGGCGAAGGAAAAACCGAAGCCGAAGTACATTTTCGAAAAGGGCGAGCCGGTCAAGATCATCGATGGGCCATTCAGCAACTTCTCGGGTGTCGTGGAAGAGATCAATCTCGACCGCGATACCTTGAAGGTAATGGTCACTATCTTCGGTCGGCAAACGCCTGTAGAGCTCAACTTCCTTCAAGTCGAGAAGCTCTGAATTCGCCGAGAGGAACGTCTAGATGGCAAAGAAGGTCGTCGGGCAGATCAAGCTCCAGATCACCGGAGGGCAGGCGACGCCGGCCCCGCCGGTCGGCCCCGCGTTGGGCCAGGCCGGTGTAAACATCATGGATTTCTGCAAGGCGTTCAACGCCCGGACGCAGCAGCACATGGGGACGGTGATTCCGGTCGTCATCACGGTATATGCCGATCGCACGTACTCCTTCATTACCAAGACGCCGCCTGCCGCGGTGCTCTTGAAGAAGGCAGCCGGAATCGACAAGGGCTCGGGAGAGCCGAATCGCAACAAGGTTGCGACGGTAACCTCCAGCCAGGTAGAAGAGATCGCCAAGACGAAGATGCCGGACCTGAACGCCGCTTCGCTCGAGGCTGCCATGCGGACCGTAGCGGGCACCGCGCGTTCGATGGGAATCATCGTCGAAGGTTAGTCGAAGAGGCCGGAGCAGTCTCCCCGCCGGGGAGCCTTCGGCTTGGCCTGCCGGTGGCACGAGCAGTGCTCGGTCATCGGACATTGGCTATCACCGGAAGATGCTCTTTGCGCTGAGAGCTATCGCAACGGGAGCGTCCGAGGCCTTGGGCCGCACGGCGCGTTAAGCCAAGGAGAAGAAAAAACGTGGCGCGAAAAAGCAAGAACCGCCGCAAGGTCTTGGAAGCGGTGGAAGATGTAGATTACCCTCTCGGAGATGCTATCGAGCTTCTCAAGAAGGTGAGCTACACAAAATTCGATCAGACGCTAGAGATCGCTCTGCGCCTCGGCGTAGACCCGAAGCACGCGGACCAGATGGTGCGCGGCACGGTCGTGCTTCCTCATGGCACCGGCAAGAAGGTGCGAATCCTGGTCTTCGCCTCGGGTGAGAAGATCAAGGAAGCGGAAGAAGCCGGCGCGGATCACGTAGGTGGCGATGAGCTCGCTGCGAAGATCCAGGACGGCTGGCTCGATTTCGACGCGGTGATCTCGACGCCGGACATGATGAAGGTTGCGGGTCGCCTGGGCCGGGTTCTCGGTCCCCGGGGTCTGATGCCCAATCCCAAGTCCGGAACCGTTACATTCGAGGTTGGTAAGGCAATTCAGGACATCAAGGCCGGTAAGGTCGAGTTTCGTGTCGACAAGGCCGGCGTTCTGCACGCTCCGCTGGGCAAGCTTTCCTTCGAGACCGACCAGCTCAGCGAAAACGCGGTCAGCCTTCTACAGGCCGTGCTCCGGGCGAAACCCAGTGTCGCCAAGGGCAAGTACATGCGTGGGATCAGTCTTTCTTCGACCATGGGGCCCGGCCTCCGGATCGACGAAGGGGTCCTGCAGAGCCTCGAGGCGTAGGAGGGATCATGGCAATCACACGATCTCAGAAAGACGAGACCATCGCTGGATACCAGGAAGGCCTCGCGGCGGCTCCGCACGCTTTCTTGGTGAGCTTCCAGGGGATGACCGTGCCTCAGGCGACCGCGCTGCGGGATCGAGTTCGCGAGAACGGCGCCAGCTACGAGGTGGTCAAGAACTCGCTCGCTCTGCGTGCCGTGCAGGGGCAGGGCCTCGAGCAGCTGAGCAAGCATTTCGTAGGTCCTACCGCCGTTGCTTACAGTAGCGACGATCCGGTTGCCCTGGCGAAGACGCTCACCGAGTTTCAGAAGGAAAACCCTGTTCTCGAGTTCAAGGGTGGGCTGGTGGAGGGCAAGGCGATCGCGGCCGCACAGGTCGAAGATATCGCCAAGATGCCGAGCCGCGAAGAGCTCCTGGCGAAGCTGCTCTTCCTCCTGCAGTCCCCGATTACCCGACTGGCTCGCGGCCTGGCGGCGATTCCGAGGCAGCTGGTGATCGCTCTCGATCAGGTGGCGAAGCAGAAGGATGGCGACGGCTGAGCCCGCTGACAGATTCTCGAACCTCGATTTTTCGAACCCGTTTTCAGAATAGAGCTCAAGGAGATAGAAATGGCGATTGCGACCGAAGATTTCATCAAGCAAATCGACGAGATGACTGTTCTCGACCTGAACAATCTCGTCAAGGCTCTGGAAGATCACTACGGTGTGTCGGCGGCGGCCGCTGCTGTGGCCGTGGCTCCGGGTGCTGGCGGCGATGCCGGAGCTGCCGATGCCGAAGAGAAGACCGAATTCGACGTCATGCTGACCTCGTTCGGCGACAAGAAGATCAACGTGATCAAAGTGGTCCGCGCGGTCACCAGCCTCGGCCTCAAGGAGGCCAAGGAGCTGGTGGAATCGGCTCCCGTCGCCGTCAAGGAAGGGGTGCCGAAGGACGAGGCCGAGGGCATCAAGACCCAGCTCGAAGAGGCTGGCGCCCAGGTCGATCTCAAATAGAGGTCGGTTCCCCGAGAAACAGGCGGGTGTCGAGCCTCCCTTCGAGAGAGGCTCCGGCACTCGCCCGACTTCAGCTTCATCGGTTCTCGGGCGCTGCAACGTTTTCGAACGGTGCAGTTGCCGAGCGAACCGAACCCATCTCGTTTCCGCAGGAGGGCCGCAAGGCGATTCGCAAGATTCCGATTCGCAGGTGCAGCAGCCGAACCCAGGCTCCGACGCCTCAAGAGCTCTTCTCGCCGGTCCTGGCGGCAGGGTATGGACTACCCTCGCCGCCTGAACTGGTTTCTCGAGACCGAAAAACGCCGCGGCACTCGTCGGGTTCGTTTCATCAGATCTTGTTCCGACGGTATTCGATCCACACAGAGACCCCCTCTACGCGTCGCCGGCCCATCGCTGGGTCCGCTGGCGCAAGTCTCAACCTACCTCAATGGCGGCTAGCGCTTGCCGGAAGGAGCGTGGACATTCTATGAGTCAAACCGCTCAAACGCCAACTCTCGAGCGCAAGGATTTTTCTCAAATCAAGACCACCCTGGCGATCCCCAATCTGATCGATGTCCAGCGGCGGTCGTATGAGCGTTTCCTGCAGATGAATCTGCTGCCGGAGGAGCGTGGAAACCACGGTCTACAGGCAGTGTTCACCTCCATTTTCCCATTTGCCGATTTCCGCGAGACCTGCTCGCTGGACTTCGTCAAATACACGATCGGTGACTGGCAATGTAAGTGCGGCACGCTCAAGGGTCTCGAGTACCTGCGGATGACGTGCTCGAACTGCGGTGCCAAGATCATGACCGAGCATCCGCACGAAGAGACCGTGGTCTGTGGGGAATGTGGCTCGGTCAACAAGAATCGTGTGGTGCGCTGCGACGTCTGCGGTGGCCCCGTGGAGCTCCAGTTCAAGTACTCGATCTCCGATTGCGGTGAGCGAGGAATGACCTACGCGGTACCGCTGAAGGTGACCTTCCGACTCTTCGTGTACGACAAGGATCCCGAGACCGGGACCCGGATGATGCGCGACGCGAAGGAAGAAGAAGTCTATTTCGGCGAGATCCCGCTGATGACCGACTACGGCACCTTCGTGATCAACGGGACCGAACGTGTCATCGTTTCGCAGCTGCACCGGAGCCCGGGTGTCTTCTTCACCAAGGACGGCGGCCGCACACACCTCGCGAAGATCATTCCCTACCGAGGCTCCTGGGTCGAATTCGAATACGACCAGAAAGAGATCCTCTCGGTCCGGATCGACCGCAAGCGAAAATTCCACGGTACGGTGTTCTTGCGTGCCCTCGGTCTCGAATCGAACGAAGCGATTCTGCGGCAGTTCTATGTCGGTATCGGCCTCAAGGCCCTGGGTGAGACCGGCAAGTTCGTGCTCACCCTGCCGCCCACGGTGCTCGAGCGGGAACACCTGCGGGATCGACAGAGCCGCGGGGTCCGGAGCGTGTACCAGATCTTCGCCGGGATCGCGCTGACCCAGGAAGAGATCGAAACCTTCGAGGCCGAGAACGAGGTGGAGCGTGAGGTCTCCATGTCCGACCTGGAGCGGGCGTTCTTCATCGCCGACGTGGTCGACCTCGAGACCGGTGAGGTTCTCTTCGAGGCCAACGACCTGGTGCCGGAGGACCTGCAGGAGCGCCTCGACGGTCGCTCCACCACCGACCTGGAAGTGTTCTTTCCCGACTGGGAGCTGTGTGGCAACGTCCTGAACAACACCTTGACCAAGGACCACACCCGGAACTCCAAAGAAGCGCTCATGGAGATCTACCGGCGCATGCGCCCTGGAGATCCTCCGACGCTGGAGAGCGCGCGCTCTCTGTTCTACGGGATGTTCTTCGATGCCAAGCGCTACGACTTCTCGCGGGTGGGCCGTTTCAAGTTCAACATCAAGCTCGACACCGATGTGCCGGTCGACCAGAAGACCCTGTCGGCCGACGACTTCTACCGGGTGATCGAGTACCTCCTGCGTCTACACCGCGACGTGGGCCGGGTCGACGATATCGACAATCTCGGCAACCGCCGTGTGCGCGCGGTGGGTGAGCTGCTCGAGAACCAGTTCCGCATCGGTCTGGTGCGGATGGAGCGGGCGATCAAGGAGAAGATGTCCGTCCACCAGGACATCGACTCTGCGATGCCCCACGACCTGATCAACTCCAAGCCGGTGATCGCCGCGATCAAGGAGTTCTTCGGCTCGTCGCAGCTCTCCCAGTTCATGGATCAGACCAACCCTCTCTCCGAGGTCACCCACAAGCGGCGCCTCTCGGCGCTCGGACCGGGTGGTCTCTCCCGGGAGCGGGCGGGTTTCGAGGTCCGCGACGTACATGCCTCCCACTACGGCCGGATCTGTCCGATCGAGACTCCCGAAGGGCCGAACATCGGTTTGATCTCGTCGCTGGCCACCTTCGCCCGGATCAACGACTACGGGTTCATCGAGAGCCCGTACAAGAAGGTGGATGGGGGCCGGGTCCTCGATCACTACCGGGTAGTGAAGATCGGCGACTCGGAGTTCAAGCTCGGCGACATCATCACCGGCGACCAGCTCGGTGAGGTGCACAACACCCTTTCCAAGGGTGGCAAGCGGGTGCCCGAAGTCGAGCCGTTCGCCTTCTACCTCACCGCATGGGAAGAAGAGAAATACGTGATCGCCCAGGCCAATGCCGGGGTGCAGGACGATGGCTACTTCGACAGTGAGCGGGTGATCGCTCGGTCCGGTGGCGACTTCATCACCGTCGAGCGGGAACGGGTCGAGTACATGGACATCAGCCCCAAGCAGCTGGTGTCGGTGGCCGCGGCCTTGATTCCCTTCCTCGAGCACGATGACGCCAACCGCGCTCTGATGGGCTCGAACATGCAGCGCCAGGCGGTGCCTCTGCTGCAGAGCGACTCGCCGATCGTGGGCACCGGTCTGGAAGGTACCGTGGCCCGGGATTCCGGCGCGGTGGTCAGTGCGCGGCGCGGCGGTGTGATCGACATCGTCGACGCGGAGCGCATCATCATCCGTGTGGAGGGAGAGGATCCCGAGACCGGCGAGGCCAAAGACTTCGGGGCCGATATCTATTCGCTCACGAAGTTCCGGCGCTCGAACCAGAACACCTGCATCAACCAGAAACCTCTGGTGGATGTGGGCCGACGGGTCAAGAAGGGCGACGTGCTCGCCGATGGTCCTTGCACCGAGAAGGGTGAGCTCGCCCTGGGACGTAACGTCCTCGTAGCGTTCATGCCCTGGCGGGGGTACAACTTCGAGGATGCGATCCTCGTTTCCGAGAAGCTGGTCAAGGAGGATTACTACACCTCCATCCACATCGAGGAATTCGAGATCGAGGCTCGTGACACCAAGCTCGGCCCCGAAGAGGTGACCCGCGACATTCCCAATGTCTCGGAGTCGGCCCTGAAGGATCTCGACGAGAGCGGAATCATCCGCATCGGTGCCAAGGTCAAGGCCGGCGACATCCTGGTCGGCAAGGTGACGCCGAAGGGCGAGACCCAGCTGACCCCGGAAGAGAAGCTCTTGCGGGCCATTTTCGGTGAGAAGGCCGGCGACGTTCGCGATGCCAGTCTCAAGGTGCCGCCGGGCATCGAAGGAATGGTGGTCGACGTCAAGATCTTCTCTCGCAAGGGAGTCGAGAAGGACCAGCGGGCCCAGGAGATCGAGGAAGCGGAGATCGCGCGCCAGGCCAAGAACATCAAGGACGAGATCCGGATTCTGACCGAGGAGCGGAACAAGAAGATCCGCGAGATCCTCGGTGGCCAGAAGGTGATGCGCGACATCGCCAATCGTGACGGCGAGACCATCCTGCGCAAGGGCGAGAACATCACCCACGAGGTGCTGCTACAGCTCAACCGGCAGGAGATCCTCCGTCTGCCTCTGGGCGATTCGATCCTCCTCGAGCGGGCGGAGAAGATCTACCGCAAGACCGATTCCCATATCGACGTGATCCACCAGGTGAACGAAGAGCGGGTGGCCTTGCTGCAGAAGGGCGACGAGCTACCCCCCGGCGTGATCAAGCTGGTCAAGGTCTACGTCGCCATGAAGCGCAAGCTGCAGGTGGGCGACAAGATGGCCGGCCGTCACGGCAACAAGGGTGTGATCTCGCGGATTCTTCCCGAGGAAGACATGCCCTACCTGCCCGATGGAACTCCGGTCGAGATCGTGCTCAACCCCCTGGGTGTGCCGAGTCGCATGAACGTGGGGCAGATTCTCGAGACCCATCTCGGCTGGGCCGGCAAGGTGCTCGGGGTGAAATTCGCCACCCCGGTGTTCGACGGCGCGAGCGAGAAGAAGCTCAAGGAGTACATGGAAGAGGCCGATCTGCCGACCTCTGGCAAGACCCGTCTCTTCGATGGCATGACCGGAGATTGTCTCGAGCAGCGAGTTACGGTGGGCTACATCTACATGTTGAAGCTCTCCCATCTCGTCGACGACAAGATCCACGCTCGTTCGATCGGTCCCTACTCCCTCATCACCCAACAGCCACTCGGCGGCAAGGCCCAGTTCGGCGGCCAGCGTTTCGGTGAGATGGAGGTCTGGGCGCTCGAAGCCTACGGTGCCGCTTATACCCTGCAAGAGCTTCTCACCGTCAAGAGTGACGATGTGGAAGGTCGCAGCAAGGTCTATGAGGCGATCGTCAAAGGTGATGTTCCCGACGATCCCGGCCTGCCGGAGTCGTTCAACGTTCTGGTGCGCGAGCTCCAGAGTCTCTGCCTGGATGTCGAGCTGCTCAAGGCATGATGGGCGGTTCGAACAAGCTAGTGGTTCAAGATCCTCGAGCTGAAATCGAAGGAGGCAACCCTTGCAAGCTGTGAATTTCTTCGAAAAGCCGCAATCGCTCAAGGAATTCAATGCGATCCGGATCTCGGTCGCATCCCCGGAGAAGATCCGGTCCTGGAGTTATGGCGAGGTCACCAAGGCAGAGACGATCAACTATCGGACGTTCAAGCCCGAGCGTGATGGTCTGTTCTGCGCCAAGATCTTCGGTCCCATCACTGATTGGGAATGCCTGTGCGGTAAATACAAACGGATGAAGCACCGGGGTGTGGTGTGTGACAAATGTGGTGTCGAGGTCACTCGCTCTCGGGTTCGCCGTGAGCGGATGGGCACCATCGAGCTCGCCAGCCCCGTATCCCACGTCTGGTTCTTCAAGGGCCTGCCGAGTCGGATCGGTCACCTGCTCGACCTCTCCCTGCGGGATCTGGAGCGCATTCTCTATTTCGAGAGCTATGTGGTGATCGATCCCGGCGACACGGAGCTCAAGGAAAACGAGCTCCTGTCGGAGGAGCGGTTCCGCGAGATTCGGGAAGAGTACGGGGAAGGTACCTTCGAGGCGCGGATGGGTGCGGAGGCGATCAAAGAGCTCCTCTCCCACATCGACCTCGACGAGCTCGCCGAAGAGCTGCGGGTAGTCATGAAGACCGACAGCAGCCAGATTCGGCGGCTCAAGGCGGCCAAACGCCTGAAGGTCGTCGATGCCTTCCGCCGCAGTGGCCATCGGCCGGAATGGATGATCCTCGACGTCATCCCGGTCATTCCGCCGGAGCTTCGGCCGCTCGTGCCCCTCGATGGTGGGCGTTTCGCCACCAGCGATCTGAACGACCTCTACCGCCGCGTGATCAATCGCAACAACCGGTTGAAGAAGCTGCTCGAGCTGCGGGCTCCCGAGGTCATCGTTCGCAACGAGAAGCGGATGTTGCAGGAAGCGGTGGACGCCCTCTTCGACAACGGCCGTCGGGGCCGGGTGCTCAAGGGCTCCAACAACCGTCCGCTGAAATCCCTTTCGGACACCCTGAAGGGCAAGCAGGGTCGGTTCCGCCAGAACCTCCTCGGAAAACGTGTCGACTACTCCGGCCGCTCGGTCATCGTGGTCGGTCCGGAGCTCAGCCTGCACCAATGTGGTCTGCCGAAGAAAATGGCGCTCGAGCTGTTCAAGCCGTTCATCTACAACCGTCTCGAGGAAAAAGGCCTGGTGGGCACCATCAAGGCTGCCAAGGAGATGGTGGAGCGCGAGGAAGAGGCAGTCTGGGATGCGCTGGAAGAGGTGATTCAGTACCATCCGGTGCTGCTGAACCGCGCGCCGACCCTGCACCGTCTGGGAATCCAGGCCTTTCAGCCAACCCTGGTGGAAGGCAAGGCGATCCAGATCCATCCTCTGGTCTGTGCGGCGTTCAACGCCGATTTCGATGGCGACCAGATGGCGGTGCACGTACCGCTTTCGCCGAAGGCTCAGATCGAGAGCCAGGTTCTGATGCTGGCGGCCAACAACCTGCTCTCGCCGGCCCACGGTCGGCCTCTTGCGGTTCCCAGCCAGGATCTGGTGCTCGGTGGGTACTACTTGACCATGGCCCGGGACGATGCCAAAGGAGAGGGCCGGGTGTTCCCGGACTTCGACTCGGTGCTGGTCGCGCTCCAGGCCGGAGAGGTCCACACCCAGACCAAGATCCGGGTTCGCTATTCGGGTGATTTCGTCGATCTCACCAAGCAGTACAACAGCCAGGACGTGGTGCACGCCGAGATGGAGCATCTCGAGCGGGCCCTGATCGACACCACGGTCGGTCGGGTGATTCTCAACATGAATCTGCCCGACGAAATGCCCTATATCAACGGCCTGTTGAAGAAGAAGGGGCTCCAGGATCTGGTGTCCTTCTGCTTCATCCAGCATGGCAACGATCTCACCGTACGGATGCTCGACGAGCTGAAGGAAGTCTGCTTCTTCTACGCGACGAAGGCGGGTATCTCGATCGGTATCGACGACATGGTGGTGCCGAGCACCAAGAGCGAGTTCATCGACAATGCTCGAGAAGAGGTGCTGGAGATCGAGAAGCAGCGCAGCGCGGGTGTGATCACGGCCGGCGAGCGACACAACAAGATCATCGACATCTGGCACCGTGTGACCGAGAACGTCTCCTCCGCCATGTTCGACGAGATGGAGAAGGAAGAGGTCGCGCTCGGGGAGTTCAACCCCATCAAGATGATGGCGGACTCCGGAGCCCGTGGCTCTCGAGAGCAGGTGCGGCAGCTGGCTGGTATGCGGGGTCTGATGTCCAAGCCATCGGGCGAGGTCATCGAGACGCCCATTACCGCCAACTTCCGTGAAGGCCTCACGGTGCTCCAGTACTTCATCTCTACCCACGGTGCACGCAAAGGGCTGGCCGACACGGCGTTGAAGACGGCGGATTCCGGCTACTTGACCCGTCGCCTGGTGGATGTTGCGCAGGATGTCATCGTGTCCGAGGAAGACTGCGGAACGATCGATGGCATCTATGTATCGGCGATCATGGAGGGTGGCGACATTCTCGAGCCGTTGCGGGATCGCATCGTAGGCCGCGTGAGCCAGGAAGAGATCTACGACCCCATGACCGGCGAGCTGTTGCTCGATGTCGGCCAGGAGATCACCGTCGCCCTCGCGGCCAAGATCCAAGGGGCCGGAATCGAGCGGGTGAAGATCCGTTCGGTGCTCACCTGCGAGTCGCGCTACGGTGTCTGCATCCAGTGCTACGGCCGCAACCTGGCGACCGGCAAGCGGGTCGACATCGGCGAGGCGGTGGGTGTGATCGCGGCGCAGTCCATCGGCGAGCCGGGCACACAGCTGACCATGCGGACCTTTCACTACGGCGGTACCGCCAGCCGGGTGTCGGAGGAATCCAAACACGTCAGCAAGAACCCCGGCGTGGTGAAGTTCCTCAACGTCTCCACCGTCGACTCGAAGAAGGGTGACCTGGTGGTGGTCAATCGTAACGGCAAGGTCGTCGTGACCGATCCGAAGGGGCGGGAGCTCGAACGCTACGGCGTGACCTACGGCTCTCACCTCCAGGTACGGGAAGGCGACAGAGTCGAGCCGGGCCAGGATCTGGTGATCTGGGATCCCTTCACCTCCGCCATTCTCACCGAGATCGGCGGTACCGTGGAGTTCCAGGACATCGTCGATGGCGAGAACGTCCGAGAGGAGACCGACAAGGTCACCGGTCTCTCGCAGCGCATCATCGTGGAGGCCTCGGCCAACGAGAAGCGGGCGCCGGCGATGATCGTCAATGGTGAGAGCGGGGAGCGGCGATACTTGTTGCCCTCGGGGTCTCACCTGGTGGTGAGCGACGGAGAGACCGTCTTTCCCGGCGATACGCTGGTGAAGATTCCGCGCGAGACCACGAAGACGAAAGACATCACCGGTGGTCTGCCGCGGGTGGTCGAGCTCTTCGAGGCACGGACCCCGAAGGAGCCCGCCATCATCAGTGAGATCGACGGCACGGTACGCCTGGGCGAGATCCACAAGGGCATGCGGAAAGTCCTGGTGGAGAGCGACCACACCGAGGTGCGCGAGTACCTGGTGCCGCGCTACATCCACGTCAACGTGCAGGACGGTGAGCGGGTGAAGGCCGGAGAGCCCTTGATCGACGGCCCGATCAATCCTCACGACGTCTTAAAGGTGTTGGGTGAGAAGGAGCTGCAGCGCTACCTGGTGGACAAGATCCAGGAGGTCTACCGCTCCCAGAGCGTGGCCATCAACGACAAACACTGCGAGGTCATCGTGCGCCAGATGATGCGCTCGGTGAAGATCGAGGAGGTTGGGGACACCAACTTCCTGATCGACGAGCAGGTCGACCGGTTCCGCTTCCACGAAGAGAACGAGCGGGTCTCGGCAGCCGGCGGCCGGGCGGCGATCGGCCGGCCCTTGCTTCTCGGTATCACCAAGGCGTCGCTGTCGACGGAGAGCTTCATCTCCGCCGCCTCGTTCCAGGAGACCACACGGGTGCTCACCGAAGCCGCGATCAGCGGAAAGGTCGATACCCTCCGGGGCCTCAAGGAGAACGTGATCGTCGGGCGCTTGATCCCGGCGGGTACCGGTCTCCAGCACTACCATGCCTTCCACATGGAAGAAGAGACCTATGCCGGCGCTGGAGGCGATGACGACGAGGTCTACTTCCAGTTCGAGGAAGAAGACATCCGGGCCATGCCTCCGAACGTCACGGAGGCGGATTCTCGGAGCTGAGGCTCCCCGAAAGAGCGTTTGGGCTTCGCCCTCGGCCGTTGATTCGGTCGAGGGCGAAGTTTTTCGAGCGGAGGGTTGACGGCACCAGGGGCCTCTGGTACTCTCCCTCTCCCACGGCAGACTGGCGGGTTCAGTCGAGAGAGGAGTGTCTCCCGAAGGCCTCCGATTTCGCTATCTCTGGTAGCTTCTCGATGATGGCCTACGACTAACCCTTCCTGTTCAGCCCTGTACAACGAATGCAACTGCGGACGCGCTCCGGGCGCTCTGGGGTGAAGACTCGTCCGTTGTTGCCGAGCTTGGCTTGGCGAAGCGTGCGCACGGATGTGTACGCAGGCACTGAGGAGATCTGGCGAATGCCGACGATCAATCAGCTGGTGAGAATCGGGCGACGGCGCCAAAAGGCGAAGACGAAGAGCCCCGCCCTCCAATCGTCGCCCCAGAAACGTGGGGTTTGTGTGCGCGTGTACACCCAGACGCCAAAGAAGCCGAATTCGGCGCTGCGCAAGGTCGCTCGCGTCCGGCTGACCAATGGCATCGAGGTCACGACCTACATTCCGGGAGTTGGCCACAACCTCCAGGAGCACTCGATCGTGCTGATCCGCGGTGGCCGTGTGAAGGATCTCCCCGGAGTCCGATACCACGTGGTCCGCGGAACGCTCGATGCGGTAGGGGTCGACGGGCGTCGTCGGGGCCGTTCGAAGTATGGCGCCAAGCGGCCGAAGTCCTGATCGGTCAATCGATTTTCAACTCTTGAGGCGAGCGAAACATGCCCCGTCGTCGTGAAGTTCCGAAACGGCAGATTCTTCCCGATCCTCTCTATGGATCTCAGCTGATCACCAAGTTCGTGAATGTCGTCATGGTCGACGGCAAGAAGTCGGTGGCCGAGAGGATCCTCTACAACGCCTTGAAGACCATCGGCGAGCGCACCAGCGACGATCCCATGAAGGTCTTCAAGAAGGCGGTCGACAACGTCAAGCCGGCGGTCGAGGTGAAATCACGGCGTGTCGGTGGCTCGACCTACCAGGTGCCCATCGAGGTAGCTCCTTCGCGGCGTCTGGCGTTGTCGATGCGCTGGCTCATCCAGAGCGCGTCGCGCCGGGGCGAGAAGACCATGGATATTCGCCTGGCCAACGAGCTGATGGACGCCGCCACCAATCGTGGCGCGGCGATCAAGAAGCGCGAAGATACGCACCGGATGGCGGAGGCCAACAAGGCCTTTGCTCACTACCGCTGGTAGATCGAATCGAAGAGGCCCTCGCGAGGGTCGACTGCGGACCATCGACTTTGGAGAAGATACCCGCGCGGGCTCCGTTCCTAGCTGAACGAGGCCGCGTCCCGACGCCGCCGGAGAGCTGGCGCTCGGTCTTACTGGAAACCATCATGCCACGCACGGTCAGTCTAGAAAAAACTCGGAATATCGGCATCATGGCCCACATCGATGCCGGTAAGACGACGACTACCGAGCGCATCCTGTATTACACCGGTATCAACTACAAAATCGGTGAGGTACACGATGGCACGGCCACCATGGATTGGATGGTCCAGGAGCAAGAACGGGGTATCACCATCACCTCCGCCGCGACGACCTGTCATTGGGGTGACTACCGGATCAACATCATCGACACCCCGGGGCATGTAGATTTCACGGCCGAGGTGGAGCGCTCGCTGCGGGTGCTCGATGGCGCGGTCGCCGTCTTCGATGCGGTCGGTGGTGTCGAGCCCCAGTCCGAGACGGTCTGGCGGCAGGCCGACAAGTACAAGGTTCCCCGCATCGCCTTCGTCAACAAGATGGACCGGGTCGGGGCCGACTTCGATCGCTGCATCAGCATGATGAGGTCGCGTCTCAAGGCGTCGCCCGTAGCGGTGCAGATTCCCTGGGGTAGCGAATCCGAGTTTCGGGGTGTGATCGACCTTCTGGACATGAAGGGCATTGCCTACGACACCGAGAATCTCGGGGCCCATTACCAGGTGGTCGACATACCGGCCGAGTACCAGGAAAAAGCCCAGAAAATGCGCGAGCAGCTCGTCGAGGCCCTGGCCGAGGGGGACGAAGGGCTTCTCGAGAAGTATCTCGGGGGTGAGGAAGTCAGTACCGATGAGCTGATCGGGGCTCTGCGCAAGGCGACCCTCGACAACGCTCTGCAGCCGGTGCTCTGTGGCTCTGCCTTCAAGAACAAGGGTGTTCAGCCCCTGCTCGATGCAGTGGTTCGATTCCTGCCTTCTCCGAGCGACATCCCGCCGGTGCAGGGCACCAGCCTCGACGGCGAGGAAAAGATTTTCCGGAAGCCGGAGGACGACGAGCCGTTCTCGGCTTTGGTCTTCAAGATCATGACCGACCCTTTCGTGGGGCAACTGGCCTATTTTCGGGTCTACTCCGGCCACATCGAATCGGGCACCGGGGTCTACAACACCAATCGTCACCGTTCCAGCCGGATCGGCCGGCTGCTCAAGATGCACGCCAACAAGCGTGAAGAGATCAGCCAGGTGTGGGCAGGAGATATCGCCGCTGCCGTCGGTCTCAAGGATGCGGCGACCGGTGACACCATTTGCGACGAAAAGTCCCCGGTCGTCCTGGAGTCGATCAGCTTCCCGGAGCCGGTGATCGCGGTTTCGATCGAGCCGAAGACCAAGTCCGACCAGGACAAGCTGTCCCAGGCTCTCGTCAAGCTGCAGCAAGAAGACCCGACCTTCAGCGTGCACACCGATGTCGACACCGGCCAGACCCTCATTTCCGGTATGGGTGAGCTCCACCTGGAGATCATCACCGACCGTCTGGTGCGGGAGTTCAAGGTCGGCGCCAACGTCGGGCGGCCGCAGGTCGCCTACAAAGAGACGATTACCACCGAAGCCGATGGCGAAGGCCGTTTTGTTCGGCAGAGTGGTGGTCGCGGGCAGTTCGGGCACTGCAAGATTCGCATCCGTCCCTGCGCCGAAGAGCACCTCTCGTTTCGCAATCAGATCGTCGGCGGTTCGATTCCCAAAGAGTTCATCAAGCCGGTACAGCAGGGCATCACCGAGGCGATGGAGACCGGGCCTCTGGCCGGGTATCCGATGTCCGGCGTAGAGGTCGATCTCTACGACGGTAGCTTCCACGAGGTCGACTCTTCCGAGGTCGCCTTCAAGATCGCCGGCTCGATGGCATTCCAGGATGCCTGCAAGCGGGCGCGTCCCATTCTGCAGGAGCCGGTCATGGCCGTCGAGGTCGTGACGCCGGAAGACTACATGGGGGATGTGATCGGCGACCTGACCGCACGGCGGGGGAGAGTGCAGGGAATGGAGATGCGGAGCGGGGCCCAGATCATCAATTGTCGGGTACCCCTCTCCGAGATGTTCGGATACGCCACGGACTTGCGGTCTCTGACCCAGGGCCGGGCGAATTACACGATGCAGTTCGATAGTTACGAACAGGCGCCGCGTGACGTGAGTGAAGGAATCGTCGCGCGGGCCGCTGGATGATCACCACGATCTCGGAGCGAATTCGAATCGAAGAATCACCGGTTCCGGAAGGATTCCCGATTCCGCGGAGGAGTTATGGCCAAGGAGAAGTTTGAGAGAACGAAGCCGCACGTGAACATCGGCACGATCG
>CAZMEL010000188.1:0-15974 GCA_964565225.1 uncultured Thermoanaerobaculia bacterium | reverse complement strand
GGCGCCCTGGCCGAGACCGGGCGCTGCGAGCAGGCGGCCGAGTGGCAGCAGGGAGTCGTGGAGGCGGCCGAGAAGGCCGGGCTCGAATCGGTGGCGGCTCGGCGCGAGACCTTGCGCCACTACCTCGAGAGCCGTCCGTGCCGTCCCCCGGTCCGGTCGGCAGCCCGCTGAAAGGGTTTTACACGACCGTGACACCGTGGGCCGGGTGAAAGCGAAACCTGTCGGATTATTCTTCCGTATCGAGGCCAGAAATCTGCCGACTCCGTCCCCGGCTGCCGCAACTCCAGAGCAGGAACCCTTTATGACCATTGAGCCCTCTACTTCCACCACCTACCCGGCGCAGACCCTTCCGGCCACCGTGAGCCCTCCTCCGGCCCCGGTGCAGCTGCCTGCTCTGGACAACGACGAACGGTCGTTCCTGCGCGAGCAAGGGGTGCTGGCTCGCCTGGCCTGGCGCGCGGCTTCGGAGCTGTCGCCGAAGGTGATGTGGAAGGCGGCGCACCTCTACGCCTACAAGGGGGCCAAGGCGATCTGGTCGTACAAACGCCGGCTCGGCAAGGGCGAGCTCTATCCGCCTTTTCTCTTCATCGCCCTGACCAACGCCTGCAATCTGCGGTGCCACGGCTGCTGGGTCGAGAAAGAAGGAACCGCCCACTTCCTGGGTGAGGAAGACCTCGACCGCATGATCGCAGAGGGCAAGAAGCAGAACGCCTACTACTACACACTTCTAGGAGGCGAGCCCTACCTCTTCAAGGGCATCTGGGACATCTTCGAGCGCCACTCGGATTGTTATTTCCAGACCATCACCAACGGCATGCTCTTCACCGAAGAGAATGTCGAGCGTCTGCGGCGGGCAGGGAACGTGACACCCCTGATCAGCCTCGACGGCTGGCAGGGGCAGAACGACCTGCGGCGCGGAGAAGGGGTTTGGAAAGCGGCGCTCGACGGGCTCGAGCGCCTGCATCGTGCCAAGATCTTGTTCGGCATCGCCACCACCGCCACCGGCCTCAACATGCACGAGGTGATGTCGGACGAATACGTGCAGCACTTCATCGACCGCGGGGCGATGTACCTCTGGTACTACGTGTACCGGCCCATGGGCTCGGAGCAGCACGACGAATACTGTGTCAGCGAAGAGCAGCTGGTGTGGATGCGCAAGCGTCTGCTGGAGCTGCGGCGCAAACATCCGATCCTCCTGATCGACACCTACTGGACGGCCGACGGGGAGGCCTTCTGCCCGGCGGCCATGGGGCTGGGGTACCACATCGGGCCCCGGGGCTCGATCGAGATCTGCCCCGCGCTCTCCTTCGCCACCGACAACGTGCGCGACGAGGGAAGCCTCTACGACAAATTCAACGACAGCCGTTTCCTGCGCGGGTTCCAGAGCTTCGTGACCGAGCGGACGAAGGGTTGTGTGATCCTCGAGCATCCGCAGGAGCTGCACGACTACATCGAAGGCACCGGGGCTGCCGACACCAGTGGCCGCGACACCGCCTACCAGGAGCTCGACGGCATCACCCCGCGCCACAGCCACCACCTACCGGGCCGCGAAGTGCCCGAAGATTTCTGGATCTACCGCCTGCTCAAGAAGAACGTGTTCTTCGGCATGGGAGCCATCGGTTGATTCCCAAGGGCGGGTGCCATTCCGGAGCTCCAGAGAGAAGGCCGGGCTAGTGCAAACCCCGGTCTACCTCGACCACCACGCCACGACTCCCTGTGATCCTCGGGTCGTCGAAGTCATGATGCCCTGCTTCGGCGAGGTCTTCGCCAACGCCTCGAGCCTTCAGCACGGTCCCGGCCGGGCGGCGGAGGCCCTGGTCGATCACGCGCGGCAGCAGGTGGCCGATCTGCTCGCCTGCTCGGTGACCGAGATCGTCTTCACCTCCGGCGCCTCGGAGTCCAACAACCTGGCGCTCAAGGGAGTGTTCGAGGCCCGCCGGACCCCGGGGCCCGCACACCTGGTGACCGCGGTCACGGAGCACAAGGCGGTGCTCGACGTCTGCGGCTGGCTCGAGAAACGCGGGATCGAGGTCACCTATCTCCCCGTAGAGGCCGATGGCCGGGTCGATCCCGAGCGGGTGCGCCGGGCCCTTCGGCCCCACACGGTGATGGTGAGCCTGATGCTGGCCAACAACGAGATCGGCGTGCTGCATCCGGTGCGCGAGATCTCGCGCTCCTGTCGCGAGGCGGGTGTGCTCCTGCACTGCGACGCGGCCCAAGCCCTGGCCTGGCTCGACTGCGAGGTCGACGCGCTCGGGGTCGACCTGCTCTCGCTCTCCGCCCACAAGGCCTATGGACCCAAAGGAGCCGGCGCCCTCTTCGTCCGCAAGCGGCGCCCGCGGGTGCGACTGAGCGCCCAGATCGACGGTGGAGGGCACGAGCGGGGGCGGCGCTCGGGGACTCTCAATGTGCCGGGCATCGTGGGCCTGGGCAAGGCCTGCGAGCTGGCGGCCGATCGCCGGGTTGCCGACGGGGAACGGGTGGCGGCCCTGCGCGACCATCTCCTCGATCGCCTGCGGGCGGAGCTGCCGGAGCTGCGGGTGCACGGCAGCCTGGAGCATCGGCTGCCCAACAATCTGCACGTCTCCCTGCCGGGCATCGACACCGATTTCCTGCTCGAGCACCTGCCGGACGTGGCCATCTCTTCCGGCGCCGCCTGCTCCTCCAGGGCGACCGATACCTCCCACGTGGTGAAAGCCCTGCCGCAAGGGAGAGAGGCCGTGGGGAGCACCTTGCGCTTCGGCCTCGGTCGGTCGACCACCCGGGAAGAGATCGAATTCGCCGCCCGTGCGGTGGCCGAAGGGGTGCGCCACGTGGCGACCCTGGAAACGCCGGCCGATGCCTGCGAGATCGCCTGTTAGGACCACCCGGGGAGGTCGAGAGAATTACCGTGGCCAAGATGCCGAAAGAGTCGATCCAGTTCAAACGCAACCGCTTCGTGGCCCGGTTCCCGGCGGACTATCTCTACAGCCCGGCGCACTTCTGGTTGCACGAGAGCGAGCCCGGGTCGTGGACGATCGGCCTCACCAGCTTCGCCACGCGCATGTTGGGAGAGCTGGTGGAGCTCGACTTCGAGGCGTCGCCGGGGCAGAAGCTGGAGGCGGGTGAGGTGGTGGGCTGGGTCGAGGGTTTCAAGGCGACGGCCGACCTCTTCAGCGTGGCCGAGGGGAGCTTCGTCGGGGGCAATCCCGCGGTGCTCGAAAACGCCGAGCTGGTCTGTGCCGATCCCTATGGCGAGGGCTGGCTCTACCGGGTCGAGGGCAGACCCGATGCCCAGGCCATCGATGTCGAGGGGTATCTCTCCCTGCTCGGCGAGACCATCGACACAATGGAGGAGAAACCATGGCAGACGCCGGAGATGAAGACGTGAGCCTGGCGCGGTACATCATGATCGGCGGCTTCCTGGGGGCGGGAAAATCGACCTCGGTCGGCCGCCTGGCGCGTCGCCTCACCGACCAGGGCCTGCGGGTGGGCCTGATCACCAACGATCAGGGCGACGGCCTGGTGGATACGCGCTCTCTGCGCCATCAAGGATTTTCGGTGGAAGAGATCGCCGGCGGCTGTTTCTGCTGCCGCTTCGATTCCCTGCGCACCGCGGCCAGCCGGCTCGACGCGGAGAGCCGGCCCGATGTGTTCCTGGCCGAGCCGGTGGGCAGCTGCACCGACCTGGTGGCCACCGTGAGCTATCCCCTGCGGCGAATGTACGGCGACGAGTACACCATCGCTCCCCTCAGCGTGGTGATCGATCCGATCCGGGCGGGCCGCATCCTCGGGCTGCGGGAAGGACGGCAGTTCTCGAGCAAGGTGACCTACGTCTACCGCAAGCAGCTCGAAGAAGCCGATCTGCTGGTGGTCAACAAGATCGATCTCCTGAGCGATGGCGAGCGAGAGGAGCTGGTGGCGGCCCTGGAAGAGCACTACCCCGCGGCGAGGGTGTTGCAGGTCTCGGCGCGGGAGGAGATCGGGCTCGACGAATGGTTCGGCCTGCTCACCAAGAGGGAGGCCACGGAGCGGCCGACCATGCAGGTCGACTACCAGCTCTACGGCGAGGGGGAAGCCCTGCTCGGCTGGCTGAACGCCACCTACCGCTTCGAGGCGCCCGAAGAAATCGACGGCAACCTGTGGCTGAGCGAGCTCGCCAAGGCGCTGAAGAAACGCCTGGTGGCGGCCGGGGCCGAGGTCGCTCACCTCAAGATGACCCTGGCTCCCGATGGCGGCTTCAACGACCTGGCCCTGGTGAGCCTGGTGAACCTCGATTTCGTGCCGGAGATGTCGGAACGGCTCTTCGACCCGGTCTCCAGCGGGCAGCTGGTGGTGAATCTCCGGGCCGAGGCCGCCCCCGAGGTGCTTCGCCAATGCCTGGACGACGAGATCGCGGAACGCCGGTCGGGCGAGGGAGCGACTCTACGGCAGGAGCACATCGAGAGCTTCCGCCCGGGGCAGCCGGAGCCCGTGTACCGGGTCGAGGTCGGCGCCGAGGCCAGTGGGGAGGGGAGAGCCTGATGGCCGAAGGAAGGGTTCTCTACTGCCACTGCGCCTTCGCCCGGGTGGTGCCGGGAGAGGTCAAGAAAGAGGTGCTGGCCGGGCTGGCGGCTTCCGGACGACCATTCGACGCGGTACCCGATCTCTGTGAGCTGGCGGCGCGCAAAGATCCCGGCCTGCGACGCCTGGCCGAGGGGGAGGAGAGTCTCGACATCGTGGCCTGTTATCCACGGGCGGTGCGCTGGCTCTTTCACGCTGCCGACGTGACCCTGCCGGAAGACGAGGTGAGGATCCACAACATGCGAACCGAGGAGCCCGAGGCCGTGCTCGCCGCGGTGCTCGGCGACCACCGCAAAGACGACCACCGTGACGACTACCGTGACGACCGACCGGAGGAGAATCCATGACCGCACCTCCCGCGAGCCTGCGCGTCGTGCTCGACGAATTGCAGGGCGACGACGCATCCCGACGCCGGGAAGAGATCCTCCAGAGCCTGCTCGAAGGCGGGTATTCCGTGACCCTCACCGGCGAAGGTGGCGCCGTGGCGCCTCTCGACGAGAGCCCGCTGGTGGTGCTGCGCGACCAGCCGCGAGAGACCGACGTGGAGTCCGAGACCCGAGAGGGCAACGTGCCGGTGTGCTACCGCGGCGTCGAGGGGCTCAGCGCACCGGAGGTGGTGGACCTGGTGCGAGCCGAGGGCACGGGGCGTCCCGACGAGGCCTGGAAACCCTGGTTCCCGGTGATCGACTACGACCGCTGCACCAACTGCATGCAATGTCTCAGCTTCTGCCTCTTCGGGGTGTACGACGTAGACGCCGAGAAGCAGATCGACGTGGCGCATCCCGACCGCTGCAAGACCAACTGCCCCGCCTGCTCCCGGGTCTGCCCGGAGGTGGCGATTCTCTTTCCCAAGTACAAGAACGGACCCATCAACGGGGATGTGGTGCAGGCGGAAGATGTCGACCGGGAGAAGATGAAGACCGATATCTCCTCGCTTCTCGGTGGCGACATCTACGCTCTCCTGCGCCAGCGGCACGAGAAGGCCAGCTCCCGGTTCTCCAAGGAGCGAGACGAGGAGAGGGCTCTCAAGGAACGCAAACGGTGCCTGGCCAAGCTGCAGAAAGAGCTCGACATTCCGGCCGAGGTGCTGAGTGAGCTGCCGAGCGCCGAAGACATTCAGACCCGGGCCGCCGAGCGTTTCGCCGCCCGCGACCCGCAGACCCCGGAGAACTGACCGAGGCGCCGTTCCCGGCCCCCTCGAAGAGCCATCGAACGAAGGAGAATCCGTTGTCTCTCCCCATCGTCAGCCTACCCGCCGCCGTGCCGACTCTGCCGGCCCGTGCGACCCAGACCGATATTCCGCCGACCCGTGAAGAGCGCGACCGGATTCTCCAGCAGATCCGCGACCATCTCGAGCCCCAGTCCCTGGTGCCGCCTCTCTCGATGGACGAGCTGCACCAAGAAGCGGGCCGGATCGCCGCTCGCCACGACATCTCCGAAGCCTACCTGGAGTTCATCGCCCTGCTGGTGAACAACGAGCTGTGGCGCGAGTCCCTGGCCGCGATCCCGTTCGAACGCCGCCTGCTCCTCCTTCCCAAGTGTCTGCGGGTCGAAGACAAATGCCCGGCTCCCTTCGACGAGCTCGGGCTGCTGTGCAAGAAGTGTGGCCTGTGCACGATCGAGGATCTGCAGGTCGAGGCCGAGCGCCTGGGCTATGCGGTGCTGGTGGCCGAGGGGTCTCCGATCGTGATGGCGATCATCGAAACCGGCAAGATCGACGCCATCGTCGGCGTGAGCTGCCTGAATGTGTTGCGCAAGGTCTACGGCTACATGGAGGCGGCCGCGGTGCCGGGCATTGCTCTGCCCCTTCTCCAGGACGACTGTGTCGACACCTCGGTCGACCTCGACTGGGTCTGGGACTCGGTGCACCTCACCAGCGACGACAAGACCCGGCGCATGGATCTCACCGCGCTGCGGGAAGAGGTCGATACCTGGTTCGCTCCCGAGTCGCTGGCGGGCCTGCTCGGAGCCCCCGGGTCCGACGCCGAGCGTCTCGGCCACGAGTGGCTCGGGCGCGACGGCAAACGCTGGCGTCCGTTTCTCACCGTGACTCTACACCAGGCCTTGATGGACGAGCCCGGGGGAGAGATTCCCTTCGACCTGCGTCGGGTGGCGGTGGCGGTGGAGTGTTTCCACAAGGCGTCGTTGATCCACGACGACATCGAAGACCGGGACGCCGAACGCTACGGGACGGCCACCCTGCACGAGGAGCACGGTGTCGCCATCGCCCTCAACGTGGGCGACTATCTGCTCGGCGAGGGCTATCGCCTGCTCGCCGAGTCGGAGGCCCCGGCCGCGGTGCGGGTCGAGATGTTGCGCCTGGCGTCGGAGGGGCACCGCACCCTGTCTCTGGGGCAGGGTGAGGAGCTGCGCTGGAGCCGCAGCCCCGCCCCCTTGCGCCCGGTGCAGGTGGTGGAGATCTTCCGCCGCAAGACCGCGCCGGCCTTCGAGATCGCGCTGCGTCTCGGGGCCGCTTATGCCGGGGCCAGCGAAGAGCTGCACCAGGCCCTCGCCGACTACAGCCGCTCGCTCGGCATCGCCTACCAGATCCGCGACGACCTCGACGATCTCGGCGCGGCGGTGAGCGCCGGTGAGGCACCGGAAGGTCGCCCGACCATTCTATGGGCGCTGGCCCACGCCGCGGCCAAGGGTCCACGCAAGCAGGAGCTGGCCACCTCGTGGTGTGAGGGCGGCGCCGAGCCGGCCCACCTCTACCGGCTCTTCGCCGAGCTCGAGGTGGAGGCCGAGGGGCAGAAGCTGCTCGAGGCCTACAAGGACGAGGCGATCCGCGCCCTGCGGATGCTCGACAACGCCAACGTCAAGGGGCTGCTGCGAAGGACCGTGGGCAAGATCTTCAACGACCTCGAGATCAAGGGTTGGTGCCATGAGTTTGAGGCTCGAGATGCTGCAGGTCTCGAGGCTCGCCCCGCGGTTGCTGGGTGAGTCGGCAGAGCTGGTCGAAGCGTTCATCACCGGCCAGCTCCACGCCAGCGGCGGGTTTCTCGACCGGGCCGGCGAGCCCGACCTCTACTACACGGTCTTCGGCCTCGAGAGCGCTCTTTCCCTCGGCATGGACTTGCCGGGGGAACCGGTGGCGGAGTTCCTGAGATCTTTCGAAGGTGGCCAGAGCCTCGACCTGGTGCACCTCTCGTGCCTGGCCCGGTGTTGGGACGCGCTGCCGGCGTTCTCCCCGCCACAGGAGGTGCGCCGGGCGATCGGGGAGCGGCTGGCGCTCTTCCGCAGCAGGGACGGCGCCTACGGCAGCCAGCCCGGCGCCGACGAGGGCGATGTCTACGCCTGTTTCATGGCTCTGGGCACCTGCCAGGATCTGGGGTTGCCGTTTTCCGCCGCAGAGGAGGTGGCGCGGCTGGTGACCTCCCGCATGTGCTCCGACGGCGGGTTCGCCAACGACCAGCACCTACCCGTCGGCACCATGCCCGTGACCGCCGCGGCGGTGACCCTGCTGCGCCATCTCGGGCAGCCGGTGCCCGAAGCCACTTCCGGCTGGTTGGCCCGCCAGTGGCACCCGGAGGGTGGGTTCGTGCCGACCCCCGCGGCACCCATACCGGACCTGCTCTCCACCGCCACGGCGGTGCACGCCCTGGCGGGGCTGCAGCATCCGGTGGTCGACGATCTGGTCGATCCGTGCCTCGACTACCTCGACACCCTGTGGACCAACCGCGGAGCCTTCCACGGCCACTGGGCCGACGACGAGGTCGATTGCGAGTACACTTTCTACGGCCTCTTGACCCTCGGGCACCTGAGCGTCCTGCAGCGATGAGGGAGGCCGCTGCCGCCGTCTCCAGCACCGAGCGGAAGAGCTCGGGTTCTCGAGCAGAACGAGCCCTGGCCCGGGTGGAGTCGCGGCTCCTGGAGCACTTGGGGCCCGCGGGCCACTGGCGTGGCGAGCTCTCGGCCAGCGCGCTCTCCACCGCCACCGCCTGCTTCGCGATCTTCCTGGTCGACGCGGAGCGTCGCCGGGCCGGCGGCGACGGGCTCGGCGAGGCCCACCGGGAACGGGTCGAGCGCGGGCTCGACTGGCTCGCGCGGCACACCAACGCCGACGGCGGTTGGGGCGATACCACCGTCAGCCGCTCGAATCCGAGCACCACCCTGCTGGCCTGGGCCACACTCGAGGCCGCGGGCTCCGAGCGCCGCCACCACACCGCGCGCGCCGAAGGCCGGGCCTGGCTGGAGCGCCACCTGGGCTCGGTGGAGCCTGGGCCTCTGAAAGAAGCGATCGAGGGAATCTACGGCGAGGATCGTACGTTCTCGATCCCCATACTCGCCCTCTGTGCCCTCACCGGAGTGCTGGGGCCGCGTCGCGAGGCCTTCGCCGGAGTCACGGCCCTGCCCTTCGAGCTCGCGGCCCTGCCCCAGAGCTGGTTTCGCTTCATCGGCCTGCCGGTGGTGAGCTACGCCTTGCCGGCACTGATCGCCGTGGGGCAGGTGCAGCACCACCTGAGGCCGTCGTGGAATCCGTTGCTGCGCGGGCTCCGGCAAGGTCTGCGCGGGGCGACGCTCGATCGTCTGCGCTCGATCCAGCCGAGCTCCGGTGGTTATCTCGAAGCGGTGCCCCTGACCTCCTTCGTGACCCTCAGTCTGGCCGGCGCGGGGGAAGCGAGGCATCCGGTGGTGGAGTCGGGGTTGGGCTTTCTCGCGTCTTCGGTGCGGGACGACGGCAGCTGGCCGATCGACGAGGATCTCGCCACCTGGGTGAGCACCCTCGCCATCCAGGGCTTGACGGCGGGGACCCGCGCCCCCGGTCTTTCCGCAGACCGGCGCGAAATCCTACGCAAGTGGCTGCTGGGTCAACAGTACCGGGAGAAACACCCCTTCACCGGGGCGGCACCCGGAGGCTGGGCCTGGACCGATCTGCCCGGAGGGGTTCCCGATGCCGACGACACCCCCGGTGCCCTGCTCGCCCTGCGCCAGCTGGGAGCTCGGGATCCGGAGGTACGAGAGGCGGCAGCGTCCGGGCTGGCCTGGCTTCTCGACCTGCAGAACCGCGACGGCGGAATCCCCACGTTTTGCCGCGGCTGGGGCAGATTACCCTTCGACCGCAGCTCCGCCGACCTCACGGCCCACGCCCTGCGCGCCTTCGCCGCCTGGCGCGCCGAGGTCTCGGCACCGCTCGCCAGGCGGATCGACGGCGCGCGGCGCCGGGCTCTCGGCTTTCTCGCCGACCAGCAGCGAGCCGATGGATCGTGGCTTCCCCTGTGGTTCGGCAACGAGGCGGTGGAGGGATTCGAGAACCCCGTCTACGGCACGGCCCGGGTCCTGCGCGCGCTCGACGGCGACATCGAGCCGGCCATGGCCCGCCGGGTCGGGCGTGGGGTCGAGTGGCTGCTGGCGGCCCAGGGAGACGGCGGCGGCTGGGGGGGAGCCCCGGGGGTCGAGCCGTCGATCGAGGAAACCGCCCTCGCGCTCGACACCCTGGCGTCGTTTCGTCACCACCCCGGCGTCGCCGACGCGATTTCTCACGGCGTCGCATTTCTCACCGCCCGCATCGAGGCCGGCGACCACGAGCGGCCCAGCCCCATCGGCTTCTACTTCGCCAACCTCTGGTACCACGAACGCCTCTATCCCCTGGTCTTCAGCGTCGCCGCTCTACGGCGTTGCCTCGCCTGAAGCCGTTGCCTCGCCTGAAGCCGTTGGCTCAAATACAGTCCGGATCGATACAGGCGATGTGGTTGGGAATCGCTCGCTTCGTAGTGGACTGGTTGTCGGGAGATGTATCGCTCACAAAGAGTTGGGACTCGCTCCTTGCCCGGTACGTGCCACGAGCCGGGGGACAGTCGTTATAGTCGTACCGAGCCTCGCAGTTGAGCTCGACGGGAGCCAGGAAGGCGATCGGGGCGATGGTCGAGCAGGTCGTTCTCGGCACGATCGGGTCCACGGAGTGCTCGAGCTCTCCGTTCAGGAACCAGGCAGCCTCCAGGTGCTCGATGGCAAGAACCTGAATGCGGGCGGTGTTTGCAGATCGGGCCGAGAATCTCTCTTCGTCGGTGGTGATCGTGACATTCGTGCTCATCACACTCTGTCCCAGAGTCGGGGTTGCCATATGGAACAGCAGAAGGGCCAGCAGAGTTTGTTTCATTCTTGGTCTCCTCGAGTGTGGAGAACTGTGTCGGTCTCTCTTCTGAAGGCGACCTCGGGGCCGTAGGTCTTCGGATCGAAAGGTCCGGTACCGAACATTGCGATGCCGGGGCGGGTCTTATGGTCGATCAGGTCGTCGAGAACTCGGGCCTCGCTGGCTCCCAGATCCTCGATTCGCAAGAGGAAGAGGGCGTAGATCTTGCCAATGTCTCGTGCGATTTCAACGCTCTTGATTTTCTGGGCGGCAATGAAAGCCTCGGGATCGTCTGCCAGGTCTGGATCCCAAGGGCGCTCCGAAAGAACCGGTCGGCTCATCTCGTTGGTTTCCGAGACGATCCGGAGTACTTCCGCATTTTGTGCCGAGAGCCCCAAGTTTCTCAGGAGCCTGTCCAGGTCATCGTTGTCCGCTTCCTCGGCGCGTGCCATCGCCGAAAGAAAGTGGCTAACCACTGTGTATTTGGGGAGATCGTCACCCTCCAGCCGAAAGTCGGTATCGACTGTTTCTTCCGCCCAGCCGATTCCGGGCGAGGCGAAGCTCAATAGCAGGCCGAAAAAGATCAATCTCATGGTCTTGCTCCTTTTCCGTTGATTTCATGTTCAACGAAATCGTACGATCGAGCCATTCGACTTGTCTATTCCGAAGCTGTGTGGGATGGCGAAGGCCTCAGAGGGCCTGGAGATTGGGGCGCGGAGGCGGGCCCTCGGCGCAGACGACTCGGTTGCGACCCTGTTCCTTGGCGCGATAGAGGGCGGCGTCGGCAGCCTGGATGACACAGTCTTCGGTGCTGCCATGGTGCGGGTAGGCGGCGACGCCGATGGAGAGAGAGATGGTGCCGAGGTCGCGTCCCTCGTGGCTCAGCTCGAGCTCGCGAACGCCGCGGCAGATTTCCTCGGCCCGCCGCAGGCCGGCGTCGAGATCGGAGCCCAGCTGGACCCAGATGAACTCTTCGCCTCCCCAGCGGCAGACGATGTCTTCGCCGCGAGACTGCTCTTTCAGGAAGCTCGCCAGAGCACAGAGCACCACGTCTCCGGCGATATGCCCATGGGTGTCGTTGAATCTCTTGAAGTGGTCGATATCGGCCAGCAAGATCACGAAGCTCGAACCCTGGCGAATGGCACGAATCCGTTCCCGGTGCAGGGTTTCGTTCAGATATCGACGATTGAAGAGGCCGGTCAGCGGATCTCGGATCGACTGCTCGAGCAGGCTGTGGCGGAGGTCCAGGTTGGCCAGGGCGAGGGCGATCTGGCGGCTGGCGGCGACGGCCAGGTGCCGCTTGGCCGGCTGCAGGCGTCCCGCTCCATCTTCGAGGTAGAAGACGCCGAGTGTCTCTCCCTGGGCGATCAAGGGAACACAGAAGGTCGTGGAGCCACCGACCTCGCTCAGGTGTGGGCAGGGCGGGCTCTGGGCAGGGTGGATCCGGCTACTCACATCGCGAAAATGCGGCCGGCCGCGACGGAGGGACCAGCAGTCTTCCGTCGAGAACGGTGAGCTGGTTCCGGGGTCTCCCCAGCGGACCTTTGCCTGCAGCGACCCGGAAGCGGGGGAGAGCAGGCAGAGGGCTCCCGATTCGTCGGGAAACAGGCGCTGGGCGAATCGCAGCACGATCTCGCAGACCTCCTCGCGGTCGAGACTGGCCTGCAGGAGATCTGCCATCTCGTTGAGGATCGTGGCCCGGTGCTCTCCGTCGGCCCGCTCCCGCAACAGAGCCAGCTCGCCTTCACGTCCGGACCCCAAGACGACCGCGACCACCGAGAACACGACGAAGTCGGCGTAGAGCCCGGCGGCATAGAGGGCCGGATCATCGGGCAGGAAGTCGCGATCGATGAACGAACGGCCGGCGAGATAGAAGATGCCCGAGAGGGAGGTGACGAACAGGCCCCCGCGCAGACCGTGCCCGAGGGAGGCCCAGACCACCAGGCCGAGATAGCCGAGCAGGGGCCAGCCGCCGACCAGGGGTATGCGCTGGGCGAGCGGCACAACGAGCCCGGTGACCAGGAGCATGGCGCAGAGGATCAGCAGGAGACGTCCGGTCATGTCCCCGGTTTGATCGCCGATCGCGAGGTTTGCGGGAAAAGGCTTCGGCAGCCGGGCTTCACCGCGGATCTCCGCCATCCACGGCCGGAGAAAACGGTCGGCGAGCAGGAGCACGGGAGGAGCGACCAGCAGCACGCTGGCGAAGTTGCTCGCGGAGTGCACGAGCACGGCTCCCGGTGGCAGATCGAACAGGAGGGCGGTCGCCAGGCCGCCGAGAAAGGCGGAGCCGACCAGTGCGGCATAGCTCCTGGCATTGGGGAAGCCACGGCCGAGCCCTTCGGCGCTGCGGAAGGTCAGGTGGCCGCAGAGGCCGATGGGCAGGTAGGCCAGAGGGACTCGGGCGCAAGACCAGATTTCGGTGGAGGTCATCTCGGGCCAGGGCAGGCTCAGAAAGCCGCAGCGATACGTGATCTGACCGAGAAGACAGGCGATGACACCGGTCCAACCGAAGAGAGCGCCGGTCAGGAAGGCCAGGGCCGGCAGGGGCTCGAGGGCCACCACGGTGAAGCCGCCGAGCCAGGTGTTGATTCTCTCCATCGATGCAGCGGCCGTCGCCGCCAGGGCGAAGCGCAGAGCCAAGGCTCGCATGCTGGAGCCCCGCGCTTCGATGCCGGGGACATCCTGGAGATTGGACGGAGAGGCACTGTCACGAAAAATCATTGCATCGAAAGAATAGAGCTACCTGACCTCGAGACCACCCGACGAGAAGAAACGGCCGAGAAAACCGGCAACACAACATATCGATTGGAATCTACCAGATCTCGAGCGGAGATCTCGAACTCTAAAGACTTCTACGATTTGTGCCCGAGAAGAGGCCGGGCAGGTGGATTGCGCAATGTTTCTATTCTTTCCCGTTGAATTTTGGAGGGGGTATATTTTTTCGCCGTTTGGTGTACCCTGACGTCATTGGCGATGACCCGAGGGCCGAAGTTGGGCACTCGAGCAGGTCGGATGATCCGGCCGGGCCGGGCCTACCGGCACCGGACCGCAAGCGCGGCCGTGTTCCTCGGGTTCGTGCCTCTTTCGAGGTACAAGAGTCGCGCTCGCGCTGGCAAGCGCATCCGGAGACAGGGGGGAGCGAGTCAGCTCCCCCCGCTTTGCCGGGCCGTTTCGCGATCGATCTCCCGGTATACTTCCCTCACACTCGAACTTTTCGCGACATCGGAACCCACCGACCTGTCGAGTGACTTTTCGCAGCAGGAGTGTGACGGCCATGTCTCAGCGTTCTCCCATTCCCGAGTCGAGCCAAGGTAGTGATGCCGGAGAGAGTCCTTACGCGACCCACCGGGTGACCAACCAGGCGGTGCCTCTCGAAGGGCTCAACAGCTTCACCTGCGATCCGGTGCTGCGGGAGGGCTCGAGTCGAGAAGGGGCGAGCTGGGCCGCGGAGGAGCTGGAAACCTTCGGTGAGCTCTGCGGCCGACCCGAGGTGATCGAGCTGGGGTTTCTCGCCAACCGCTATCCGCCGACCCTCGAAACCCACGACCGCTTCGGCCACCGGATCGACGAGGTGGAGCTTCATCCCGCCTGGCACCGGCTGATGCAGATCGGAATCGAAGCCGAGATCCACTCCCTGCCCTGGAACCGGCCGCGGCCGGGCGCCCACGTGGCGCGGGCGGCCAAACACTATCTGCTGGGCCAGGTCGAGGCGGGAGTGCTCTGCCCGCTGACCATGACCTTCGCGGCGGTTCCCGCACTGGAGATGGAGCCCGAAGTGGCGGCCGAGTGGGTCCCCCGGGTGCGCTCGACCCGCTACGATCCGAGGGCGATGCCGGCCGGGGACAAGACGGGGGCGACCCTGGGCATGGCGATGACCGAGAAGCAGGGTGGCTCCGACGTACGCGCCAACACCACCCGAGCCGTGGCGGGCGGCGAAGCCGGAGAGTATTTTCTGACCGGCCACAAGTGGTTCTGCTCCGCGCCCCGCAGCGACGCCTTCCTGACCCTGGCCCAGGCCGAGGCGGGGCTCACCTGTTTCCTGGTGCCGCGGTGGACACCCGATGGAGAACGCAATCGGTTTTTCCTCCAGCGCCTGAAGAACAAGCTCGGCAACCGTTCCAACGCCTCGAGCGAGGTGGAGTATCGCGACACCTGGGCTCGCCGGGTGGGAGCCGAAGGGCGAGGCATCGCCACCATTCTCGAAATGGTGAATCACACCCGACTCGACTGTATGCTCGGCTCCTCGGCCCTGATGCGCCAGGCGCTGGCCCAGGCGACGCATCACGGCACCTACCGCAAGGCGTTCGGGAAGCACCTGCGGGACCATCCCCTGATGCGCAACGTCTGGGCCGATCTCGCCCTCGAGTGGGAGGCGGCCACCGCCCTGTCGTTGCGGGTGGCGCGGGCTTTCGAAGAGGCGTCGGAGTCTCCAGAGCACATGGCCTTTCGGCGTCTCGCCACGGCGGTCGGCAAGTATTGGATCTGCAAGCGTGCGCCCGGTTTCGTCGCCGAGGCCCTGGAATGCCTGGGCGGCAATGGGTATGTCGAGGAGTCGATTCTGCCTCGGCTCTACCGCGAGGCGCCCTTGCTGTCGATCTGGGAAGGCTCGGGAAACGTGATGTGCCTCGATGTGCTCCGGGTGCTCCAGCGGGAGCCTCTGGCCTGGCCGGCTCTGCGCAAGGAGCTGGAGCCGGTGCTCGGAGTCGACCGCCGGCTCGATGAGCAGCTGGTGCGGATCGAGGAGCAGCTGGGTCGCCGCGAAGAGCTCGAGCGCGGAGCTCGTCGCCTGGTGGAAGACCTCGCCCTGGTGCTCCAGGCGGCTCTGCTGGTGCAGAACGCGCCACTGGCCGTGGCCGACGCCTTCTGCGCCTCGCGTCTGGGAGACCAGCGCGGGAGGGAGTACGGAACCTTGACGGCCGGGGTCGATCTGGACCCGATCCTCGAACGTGCGGTGATTGCCCCCGGGTCCTGAGCCTCGAAGGTCGAGGTTCTCTTTCCGTTTGGCGCACGCTAGATAATGATGGCCGGGCACGAAGACTCGAGCCCGACACCGGGCCGTGAGTGCGGCTCCGATCAACGATAGGAGAGATTCATGAGCCTTGCGATGAACAAGTGGTCCTGGTGGCTCGGTTGCCTGGTGTCGTGTCTGGTGCTCGCGGGAGTGGCCACCGGAGGAGAAGAGGCACCGGAAGAAGCGGCGCCACCAATGGAGTTCGACAACTACTGGATGGTTTTCCTCGAACGTGGCGACGATCCGCCGGAGCTCGACGATGAAGCCTCCGCCAAGCTGCAGCGGCAACACCTCGGGCACCTCTCGAAGGTGTTCCGCGAAGGTTACTCCCGGGTGGCGGGACCCTTC
>CAZMEL010000187.1:0-16043 GCA_964565225.1 uncultured Thermoanaerobaculia bacterium | reverse complement strand
GAGATCGTTCGCCTTTCTCAATGGCCCTGCAGTGAGCCGGAGCGACAGATCGTCGAGGCCGAAGAATTCCACCATCACCTCGAACCGAGCGAGGTCCCGAATCTGGTCCGGAGCTGCGATCTGCTCCTGGCACCATCCTGGGAGCAGGAGGGGTTCGGCCTGCCCGCGCTCGAAGCCATGGCTTGCGGGGTTCCCGTCGTGGCCTCCAGAATCTCTTGTTTCGAAAGCTTTGCTCTTCCGGCGGCCGAGCTCGTACCCTTCGACGATCCGAGCGCTTTCGCCACTTCGGCCCTGGAAATTCTGAGGTCACCCAAGAAGTGGCGAGAGATGCGAAGACGAGGACTCGCAGTGGCCGAGTCGTATCGGGAAGACAAGGCCTCACGAATCACCGAAGACATCATGTACTGGATCGCGTCCGGGGAATGGCGAGCCGAGCTGGAAGCGGGCTCTTGAAGCTCACCTGGTTTCATTTCCTCGTCGTTGCCGCCTGCGTGCAGGCTCTGGTCTTCCAGCTCACCGCTCTCCACACCCAATCCCTGACGGGAGACGGAGCGCATCACCTGCTCGCCGGCCACCAGGCCCTGCGCTACGGGCAGAACACCCTCAACCTCGAGCATCCGCCCCTCACCAAGCTGCTCGCCGCCTTTCCTCTCTGGCTCCGTGACGATCCCTTGGCACCTCCTCTGCGGGCCGTCTCTGCGCTCGCCATGGCCGATCGAGTCTACGAGAACCCGGGGCGGCTCTTGCCCGCCGCCGTGGAGGCGAAGTACCTCTTCATGGTGTTCGTCGTCCTACCCTTCTTCGCCGCCGCCGGGCGATTGGGGAGCCACACGGGTCGGCGCAGCGCGGGAATCTTTCTCTTCCTGTTGCTCGCCTTCTCGTTCCAGGTTCTGCCCAATTTGACCCTGCTCCAGACCGATACCGCCGTTGCTCTATGTTTTCTTCTCGTCCTGCTGGCGGCCCGGGGCTTCCAGGGAGGGCCGACCTGGCAGCGAGCTCTCTTTCTCGGAGGGGCCCTCGGCCTGGGGCTGGCCACCAAGTTTTCGGCGGTCCTGCTGCTGCCGGCGGTGTTCGTGGCCTGGGTGCTCTCCTTGCCGATGAGCGGGTCTCGCTCTCGGGCCATCGGCCACGGTCTGGCGATTCTCGCTGCTGCCTGGCTGGTGCTCGACGGAGTCTATCTCCTGGCCAATCATTCCTACGAGCGAGAGCTCGGGCGCCAGGTCATCCAGGACTACTGCCAGGGAAAAGGGACGGTGATCGTCGAAGATCGGCTCCACGGGGCGGAAGAATGGCTGCTGGGCCTCGAGCGGATCGACCCGTTTCTGGCGCAGTGGGCCACGGGCCTTCTCGCCGTCCAGGCGCAGAATCAGATCGGAGTCTATGCCTCGTTCGCCTTCGGCGAGATCCGCTCCGATGGCCGCTGGTGGTACTTCCCCGTGCTCTTCCTGGTGAAGACACCGATCGCGATTCTGCTCGCCATGGCGGCCGCGGCCTGGGTGCTCCGCGACTTCTACCGCCGATCCTGGAAGCCGTGGTTGCCGGCGATGGTCACGGTCGTCGTCTACGGGGTCGCGGCGGTTCTCTCGAGCTACAACCTCGGCATTCGCCACCTCCTGCCGATCCTTCCTCTGCTCTATCTGCCGATCGTGGCCATCTGGATCCGGAGGCCTCTGGCTTCCGCGGCTCTGGTGGCCGTGTTGTTCCTGGAGTCTCTTGCCCTCGAGCCCTTGTGGATGAGTCATACCAATACCTGGTGGCTCGGGGATCGAGACCCCTTCCGGCACTCCTTCGCGGCCGGCAATCTCGAATATCGGCAGAACTTCTTCCAGCTCGCCCGGCAATCCCGACAGCGGGGGATCGAAGGACTGCGAGTTCTCTACCCGACCCTCGACGCCACCGTGCTGCGTGCGTATCTAGCCGACGCTACTCTGGTGGGGCCCGAGGAACCCGTGCCACCCGGCTGGTATGCGGTGAACGTGACCGTCGAGCAGCTGGTTCCGGCCCTGCTCTCGGGAGACCCCGAGTCGATCTACGACTACGAGAGCCTGCGGCGAGCCGCCGTGAGCTGGGAGCCGGTCTGGAAGCAGATTCGCCAGGGCGAGGACCATGGGTACCTGGCGGAAACTTTCCACCTCTACCGGGTCCGGTAGCAGCCGGTCGAGCCGCCGGATCGACGCGTCAGCGTTTCAGGGCGAATTTACAGTCGTGGCAGATGAAGTCGGCGGGGGCCTCTTCGAGGCCGTAGACCATGCGCCGGGCGCGAGCGAATGCGTCGCCTTCGAGGGCTTCCCGCACGCTCGAAACATTCAGGTCGCCCACCTCGTTCGACTCGTTGTAGTCCTGGCAGCACAGGATGCACTTGGCGTGAGGAGTGATGTGGAGATGGTGGATCGGGCGAGAGCCCCAGTGGTCGCAACCGCATAGAGTCTGCTTCTGCTTGGCGGCTTTGAGGCCCACCTGCAGATATCCGGCACGATCGTTGGCGACGAAGTGTCGCACCTCGAAGCGGCTGCCGGCGAACCGCTCCTGCAGCTCCTCGAAATCGCGCTGGTGGGTCTCGTCGCCGAGCCCCAGCACCACGATATGCATGTCCTCACCCACCGGTTTGTCCTTGGCGTAGTCGAGGTGCTTCAGCACCTTGCCGAGATGGTCGTGCCCGCGGTCCTTCTTGTAGCGCTCGCGGTCGAGGGTGGAGATGTTGATCGAGAGGTAGCGCAGGCCTCCCAGCTCTACCAGGGCGTCGGTGCGTTCGGGGGTTAGACCCGTTCCGTTGGTGAGAGTCGCGGGCGGCAGGCCGGCCTCGCGAATCGTCCGCACCTGGTCGATGAACCTCTTGTCGACCGTGGGCTCGTTGTAGCTGATCATGAACACCGCTTCGATCGGCTCCCCGAGCTCCCCGAGCTGCCGAACGATCCGACGGTAGGTTTCGGTCGGCATGAAGTGAGCTTCCCGCGGATCGACGGAAACCGGACAGAAATAGCAGGCCTGGTTACAGACCGTGTGCGCCTCGAGGGAAACGAATTTCAGGTGGTAGCGGCGAGAGAGGTCCGTCTGCATTCCGATCAGCCAGCCCCCTTCGACCAGAGGCTTCATCTCTGGAGCCATCGGCAGATCGCGAGCGCCCGATTCGAGCAGCTGCCGCAGCAGCTCGTACCCCGGTTCCCCTTCGGCGAGGTAGTGGTCGGTGTGGGGGTTGTAGACCCTCTCCGGGCCTACGTGGATGTAAGGGCTCGGTCGCCAGGTGTCCGCGGAAGGGGTCTCTCGCTCGGAGAGGATCGGAAGAGTTGCAGTGGACATAGGTGGTTTCAAGGACCTTTCGGGTAGAGGATCGGCAGGACGTTTATGGTACCACGCCAAATTCTCGCGAGCTTCCTACGGCTTCTGTGGGGAGATCCGCCGGTCGGCTCCACTCGTAGAAGACCTCTGAAGTCTGAGCTGGATCCAGGGTCAAGACGGGTGAATAGGTTTGCCAACCCTCGTTGGAGCGATACTTGACCAGCCACCGAGACGGACCGTCGAGGGCATAGGGTGCGCTGCCTCGGGGAACGATCGGCACCGGGATCGACACTTCCGGACGCTGCACCGAGGAGATCAGCAAGACTTCGAAGGTGCCGTCCGTCGCAGCCCAGGGCCCGAATGCCCAAGACATTCGGTGCTGATCGGGATGGTAGCGCAGAGTGACGGAGAGGGGTGCTTCTACCGAGCAATCGCCGGTATGCCCGGACTCGAGCGCTTCGATCCGGCCCCCGGCAAAGCTCCACTGGGGCTCGGCCGGAAACGTCGACCGGCACCAGCACGGATCGCCGCAGAAGCCCGGACCCTCTCCCCGGCGCTCTTCCCGAAGTTGCACAAGGCAGCGGGCGTAGCCCGAGTCCGGAAGTGTCGTCAAGAGGAAACCGGCCTCGTCGGACGCCCAGAGGAACTCCCCTTCGGCGCGGTAGTGCTCCAGGGTCCGCGGATGCTCCAGCCAGATCTTCGAAGACACCAGAGCCCGCAGCGAGACGAGGAGCAGCACCAGGGTGAGAGCCACCCGCAACCACCGCGTCTCGCGGCAGGCTCCCGTGAGCACGGTGGCGAAAGCCGCCGAGCCGAGCAGTGCGGGCAGGAAGAAGTGGCGGCTGGCCAGCTCCGAGGCGACCGGCAAGAGCGGAACGACCACGACCCCCAGGGCCGCGAGACCCCAGAGCCTCCACCGCGAGCGAGTCCAGAGGTAGACACCACAGGCGACGGCTGCGGCAACCAGCAGGGCGAGCATCCAGCCGTCGCCGAGCCCCAGCCAGAGCGGAATGTGCGCCAAGGGGCTTGCGGTGGAATCACCTCCCCGCTCGGCATATCCGGAGAGCACGTTGGCACCGCCGAGCATGAGATAGCGCCAGGATGCGTAGAGGCCGCCTACGACCAGGTAGGGTACGACGTTGCGCCAGCGAGCTCGGCCCGTACCGCGGGGAACGAGAGGCAAGACCACCACCAGCGGAACGAAGACTTCTTTCGCGGTGGTGGCTGCGAGGTATGCCCCTGCGCCGAGAGTGGCGATCCCGAGATGGTTCCGGTCCACCGCCACGAGATAGAGGCCGAAGGCCAGCACGGCGAGCACCGCGCCCTCCAAGTAGTGCCGGTTCATCAGCTGCTGGCTGATGGCAAAGGCCGCTGGCGAGAGTACGAGCAGGGTGGTGGCGAGGGTACGCGCCAAGGGTTCCAGGCCGCAGAGATCGAGGAGCCGATCGAAGACCAGCAGAAGCACACACAAGGCCGCGACCTGGTGTAGATAGAAGAACCGTGGCTCGAGGCCGAAGAGCCAAGCGTCTGTGCCCAGAGAGAAGAGCTGCCAGGGCATCAAGACGTTGCCCGAGAGTGACCGCCACACCTCGGGATTCCAGAAATGGGCGGCGATCCCGTGGGCTTCGATCGAAGCCAGCAGGCATGGGTCGTCACGAATCCACCAGCTTTCGAGGGCCCGGACGTGTAGGGCGAGAATTCCGCCGAGAGGGGCTCCGATCGGCGCCAGGCGGCCCAGGCGACTTCGAGGGTCGAGGGCCAGGGCGAGGAGCAAACCCCCCGAGACCCAGAGCCAGAAGGCCGAAGGCTCGGGCGCCGGAATCTGTGAGCGACGAGCCTCACCGAGGGGCGAGAGGTCGAGGATCAACTGAGGATCATCACCCGTCGAGAGCAGGTGGATACCCGCACCCAGCTCGGCCGGAATCGCCTGTATGTCTCCGCTCAGCCGCAAACGGCTCCCCAGATCTTCCCGTAGCTCGAGCTCCTGGTCGTTCCAGGCCACCCGGAGGCTGTGGATCTCGACCCTCCCCGGGCGGTCCAGGGGGTCGATGCGGATCGCAACGGGTGGCCGTTCGAGCTCGAGAGTCAGCGTTCGGGTAGACGGGGTCCTGCCGGCCGGGAACAAGACTCGAGCGCTCAGATCCTCGCGGAACCCTCGGCCATCGTCGACGAAGAGCTGCACGCCGCTGTTGGCCTGGTCGCTGGAACGTTCGATCCGAACCTCGATCCGCTGGGCGGGCTCGAGCCAGAAGGAAACCGCCGTCATCCAGAGCAACATCCAGCCCGCGACGAGGCCCGGTCGCTGCCATCGCCGGCTCATGGAGTCGGCGCCTCGGCGCCGAAGCCCGGGGGGAGATGGAAGAGGCGAAAGGTGCCCGCCACGATGCCGTGGTCCTTCCCGGCCTGGAGGCTCGTCCAGAGCGGCTCCCAGCGCGCGGCCAGCGCCTGGATCTGTTGGCGTCCCCGCATCGAGTCGGGCAGATCCTCGGCCGCTGGCAAGAGCTGCTCCACGATGATGTTGACCGCATACCAGCTGCCAGACCGGGGTCGATGGTCAGGGCCCACCACCCGGGCCTCCGGGAAATAGCCTCGCAGCTCCCGGGGGCTCAGCAATGGGTACACCACGTACAGCTCCTCGATGTCCCGGTCCTCGGCTTCCCGACGCAGAGCCAGAAAGCTCTGGTGGTACTCGGTGTTGCCGGTCGAAAAGGCGAGCCGGGTCGGGTTGGCGTCGCCCAGCCACCAGGTGTTGGTCGCGCTCATCCATTGAGGGGCAACCGCGAGGGCTTCGACGGCCAGAGCTCCGATCACCACGGCCGTGCGCCAGCGAGCCCCGGCAACCCAGGCCGCGGCGGGCAGGTAGAGCAGGGGAAGGACCGGCAGGAGGTGACGGACCCCCAGGTTGTAGCTCGAGGTGAGGGCGACGAGCAGATACACGGCCGCGGTAGCGCCGAGCAGCAGGTGCGGGGCCCTGGCCCCTCGAAGCCGCCGTTTCGAGTAGAAGACGGCGGCGAGGGACGCCAGCAACAGAACCAGCGGGGTCTCGACCAGGAGAAGGGCCGGGAAGTACCACCAGCGACCTTCCGTCGAGAGCTCACCAAAGGCATAGGTGGGATACACGCCGATCGCGTTCTGAGCCCGGATGCCGAGAAATCCGGTCAGCCACTGGGCCGCGAAAGGAGAAACTCGTTCGATCGCCAGCAGCGGCTCTTCCCAGTCGCGAAGCTGATCTTCCACGATCAGAGCTTCGCCCCGGCAGTACTGGCGGATGGTTTCGCGACCGGTCTCGGAGTCATAGGAGCGGTTGGCGAGAGCGTAGGTCGAGCCGACACACGCGAGGGCGATCGAAGTCGCGAGCAGCAGGTCTCCCGCGCGTCTCCAGAAAGAGTGTCCCTGGGCGAGGCCGATGGCCAGCACGACCGTGGGTCCCAACAGGGCGCCGGAGAACTTGCTGGCCAGCGCCAGCCCCAATCCTGCCCCGAGGGCGACCGCACTGGCCGGCCCGGGGTGTTCGAGGTAACGCAGACCCCCGAGCAGGCAGAGCAGGAATCCGAGGCTTACTGCAGTGTCGGTCTGCAGAATCGAGAGATTGGGCAGGCTCGAGATCGAGAGACCGAGCATCGCCGCCAGCACGAGGCCGGTCCGCTGCCCGCCGAGGGTCCGGCCGAGAAAGAAGCTGGCGGCGAGAAAGGGCAGTCCGAAGAAGAGCAGCATCATCGCCCGTGATCGCCACTGGACTCTCCGCAGGCGCCCCGGATCGTCGTACACCACGAGGCTCGCCTCCACCACGCCTTCCAGGGTGGCGGGAGGCGCCAGGGGCGGCTCCGCCAGCAGGGGCAGAGCGGCCACCATCTTGACCAGGGGCGGATGCTCCAGATTGAGCCGGTTCTCTCCGTAGCGCAAGGCCTGGTGGCCAGCGTAGAGATGGTACGCCGCGTCGCCGGTGAGCGACTGACGGACCACGGCATCGACCTGCAATCCGACGATCAGTACCGCCAGGGCGAGGGTGGGGAGGGAGATGAGTCGGCTCGACATGGTGGTGGGAAGAGAAAGTAGGACTTCAGAGAGCTATGCTAGTCTAGTTTTCTCGTGGCATTTCCGATCCGCCGATCGCCGTGGGATCCGTAGCATGTTCCAGAGACCGTCCAGAAGGCCTCGCACGGCGAGCTCTCGACTCCCTCTTCGAGACATCGTCCGTATCGTATCGGCGCTCTTGCTGGCCGGGCTGACCTTCGCCTGTGTCGAGGAATCACCTCCCGCGGTCGATCGGGTGATCTTGATCACGGTCGACACCCTGCGCGCCGACCACCTGAGTGCCTATGGCTCGCAGGTCTCCGAGACGCCGAATATGGATCGGTTGGCGGCGGAAGGCCTGCTCTTCGAGTCGGCGATCTCTCCCCTGCCGGAGACCCGACCCTCTCACTTCACCATGTTCACGTCCCGGTATCCTCGCGACCACGGGGTGATGAACAATGCTTCGACGCTCGACCCCGAGGCCGTGACCCTGCCGGCGCTCTTCGCCGAGGCGGGATACCGGACCGCCGGCTTCGCGGGTTGTGCCCTCTTCGACGAGGCGATGGGCGCGGAGCTCGGGTTCGAGCACTTCGACGCTCCCGAGCAACCCCAGCGAGCGGCTCACGAGGTCGTGCCCCGGGCTCTGGAATGGCTCCGGAGCCTGGGACCCGAGGAGCCCTTTTTCCTCTGGCTCCACCTCTTCGATCCCCACATGCCCTACCAACCTCCGCCGCCCTTCAATCGCGGCGCCGAGCTCGCCGAAACCTGGCCGGAATTCGCCTGGCCGGCGCTCCTGGCAGAGGCGGAGGCGTCGGACGGAGATCTGCCGGGAGATGTGTTCGCGCGGGCCAAAGAGCTCTACGCGGGAGAGGTGGAGTACGCCGACCACTGGCTGGGCCGTTTCTTCGAATCCGAGGAGCTGGCACCCGCCTGGAACCAAACCCTCGTGTTGCTCACGGCCGACCACGGGGAGTGTTTCGCCAAAGGAGTGTTCTTCGACCATTCCCAGTGTATCGACGAAGGAGCCATCGCCGTGCCCATGCTCCTGCGCTCGCCCCATGGCGTTCCGCGGGGAGAGAGCCGCGCCGCGCCGGTAGAGCATCTCGATATCGGGCCTACCCTGCTGCGCCTGGCCGGTCTGCCGGTGCCGGATGCGTTTCGTGGCCGGGGCCTCCTCGAGCGAACCGTTGCGGAGGCCGATACGCCGGGATTCTTTCAGCATCCGCTCTACCGCGAGATCGATATCGAGAATCGCCGCGAGGTCCTGCGCCGCCTGCGATCGGTCGCCGGGGAGCCCACCCGCGACATCGTGGGCGACGAGGTGCAGATGGGAGCACGGACCCGCGAATGGAAATACGTGCGGCGAGGGGCCGAAGAAACCCTCTATCACCTCTCGGTGGATCCCGCCGAGCGCGAAGATCTCTCGCAGCAGGATCCCGAGCGTCTGCGCAAGCTGCGGGCTGCGGGACGAAGCTGGCTGCGAGACCACCCGGTGGACCCGAGCGAGTTGCCGGAGATCCCGCCCGAGATGGTCGAGAAGCTTCAAGCCCTGGGGTACTTGTGATGCCGAGCTCTCGGAGCTTCCTCCTCCCAATGTGGCTCGCTGGTTTCCTGGCTTTCAGCGCCTGCTCCGAAGTCTCCGATTCCCCGCCGGCACCTCGAAACGTGATTCTCGTCTCGGTCGATACCCTGCGGGCCGATGCCCTCGGGGCTTCCGGCAATCCGCGGGCGAAGACTCCGAATCTCGATGCCCTGGCGGCTCGCGGCACCTACTTTCGCCAGGCGATCGCTCCGGTGCCGCGCACCACGCCCGCCCTGGGCTCTCTGCTCACCGGCCTCTGGCCCAAGACCCACGGCAGCCGCGACGTCGGAGATCCGATCGGAGAGGTCACCACTCTCGCCGAGCGACTGCAGGAGCGAGGATTTACCACCCTGGCGATGAGCACCAACAGCTCTGCGGGCCCCAAGCAGGGGCTCGCCCGGGGCTTCGACCGGTTCGTCACCTACGACGACCTGGTCGAGAAGCTCGGAGACGGCCTCTACCGCGACCTGACCGCCGTAAGCCCCGACCGCCCGGGCTGGGCCACGGCCACCACCGACCAGGCGTTGGAGCTGGCGGCAGAAGCGCCCACGGATCAGCCGCTGTTCCTGTGGGTTTTCTACTTCGATCCTCATTTCCTGTATCGCCCCCCCTCACCCTGGCAGGACGACGTGGCCGCCGAGGAGTGCTGGCAGCTGTATGCCGAGTTCCAGGAGCGACCTCGGGAGGCGGGGCAGGTCTTCGCCGATGTCGGTGGGGTGGCGAGCCGGGCCCTCGACGCCTGTCGCCGGCTCTACCAGGCCGAGGTGGCGTACACCGACCACGAGATCGGTCGCTTGCTGGAGGGCCTGGAGGCCGGCGGCTGGCTCGAAGATTCCCTGCTGGTGTTCACGGCCGACCACGGGGAGAATTTCGGAGAAGGCGGGCTTTTCTTCGAGCACGGTGCGAGCGCCCACGATGCCGGCCTGCGGGTGCCGCTGATCTTCGCCGGTCCCGGGGTGGAAGCGGGCAAGGCCGACGACGGCAGCGCCAGCCTGGTGGACGTGGCACCCACCGTGTTGTCCTGGCTCGGCTGGGGGGAGCTCGCCGAGACGTTGGACGGTACCGACCTTTCCCCGCGGATCCGGCCCGGCGGCCGGGCCGACCTCGAAGCCCGGCGGCGCCCGGTCTTCGCCGAAGGAGCCACCTCGGTCTGGAACGAGAGCGTGCAGCACGTGACGACCGGCCGCACCTGGTGGCGGGTCTGCATCAACGGGCCGCGGTACTCCCTCTGCGAGATCCCGAAGGAAGCCCCCGGGATCTTCACCCTCTATGACCATCGCGAAGATCCCGCGCTCACCCGGGACCTTGCCGCGGAGCTGCCCGAAGAAGTGGCCCGGCTCCGAGAAGCCTGGAAGAGCTGGCCCCCGGAGAATGCCCGCCAGCGGGTGGCCCGGACGCCCGAGTTCAAGCTGGTGCAGCTCCCGCGGCTGGAAGGTGGCTACGAGAATCGCCTGTTCCACCTGGCGAGCGATCCGCAAGAGACCGAAGACGTGAAAGACCGATATCCGGAGGCCTACCAGCAGCTCCTGGCCGAGCTCGAAACGTGGGCAGCAGGCCTTGGAGAGATTCCCGAGCGAGTCGAAGACCCGGACCTGGAGTCGACTCTGCGCAGCCTGGGGTACGTACCCTGAACGGCGGTCTCCACGGCGTGAAGAGCCCGGGACCATGAAGGTCGCCGTGGTCCTGGTGCACTACCACACACCGGAGCTGCTGGCCCCGGCGGTCGAGGCTCTCGAGGTCGATGCGGCCGCATCAGGCCTCGAGCTCGAAGGGGTGATCGTCGATAACGGCAGCCGCCCGGAAGACCAGGGCGTGTTCACGTCTTCGCCGTTTCGGGTGCTGCATCCCCGTGCCAACCTCGGCTATGCGGGCGGCTGCAATCTCGGGCTGGCAGCGACTTCCGCCGAGGTCACGGTGGTCATGAACCCCGACGTGCTGGTACGTCCGGGTTGCCTCGGCGCCCTGGTATCGGCCCTCGACCGAGGTGCCTGGGCTGCCGGCCCCCGGTTTTTCTGGGATGAAGACCTCAACTGGCAGCTGCCGCCTACCGAGAGGGCGGATCGCTGGTCGACCCTGCTCTCGATCCTGGCCGCCCGCGGACCTGGCTGGGCCCGCTGGGCCCGGGCCCGCTGGCGTCGGCATGCGCGAAGCCACTGGCAGGCGACTCGGGAGCTCGTGACCTGGGATCTGAGCGGGGCACTGCTCGCGGTCCGGCGAGAGGCCTGGCGCCGGGTCGGTCCGATAGACGAAGGGTACCGGCTCTACTTCGAAGAGACCGACTGGTTACAGCGACTCCGCCGGCTCCGCCGGGAAGCCCGCTTCGTGCCAGACGCCGAGACCGTCCATCTCTACGCCCAGAGCACCGCCCGAGAAGGCCGGGCCGAAGCCTGGTTCCAGGCCTCGAGCCGGCGCTTTCGCCGGAGATTCCACGGGCCGACCTTCGACGCCCTCGTCCGCCGACTCGCTCATCGGTTTTCCGTGGCACCGGAAAACGTACCCGAGATCGGCCCTTCGGCCGTTCTCGATATAGATGAATGGGTCGAAGTCTCCCCGTCTCCCAAGGGATTCCCCGCCGCCGGTCGCCCCCCTGGCCAGGCAGGTGGCCCGCTCTTCACTCCCGGTCTCCAGCAACGGCTCGGGCAGGGCACCTACTGGATCCGCCAGGTGAGCGAAGCCGGTCGCGAGGCGATGCTCACTCGGTATGAGCACTTGATCTGATCGGTTCTCGGTGGCGGCGAGCCTCGGCCCTCAGAAGAGGTCACCGTCGCCCATGGTGTAGTAGAGCCTCTGCAGCCGGGTGACCGCCTGGGACTCGGCCTCGGGAAGGGTCATGAGCGCCAGGCCGTTGGGTTCTTCGGAGCGTTCGAAGCCGAGGGTCTCCAGGGACTCTCGCCACCAGTCGGGGCGAAGCGAGAACCAGGATTCGATCTGGGAGATTCCCTGGAATTCCGGAAGCTCTAGAGCCGCGGCCAGGAGCGAGCTCGCGGCAGCGGTATGCCGTGGGTCGAAGAGTGCATCGCCCCAGACCAGGCGATCGTCTCGGCGGCGGAAGACGCTCCAGCCCACCAGGCGGCCCCACTTTCGGGCAGCGAGGATCACGAAGCCCGGGTCGGGGCAGCGCAGGTACCGCCAGTCGAGGTAGGCGGCGTCGCGGGCGACGAGGAAGCCGTAGTGCGGGGCGACCCGTTGGAAGAGGCGGTCCCAGCCGGCGCCGAGCCGTGGGCGAATCTCGACTCGGTAGCGGCGGGAAGGAGCCGTGAGGCTGGCCGGGCTGCGGCGCCAGAATCCTACGGGCTCCACCCGGGTGCCGCCGATGAACCACTCGCAAAAGCGTTGGATCGGCCCGGTGTTGAAACCGTAGAAGAAGCCGAAGGAATCGTCGCGGTGCCTGGCGAAGAAATGCCGGACGGTGCGCGCCAGCAGACTCTGCTGACCGCGGCCGGCATCGCGAAAGCTCGGAGAGGTCATGGTGTCGCCCATCTGCAGGGCGAGGAACCGCCGCGGCGGCTTCCCGGGCTCTTTGTACCAATACGGTACGGGATACCCGCCGTAGTGGGCGGCGAGCTGGCCCCCGCGGTCGAGAGCCAGGCTCAGATGGCCGTTGCCGTGTGGATGCTCGGCGTATTTCCAGTGCCAATGCTCGAGGCTTCGAGCCACGTGGAAACAGGAGGGGAAGAGCTCGAGAATGGCGACCTCGTCGCCGGGTTGGTACGAGCGGACCCGGAACCGGTCCCGACGCGCGACCACCACCCGCCAGCCGGGGGCACTGGCAGGCGCCTCGCGGAGGATCGAGAAGCCGAGATTGGACAGGCGCCGAACCAGGAGCCGCAGCCCTTTCTGGTGGACCGTGGGCAGGCCCTTGGGCCGCACCTCGGGACGTGAGCCCGGATCGGGCAGGGTGATCACCACGAGCCCGTCCTCTTGCAGCCGTCGTCGGAGGTCTCCGAGGAAGGAAGGGAGGTCCGCGCGAAAAGGGTCGTCGAGCCGGACCAGCAAGGCTCCCCAGGTGTCGCTCGCGGAGTCGCCAGGCAAGGGCGAGATCCCGTCGGGCAGGGGCCCCTCGAAACCCATGGCGGCGAGCGGCGAGGGATTGCCGATCAGCCGACTCTTCAGCTCTTCCGGAGCTGGCGAGGTCGGGGGTTCCTTGAGAGGTGCTGCCGTAGGGTCCACGGACGATTTCTCCTCGAAGGGTCGAGTCGCTCCCGAGCAAGGTGAGCGGCGCAAGGTTATACTCCCCAGCTGCAAACGAACACCGGAGACCCAAGGCCCGCTCGACGGCCGAGCCCCGAACCCATGAGCCCCCCTCTCGTTCCCCCAGGGATCGCCGAAGATCCGACCGCCGCCAGTCTTCTGGTGGTGGCCCCCCATTTCGACGACGAAGTCTTGGGTTGCGGAGGGCTGGTCTCCAAGAAAACCGCGGCGGGCGGGGTGGCGCGGGTGCTCTTTCTCTCCGACTCCGGCGCCGGAGCCCCGGGAGATCGAAGCGAGTACAGCGCCCGAAGGCGCGCCGAGGCGCGGGCGGCGGCCGATTTGCTGGGCCTGGCAGGGGCCGAGCATTTGCAGCTCCCCGATGGGCGTCTGGCCGATTGTTCGGAAGAAATCGGCAAAGGGATTCGCAAGGCGCTCCTGGCCCAGCGGCCCGACCTGCTCCTCGTACCTTCTCCCCTCGAAGCCAGTGAAGACCACCGGGCCGCGTTTCGGGCTCTGCACGACCTGCTGGCCGGCCTTCGCGACGGCGACCCGCTGTGGCCCCTGGTCGAGAGCCTCGCCGTTCTCGCCTACGAGGTCAATCACCCGCTGCATCCCGATCTCCTGGTCGATGTGAGCAATCAGGCCGATGTGTTGCGCGAGGCGATGGGCCACTATCGCTCCCAGCAGGAGCGACACGACTACCTGGGTGCGGCCCTCGGTCTGCGGCGGTTCCGGGCGCTCACGCTGGCGCCGGAGGTAGAGCTCGCCGAAGCGTACCGGCGGCTCGGGGTCGAAGACTTTCGCACCCGGAGCCCGGCTCGGCTGATCCACCACCTGGGAGGCCGGGCCGAGCTCGTCGCCGTCGAGCAAGGGCCCCTGGTATCGGTGATCGTGCGTACCAAGGATCGGCCGGAGCTGCTGGCAGAGGCGCTGGAGAGCCTTCGAGCCAGCTCCTATCGGCGACTCGAAGTGTTGCTCGTGAACGACGGCGGCGCCCCGCCTCGGCTTCCGGCCGAGGATTCGTTGAGGATTCGGGTCCTCGATCTTCCCGAGAACCAGGGCCGTGCCGCGGCCGCCAACGCCGGCCTGGCAGCGGCTTCCGGCGCGCTGTTGACCTTTCTCGACGACGACGACCTGGTGGATCCCGAGCACTTCGAGGTGCTGGTGGGGCTGGTGTCCGCGGCGGGTGTTCGTGTGGCCTACAGCGACGCGGCGGTCGGCGTCTACGCCCTGGGCTCCGAGGGCTGGAGCCCGCTCGAACGCCGGCTGCCCTACAGCCGCGACTTCGATTCCGATCTGCTCCTCTTCGACAACTACATCCCCTTCCACACGCTGATCTACGAGCGGCGACTCGCCGAGGAGGTCGGCGAGCTCGATAGCTCGCTTCCCTTCTTCGAAGACTGGGATTTCCTGATCCGGCTGGCGTCGAAGGTGGCGTTCCACCACCTGGCGCGAGTCACCTGTGAGTATCGCCAGTTCCGGGGTGGAAGCCACCACATCCTCGGGGATCGGCCGCGGGAGCGGAGTGATTTTTTGAGCATGAAGAGCCGGGTGATCGAGAAACACCGGAACCGCTGGTCGGCCGATCTGCTGGGCCGTGTGGTCGATTCTCTGCGCCGCGAGACGGTGGAAGCACTCGAGGAACAGGCACTCCAGCGCCGCGAGAAGGAGACTCAGATAGCAGCCTTCCACCAGATCCGGGGTCGGCTGGGGAGCCTGGAGAAACATGTCGAGCTGCTCGAGCAGAGCGAGAGACGCACCCGGGAAGAGCTGCGTGCGGCCCATCATGCGGAGCACGAACGCGACCTGACGTTGCGGCAGGTCTATGCCGAGAACGAAGCGCTCTCGGCGGAGATCGAACGCCTCGGCTCTTTGATCCGGGAAATGGAGTCGACGCGAGCCTGGCGGGCCCATCGCTGGCTGGAGCGAGTCAAGGGACGAGGCTCCGGCCAGTGACACGGATCGGCGAGAGATGCGGATCGCCCTGATCCCCAGCGAGCCGATCCGCGGAAAGATGGCCGGGATCGGAATCCGCTACCTGGAGCTCGCCCGCCGCCTGCCCCGGCCCGGGGTCGAGATCGTTCTGGTCCATCCCGGAGAAGGGCAGGTCGACGTCGAGCTACCCGGTGTCGCGGTTCGGAGCTTCGTTCGTGGCGAGCTGTCGCAGATCCTCGCCGATTGCGACGGGGCCATCGCCCAGGGGCAGCTGGCCAACGACTTGCTCCTGGAAGTCCCGGAGCTGCCGGTGGCCATCGACCTCTACGATCCCTTCCTGGTCGAGAACCTCAGCTACTACGACACCCTCGGCCTCGACCCCTATCGCAACGATCACGCCACCTGGGTGCTGCAGCTGGCCCGGGGAGATTTCTTCCTCTGCTCCTGCGAGGAACAGCGACAGTATTATCTCGGCCTCCTCACCGCCCTCGGGCGAACTCACCCTCGAGCGGTAGCCGAGGACCCCGACCTCCAGGGCCTGATCTCGGTGGTTCCCTTCGGTGTGCCCACCGACCTGCCGGCGCATCGCCCGCTGCTCGACCCGAAGCCCGAAGGCGCTCGGCGTCTGCTCTTCGGTGGCCTGTACGACTGGTACGATCCCTGGCCCGTCCTTCGGGCCCTGGAGCGGATCGACCAACCCCTCTGGCACTTGCTCTTCATCCGCAATCCCAACCCCGATGGCACTCCGCAACGTTTGCTCGGAGAGGTCGAGTCGTGGTGCCGGGAGCGAGGCTGGTGGCAGGAGAGGATCCAGGTGCTCGACTGGGTGCCCGCCGAACGCCGGTTCGATCTTCTGCGCGATGTGGACCTGCTGGTGGCGACGCATCGGATGAGCCTCGAGACCCGGCTCTCTCTACGCACCCGATTTCTCGAGGCCCTCGCGGCCGGTTGCCCGGTGATCACCAGCGAGGGCGGCGCCATGAGCCGGCTCCTGCGCCAGGAATCGGCGGGCTGGGTGGTGCCGCTCGAGAGTCCCGAAGAGCCC
>CAZMEL010000186.1:2315-16130 GCA_964565225.1 uncultured Thermoanaerobaculia bacterium | reverse complement strand
CGCCAGGGGCAAAAAGAGCCGATGGAAAGTCAGCGGAATTTTCCGCACGGGACACCAGCCGCAAGCGTAGTGCGTCCGGGCCCGGCGTCCGCCTCGGCTTCGGCGAGCCTCCGACGCCGAGCGGGTGACCTCGAGGAGTCGTCTCTCTGTCCCTGACTCGGGACGAGCTCGTCGCTCCGGGTGGACATCGGTGGGAATCGCCGTCTCGACGGAGGGGCGCGGGCCGGCCGTTGCCGGGCTCGAGCCAGTGGCGGCGATCTTGCAGGTTTCTGGCTCGACCGGGATTCCATCCACCCAGGATCTCACCTCGGAGAAACGATGAATCGAACGTCGAGCTTCGTCCGTCTGGCCGCCTTCCTCTTCCTCTTCCTCTTCCTCGCCCTGTCCTTCCCTTCGTTGGTTCCTGCCGACGAGGCGTCCGAAGCCGTAGTGGTGCGGCTGGTGCCGCCGGCGGGCAGGGCGGAGGGGAAGGTGGAGCTCGAGGCATTGGCGATCGATCCGGAGATCCGTCGGATGGTTTTCTATGTCGACGGGGAAGAAGCGGGCACGCGCAAGCGGCCACCGTGGACGGCGAAGGTCGTTCTCGCCGAGCCCGCCCGAGAGCAGGAGATCCGGGTCGTGGCTCTCGGCCCCGGCGGGGTGGAGCTGGGCTCGGACGCCGCGAAGGTGAACGAGGCACGCCTCCCGTTCCGGCTGCGGATCACCGAGCTGTCGCTGGCGGATGGAGTCGCCCGGCTCTCCGGCGAGGTGTCGGTGCCGCGAAAGGCGGCCCTGGAGCGGATCGACCTCTTCCACAACACGACCAAGGTCGGGATCGCCACGACCTCGCCGTTCCGGACGGAGGTACCGGTGGGGGAGGTGGCGCCCGAAGATTACCTCCGGGCAGTGGCGGTGCTGGCGGATGGCCGGGAGGTCGAAGATCTGGAGCTGATCTCTTCTCCGGAGATCGGCGACGAGATCGACGTGAACCTCGTGCAGCTACAGCTGGTAGTGACCCGGCGCGACCGTGCCCCGGTGCGGGATCTCGAACGCGAGGACTTCGAGATCGTGCAGGACGGCGAGGTGAAGAAGGCCGAGCGCCTCTTCCGGGCGGAAGACGTGGCCCTGGTGCTGGGCCTGGTGCTCGACTCCTCGGGCAGCATGGCACCGATCTGGGAGCCCACCCTGGCGGCCGCCTCGCAGTTCCTGGAGGACACCATGAATCGGCGCGACCGCGCTTTCCTGGTGGAGTTCGACGAGCACCTGCGGCTGGTCCGGCCTCTGACCGGTGACCAGGCGTCGCTGCAGGACGGGCTGCACGACCTCACACCCGAAGGGGGCACGGCCCTCTACGACTCGGTGCTCTACTCCTTGCTGCAATTCCGCGACGAGCCCGGACGCCGCGCCCTGGTGGTGCTCACCGACGGCTTCGATATCAACAGCACGGCGGATCCACGGCGTGCCGTGGAGTATGGCCGCAAGCTCGGCGTACCGGTGTACGTGATCGCCCTCGTCGACCGGTCGGGGCGGCCCATGGGCGCCGCGGGTCTCCAGCGATCGGCCCCGGTGCAGGAGCTCAAGCTCCTCACCGAGCCCACCGGCGGGCGCCTGCTCCGGGTACCTTCGTCGCCCAGTGGAATTCTGCGCGCCTTCCGGCAGATCGATCACGAGCTCCGCCACCAATACGTGTTGACGTTCTACAGCGAGCGCCTGCCCGATGTCCCCGCCGACTCGGTAGAGGTCCGGGTCAAGGGTCGCCGCGATCTCGACGTGCGCTCGGTGCTGGCGGTCGATCAGATCCGCTGACCGGCGGCCGCGTCCGGGCCCGCCCGGCATCTGATCGTGGCCTTACAGCGAATTTACAACAGGTCCCTAGACTCGAAGGGCCTTTGTTGGCATTCTGCGGTCGGCCCGATCTGGCGGCTCCGTCTCCGCTTGCAGCCGCCGAGGCCGAGGAAAATCGAGATTGCGCGAACATTCGATCCATCCCCTGGTGCGGTTCGCCGTCCAGCGCCGTGTCACCATGGGAATGTTGCTCCTCGCCTGCCTGGTGCTGGGCGGGCTCTCCTTGCAGCGCCTCCCTCTCGAGTTCCTGCCGCCCATCAACTCCAGCAACGTCTCGATCCAGGCTCCGTATCCCTCCTCGTCTCCCGAAGAGATCACCCGGCTGATCATCCGTCCCCTCGAAGACAGTCTGGGGACTCTCAACGGCCTCGACCGTCTCTCCTCGACGGCTTCCGATCGCAACGCCACGGTCAACGCCAGCTTCGTCGACGGTACCGACATGAATCTCGCCGCCGTCGAGGTTCGCGACCGGGTCGACCGGGTTCGCCACCTCCTGCCCGAGGATCTGCGACAGATCCAGATCCGGCGTTTCCAGAGCGCCGATCTTCCGGTCATGCGGCTGCATCTCAGCTACGACGCCGCCTCCCGCGACTGGGACCAGGATCGGCTCTACGAATTCGCCGAACGGGTGTTGCGGAATCGAGTCGAACGTCTCGAAGGAGTGGCGCAGGTGGACATCCGCGGCGCCCGGATCCGCGAGGTGCAGGTCCGGCTCGATGCCGACCGGCTCGGCGCACACGGCGTCGACGCCCGGGTGATTTCGGACGTCCTCCGCCAGGGGCATCTGCGAATGTCCGCCGGAGAGGTCGTGGAATCGTCGCGCAAGCTCTTGGTGCGAATCGATGCCGAGCTCTCCGGTCTCGAAGAGATCCGCTCTCTGCCGATTCCCGGCACCGGCCTCCGGATCCGCGATGTGGCCGAGGTGACCTACGAGTTTCCGCGCCAGGAAACGTTCAACTTCCTCAACGGTCGGGAGGCCCTGAGCCTCCGCATCTACAAGGCTTCCGACGCCAATCTCTTGCAGGTGGTGCGGCGGGTGAAGTCGGAGCTGGCGGTGGTCGCCGCGGAGCCGAGACACGCCGGCATTCGGTACCGGGTCTACCGGGATTCCTCGGAAGACGTGAGCAAGGGGCTGGCGCAGCTGCGGGACGCCGGCCTGCTGGGAGGCGGGCTGGCCATCCTGGCGGTGTTTCTCTTTCTGCGGCGGGCACGGACGACCCTCCTGATCGGCATCGCCATTCCGGTCTCCGTGGTCTTCACCTTCGTCTTGATGTTCGCCCTACGCCAGTCGGGCCTGGTGGAGCTGACCCTCAACGTGGTGAGCCTGATGGGATTGGTGCTCGCCCTGGGCATGCTGGTCGACAACTCGATCGTGGTCATCGAGTCCATCTATCGGCGAATCGAGCGTCTGGGGGAGGATGCGAAGACCGCCGCCATGCGCGGGGCTTCGGAGGTGGCGATGCCGATTCTCGCCTCGACCGCCACTACCCTCTGTGTCTTCTTTCCCCTGATCTTTCTGCGCGAGGGCGGTGGTTTCTTCTCGACCTACCTGCGAGAGGTCGGCACCACCGTCTGCATCGTGATGGTGGCGTCGCTGCTGGTGGCTCTCACCGTCGTGCCAGCGGCGGCCGCCCTCTTGCTCGGGCACGAGGCCCCTCGCCGGCTGCGCTGGTTGGAAACCCTGAGCCGCGGATACGGAGCTCTGCTGGGTGTCACCCTCCGTTTTCGCTGGGTGTTCCTGCTCTTCGCCGGGGGGCTTCTCTACGCCTCGCTGCAGCTCTTCCTCGGAATCGAGCGCAGCTTCGGGGGTGGCGGGGAAGAGCGGCAGATCACCGTACACGTCGATACCCCGAGCGCCTATTCCCTGGCGCAGACCCAGACCCTCTTCGAGCAGATCTACGAGCTCCTCGATACCCGCCGGTCGGAGCTCGAGATCGGCGACATCATCACCACCTATCAGCTCGGCGGAGGCCGCTCCCGGGGTCGCGGGGGAGAACGTAGCCTCGAGATCTACCTGGTGGAAGAGGAGAAGGGCCAGCTGAGCACGGCAGAGGTGCGGGATCGGCTGCGGCCCCTGATGCCGGTTCTACCCGGCGTGAGCTTCCGGATCGGCCAGAGTCAGAGGCGTCACAGCAGCGGCGGTCTGGAGATCGAGCTGAGCGGCGAAGACCCCGCGGTGCTCGAGCTGATCGGACGCGAGGTGGCCGCCAAGATCGGCGCCCTTCCGGGCCTCTCGGACGTCGACCTCTCCCTCGAGAGTGGCGACGACGAGGTTCGGGTCGCGGTCGACCGTGAACGGGCGGCCCGGGCCGGGGTCACCTCGAGGGCCGTGGCGCAGACCGTGCAGAGCGCCCTCACCGAGCGCGCCCTCGGCACTCTCACCAGCGACGATCGCGAGGTCGATCTGATGGTGCAATACCGCGACGACCAGCGGGAGTCCTTCACCCAGCTGCAGAGCCTGCGCATCGGCTCGCGCAGCGAGGGGTGGATTCTCGACTCCCTCGCGGAGCTGTCCACCGTGCCGGGGCCGCGCAGCATCGAGCGCGAGAATCGCCGCTCGAAGCTGCGGATCACCTGCAACACCGACTCCCCGGTCGACGCCCGACGAGCCATGTTCGGCGTCATGGGCCTGATGCGCAGCCAGTCGATGCCGCCCGGCTACGAGTGGTCGTTCGGTCGCTGGGACCGCATGCGCCAGGCCGACGAGGAGGGCTCGGGGTTCGCCCTGCTCTTCGCCCTGCTCCTGGTCTACATGTTGATGGCGGCTCTCTTCGAGAGCTTCGTGCACCCTCTGAGCATCATGCTCTCGGTTCCCTTCGCCTTCATCGGCGTGGGGGTGGTGATGAAGCTCGCGGGGCAGGCGCGCGACAACTTCACCGAGCTGGGCTTCATCATCCTCACCGGAGTGGTGGTGAACAACGCGATCGTGTTGATCGACCATGTGAATCGCCTGCGGGCAGAAGGGATGCGTCGGCGCGATGCCATCGTGCTCGGCGGGCAACATCGCGTGCGGGCCATCCTGATGACCGCGGTCACCACGATCCTCGGTCTGCTGCCGATGGTCGGACCCCTGCTCTTGCCCGAGGTCTTCGGGAGCCCCGAAGGGCGAGCCGCGACCTGGGCGCCCGTGGGATTGGTGATTCTCGGCGGCCTCACCACCTCGACCTTCCTCACCCTCCTGGTGGTTCCCACCGTATATTCGATGATCGACGACGTCGGCCGGCTCTTCGGTCGGATCGCCCGCCGGATCTGAGCCGCGCGGACCGTCCGGAACCCTGCTCTCTGCGATGCGAGAAAGGCGACTTGCCATGAATCCGAGTTTCTCCAGAACCTTGAGGGCCTCGCTGCATCGGCTGCGGCCCCTCGCTGCCGCGGCTCTGCTGGTGGCCGCCATCGGCTGTGGCGAGGGCACGACCGACGCCGAGAGCTCCACCGCCGGGCGTCCGGGAGGCCAGGGCACCCGGGGGGAGGGCCCGTCGGGAGGCCGCGGAGCCTCCGGCCGACCTTCGGGGCGACCCGGTGGGGGAGCTCCGGAGGGAGGACGAAGCGGCGGCCCCCCTCCGGAACGGGGCGTGCCGGTGGAGGCGGTGAAGGTAGCACGCCGGCCGATGGCCTCGTACTTCGAGACCCAGGGCACCCTGGAGGCGGAGAACGAGGTCGATCTGGTGGCGAGAACCTCCGGGCCTCTGACCCAGCTGCTCACCGAAGAGGGCCGTTCCGTGCGGAAGGGCCAGGAGCTGGCCCGCATCGACGACCGAGAGCTCCAGGCCCAGCTCGAGATCTCCCGGGTCTCGCTGGAGGAGACACGGACGGCCTATGAGCGGGTGAGCCAGCTGTTCGACAGCCAGCTGATCAGCCAGGAAACCCACGACCAGGCGCTGGCGAGCTACCAGTCGGCCCAGGCGGATTTCGAGCGGACCAGGATCCAGCTCGACTACACGGTGGTGAGCGCACCTTTCAGCGGCCAGGTGGTGGAGCGCTACGTGAAGCTGGCGCAGAACGTGGCGAACGGTGACCGCCTGTTTCGCCTCTCGGACTTCGATCCTCTCTTGTGCCCGATCCGCGTTCCGGAGCGCCAGCTGCCTCGGTTGAACCCCGGGCAGCGGGCGGAGCTCGCGGTCGAAGCCTGGCCCGATCACCGCTTCTCGGCCCGGGTGCTGCGCATCAGCCCGGTGGTCGATGCCGCCACGGGTACGGTCAAGGTGACTCTGCAGGTGGATGGTGAGAACCGCCTGCGGCCGGGCATGTTCGCCAGCGTCTACCTCGAGATGGAGCGCAATCCCGAGGCCCTGGTGATCCCCAAGGCGGCCCTGGCCCTCGACAGCCTCGGAGATACCGTCTTCGTGGTCTCGGAGGGCCTCGCGGCCCGGCGTTCTCTGACGCTCGGCTTCCAGAACCAGGATCTACTCGAGGTTCGAGAAGGTCTCGCGGAAGGAGAGATCGTGGTGACGGTGGGCCAGGAGGGCCTGAGCGACGGCACGCCGGTCGACGTGGTTTCCCCCGCGCTCGCGGAAGAGGCGGACCGGGCTCCGGAGTCGGCCCGGGCGACCGGTGGCGGCCCCGGCTTCCCGGCGGGCGGCGGCCCGGGTGGCTCCTTCCCCGAAATCGACTGGGACGATCCGGAGCAGGTGGAGAAGGTGCGCGAACGGATGCGGGCCCGCGGCCTCAGCGACGAGCAGATCGAGGAACGGCTGCGGATGATCCGCCAGCGGCAGTCGCGATGAGGCTGATCGCCACCTCCGTGGCACGGCCGGTCACCGTCTTGATTTTTTCGGTTGCGGCGTTGATCTTCGGCAAGGTGGCCTTCGATCGCCTGGCCACCGACCTCCTGCCCGATGTCACCTACCCCTCGCTGACGATCCGCACCGGTTTCGAAGGTGCCGCGCCGGTGGAGGTGGAGAGCCTGCTCACCCGGCCGGTGGAAAACGCCGTCGGTGTAGTGGATGGTCTGGTCCGCGTGTCCTCGAGCTCCCGGGCCGAGATCAGCGAGGTCACTCTCGAGTTCGGCTGGGGCACCTCCATGGACTTCGCGGCGCTGGACGTGCGCGAGCGTCTCGACCTTCTGCGCCTGCCGCTGGAGGCCGATCCGCCGGTGTTGCTGCGCTACGACCCGGCCCTCGATCCCATTCTGCGCCTGGGCCTGACGGGGAACGACGACCTGATCCGCCTGCGAAGAGTGGCGGAGGAGCGCCTGCAACGCACCCTCGAACGGGTCGAAGGAGTGGCCGCGGCGGTGGTCCAGGGAGGGCTCGAAGAGGAAATCCAGGTCGAGGTCGACGAGCGTCGCCTGTCGGCCCTCGGCATGACCATCGACGAGCTTCGGGATCGCCTGGCGGCAGAGAACGTGAACCTGACCGGCGGCCGGCTGCGCGATGGCCAGAGCGAGCTCCTGGTCCGCACCCTGAACGAGATCCTGCGCCCCGAGGATCTGGCCAACCTGGTGGTTCGCAGCTCCGGTAGAGCGCTGGTGCGGCTGCGGGACGTGGCCGAGGTCCGCCGCGGGTTCCAGGAGCGCGAGATCATCACCCGGATCGACGGCCGGGAGAGCGTGGAGGTGGCGGTCTACAAGGCTGGCGGCACCAATACGGTCAAGGTGGCGGCGGCGGTGGCCGAGGCGCTGGAAGCGGTGGAGGAACGCCTCGCCAAGATCGATCCGAACCTTCAGCTGACCGTCGTGACCGACCAGGCCCGCTACATCCGCAGCTCCGTCCGCGAAGTGCTCGAGACCGCCTCCATCGGCGGCCTGCTGGCCGTGCTGGTGCTCTATCTCTTCCTGCGCAGCTTCCGCGCCACGGGGATCATCGCGGTGGCGATTCCCCTGTCGGTGGTGGCGACTTTCTTTCTCATGTACCTCGGCGGAGTGTCGCTGAACATCATGTCCCTCGGCGGCCTGACCCTGGGGATCGGCCTGCTGGTAGACAACGCCATCGTCGTGCTGGAAGCCATCCAGCGTCGACGGGAGCGCGGAGAAGACCCCATTACCGCGGCCCGCGAGGGCGCCACCGAGGTCTCGGGCGCGATCGTCGCCAGCACCCTGACCAGCCTCTGCGTGTTCCTGCCGATCGTCTTCGTCGAAGGAGTCGCGGCCCAGTTCTTTGCCGACCAGGCCTTGACGGTGACCTTCTCTCTCCTGGTGTCTCTCGGCGTGGCGTTGACGGTGATCCCCATGTTGGCTTCCCGGGAATGGCCGCCCGGCGCCGAGAATGCCGACGGTGAAGATGCCGACCAAGGGCTCGAGGGGCCAGGTGCGATTCCCTGGCGCCTGGCGGAGAGCCTGGGTGTGGGCCTGGGCCGCGGCGCCCGCAAGATTCTGGGCTGGGTCCTCTGGCTTCCACTGCTGCTGTTGCGGATTCCGGCCCGCCTCTTCGAGAAGCTCTACGATCACCTGGCCGACACCTACGGCAGATTCCTCGACCGGGCGCTGGCCCATCCGTTCCTGGTGGTGCTGGTGGCCGCGATCCTCTTCGTCGCCAGCCTCGGCCTCTTCCCGGGCCTCGGCCGAGAGCTCGTGCCCGAGCTGGTGCAGGGCGAGTTCTTCGTCGATCTCGAGCTGCCGCCGGGCACCCCTCTCGACATTACCCAGCGTCGGGTCGCGGCGATCGAGAGCTTCGCCACCGGGCTCGACGGTATCGACACGGTGAGTGCGGTGGTCGGCAGCTCGGGGCAACAAGGGGGCGTGGCGGGAGAGAGTCGTGAAAACCTGGCCCGGGTCACCCTCACCGTCGAGCCACCGTTCGACCGGGCCAAGGAAGAACGGTTGATGGCCGATCTCCGCGCCGAGCTGTCCCGGGATCCGGAGATGGAAGCGCAATTCGGCCGACCGTCGTATTTCAGCTTCAAGACCCCGGTGGAGATCGAGGTCCGGGGTTACAACCTCGAGCTCCTGCGGCGACTCTCCGACCGTTTCGTCCGCGACCTCCGCGAGCTCCCCGGCTTCACGGACCTCGAATCCTCGGCCGAGGGAGGGACCCCGGAGGCGCGGGTCTCCTTCGACCGCGATCGCCTGGCCGCCTACGACCTCTCGCTGCTGGAAGTGGCGAGCATCGTCCGTTCCAAGGTGCAGGGAACGGTCGCCTCGGAGGTTCAGCGCGACGATCGCACCATCGATATCCGGGTGCGAGCGCGCGAGGAAGATCGCAACAGCGTGGACGACCTCCGCAACCTGGTGATCGCCGAACGGGACGGGGTCGCGCTTCCTCTCGAAGCGGTGGCGACGGTGGAGGAGGCCGAGGGACCCGCCGAGATCCGCCGGGCCGACGGCGAGCGGGCGGCGGTGATCACCGCCAATCTCGAAGGCCGAGACCTCGCCGATGCCGCGCTGGCGATCGAGGCGGTCGCCGAAGAGATCGGCCTGCCGGCGGGTTTCGACTGGGCCATGGGTGGCCAGCAGGAAGAGATGCAGAAGTCCTTCGGCTCCATGCGGCTGGCGCTCTTCCTGGCGATTTTCCTCGTCTACCTGGTGATGGCTTCTCAGTTCGAGTCCCTGCTCCATCCTCTGGTGATCCTCGGCAGTGTGCCCCTCTCGCTGATCGGGGTGTTGGTGACCCTGGCGGTCTTCGACGTGCGGATCAGCCTGGTGGTCTCGATCGGGGTGGTGCTCCTGGCCGGGATCGTGGTGAACAACGCCATCATCCTGGTGGACACGGCCAACCGCCTGCGGCGGGAGGACGGGATGGCGAAACGCGAGGCCATCGCCCGGGCCGGGCGCCTCCGTCTGCGGCCGATCCTGATGACCACCGCGACCACGGTGCTGGGGCTGCTGCCGATGGCCATCGGGCTGGGGGAGGGGAGCGAGCTGCGGGCGCCGATGGCCCTGGCGGTGATCGGCGGCCTGCTCAGCTCCACGGCCTTGACCCTGGTGGTGATCCCGGCGGTGTATCGGCTCGTCGATCGCGGAGCGTGAAACGTTCTGCTCCTTCGCGGCATCGAAGGGGCAACATCGGGTGCTCGCCAGAGCCCGCCTCGACCTCACCCGCTCTGACAGTCGTTCATACATCCGACGAAAGGATCGATACCCATGCTCCGCTCCTTCCTCACAGCAATGCTCCTGCTCCCATTGTTTTCGATGCCCGCTACCGCGGGAGACCATGCTCCCGGGCCCCGCTACGCCAGCTCGATCGGCGAGGCCCATGGCCTCGAGACCTGGCAAGACAAGGCCGCGCTCGAAGCCCGCATCACCGTAGACTTCGGCGGCCAGCGGGTGGTGTCGGGCACGCTCCTCACCGAAACGTCCATGGGCCGAGTGCGCCTCACCCTGGACGACGGCTCGGTCGTGGTCTACAACCACGGAGACGCCTGGACCTCACCCGCCGATTCCGCCTTCGAGGGCGCCCGTTTCCATATCCTCACCTGGCCCTACTTCCTGGCCGCTCCCATGAAGCTGGTCGACCCCGGCACCCACGTGGAGACATTGGGCTCTCTGCCGCTCGCCGAGGGTGAGCCCCTGGCCGCGGCTCGCCTCACGTTCGAGAACGGAGTGGGCGACAGTCCGGACGACTGGTACATCCTCTACCGCGACGCGCACGACCGCCTGGCCGGTATGGCGTACATCGTGACCTTCGGCAAGTCCACGGAGGAGGCCGAAAAGGAGCCCCACGCGATCACCTACCACGATTTCGTGACGGTCGACGGGGTCACCCTCTCGAAGCGCTGGCAGTTCTGGAACTGGACCCGGGAGAAAGGTATCCACGGCGACCCCATCGGTGAGGTCCACCTCTCCGATCCCCGCTTCGTCACCCTCGATCCCGCCGCCTTCACCCGCCCCGAGGGAGCTCGTCCCGAGCCCGCCCCGGGTCCCTGACGCGGTCTTCCAATTCCCCCCTGCCCCCCCTTGAGACAAGGGGGGGGCAGGGGGGATTTCCCGTTCCCCACCGAGCTCAGAACGGATTGGTGGCGAAGACGGAGAACTCCGGGATGAAGCCCCGATCGTCGATCTCCAGGGCGCCCACTACCGCGTCGGCGATCTCCTCGGCCCGGAGCTTTTTCGGGGAATGGGTCTGCTCGTAACCCGCGGTTTCGGCGAAGCGGGTCTGCACCTCGCTCGGATTCACCAGCATCACCCGCACGTTGTGCTTGCGCAGCTCGGCCCGCCAGCACTCGGTCATGCCGCGTAGGGCGAACTTCGAAGAGTAGTAGGCGGTCCCGCCGGGGCCGCCGCGCAGGCCGGCGGTGGAGGAGATGTTGATCATGTGGCCGGAATCCTGGTCGATGAACTGTTTCGCCGCTTCCCGCGCCATCAGGAAGGCACCGAAGACATTGGTCTGATAGAGCTTCTGTAGATCCTCGAGCTCGGTCTCCACCAACGAGCCGAAGATCCCGTAGCCGGCGTTGTTGATCAGGATGTCGAGCCGCCCGTGGCGCTCGACCACCTCCCGCACCGTGCGCACGGCGTCGGCCTCCACTCCCACATCCCCGGCGATCGCCTCCACTCCCAGCTCCGCGGCCACCTCCTCGAGCGCCTCCTTCCGCCGCCCGGTGATCGTCACCTTCGCTCCCTTCGCCTTCAGCGCCTCGGCCAGGCCCCGGCCGATTCCCTCGCTACCTCCCGTGATCAGTGCAACAGCTCCTTCGATCTTCATTTCGATTCTCCTGAAAAACCGGCTGCCACCGCCGGTGTGGGTTCGTGGTCCGGAAGGGTCAATCTATCAGGGGAAGCGGGCCAGAGATCGGTGCTCAGGTACTTCAGGCCGGAGTCGCAGATCGAGGTGACCACGGTTCGGCCGCAGGCCGGACCTTCGAGCAGTCGGAGAGCGGCAGCCACGTTGGCTCCGGCGGAGAAGCCGCCGAAGATACCTTCCGTCCGCGCCAGGAGACGAGCGGTATCCATGGCTTCCGAGTCGGTCACGGTGAGGAAACCGTCGAGGTTCTCTCGGCGAAGAAGGGGTAGATCGGGCATCGCGTAGCCGCCTCCCTGGATCCGGTGGTTGAGATCGTGCACGGATCCTCCGGAGAGCACGGCGGCTCCGGCGGGCTCCACGCCAAAGCAGAGGATTCCGGGATCGTGCTCTTTGAGAGCGGTGGCCACGCCGCTGAGGGTGCCGCCGCTGCCCACGAAGTCGCAGAAGGCGCCGACCTCTCCTTCGGTCTGGCGGAGGATCTCCGGGCCGGTGTGTAGGTAGTGGGCGCGGAAGTTGCCCTCGAGGTGGAACTGGTCGGCGCGGAAGGCGCCGCGTTCTTCGACGATCTGGCAGGCTCGGGACTCGACCCGGGCGAGATCTTCCCCGGAAACCTGGCCGGGCGGGGAGCCGGCAGCCTGGTCGACCAGGACGACCTCGGCTCCGAGGGCCGACATCATCCGGGCCCTTTCTTCCGAGTTCCCGCGCGACATCACGGCCACGAAGGGATATCCCTTGACCGCACACACGATCGCCAGGCCGGCGCCGGTGTTGCCGCTGGTGAGCTCGACCACGGTCTGGCCCGGCTGCAGGGTTCCCTCGGCCTCGGCGTCCTCGATCATCTGCCGGGCGATCCGGTCTTTCTTCGAAAAACCGGGGTTGAGAAGCTCCATCTTCACCAGGAGTCGACCGTCTCGCGGGCCGCGAATGCGACCCAGCTCGACCAGTGGCGTTTCGCCGATGGCTTCGACTACGGAGGGAAGGACGGCTCGTCGCTCCATTTGTCGCACCTCCTGGGCTCCCGGGGTTCGTGGCTCGGCGGGCATTGTTTCACGGTATCCTGGTGACATGAAAAATCTGGATTCCGATTCTGTCGGCGGTCTGATGGCCGAGGTCGAAGAGGTCTGGGTCGAGGCGGACCGGGAGCTCGTCGCGACCGTGGATCGGCAGATGGCCGACGCCTATCGCCGGGGAGGGGAGCATCTGGTCTGCGCCCCGGGGTGTACGGAGTGCTGTATCGGTCCCTTCGGTATCCACCGGCTCGACGTCCTGAGGCTGCGAATGGGGCTCGACGAGCTCCGGCAGAGGGAGCCGCGGCGGGCGCAGGCGATTCTCGAACGAGCCGAGGAAGCGGCGGGAAGCATGATTGCAGGCTTCCCCGGCGACCCCACCACCGGCACTCTCGACGCGGAGTCGGACGAGGAAGAAGACGCCTTTCTCGATCGTTTCGCCGACCTTCCGTGCCCGGTGCTCGATCCTGCAACGGGGACCTGTGATCTCTACGCCCATCGACCCCTGACCTGCCGGATCTACGGTCCGGAGGCCGCCGCTTCGTCGGGGGGAGTGCTCGAGCCCTGCCGGCTCTGTTTCACCGAGGCGACGCCGGAGACTGTCACTGCCTGCCGGGCCGAGCCCGATTCCGAAGGTCTCGAAGATCGGCTCCTCGAACGCCTCGAACGCCTCGAAGGGGAGCGCGGGGTCACCTTGATTCCGTTTGCCCTCCTGGTGGAGGAGACCTGACCCCTGGCGTGTTCGAGCGCCAGCGGGAGCTCGCCATCCGGGATCTTACCGTCGCTGCGATTCTTTCCCGGTGATGGGGGAGATCGCCCTCGCGGCGGTGCTGCTGGTGCGCTCGATCCTGCGGATCCGGAGCTTCGAGAAGATGCGCCTCGCGCTACCAGCCGGTCGAAGTGCTACGCGAGTAGGGCCGCGGGAGCTGAGTTCACTCGATGGTCGGAAATCCGGTAGGCTTGTGCCAGGCTACGACCCGATACCAACCGAGCTCGGAGGGCACATGGCGGAGAAGATCCACCGTTACGAAGGCAAGGCGCTCGAAGTCACCTGGAACCAGAACCGGTGCATTCACATGGGAGAGTGTGTGCGGCGCCTCCCGGAGGTGTTCGATCCCGAGAAGAGGCCCTGGATCACCCCGGACGAGGCAGCGGCCGACGAGCTGGCAGAGGTGGTTCGCTGCTGCCCGACGGGCGCATTGCAATATCGCCGGCTCGACGGCGGGGCAGAGGAAACGGCTCCCGAGGAGAACGAGGTGGTGATCGACCCCGACGGTCCGCTCCTGGTGCAGGGCGACGTGGAGCTCCTGACCAACGACCGCAAGCCGATCGCCAAGGAAACACGAGTGGCGCTGTGCCGCTGCGGC
>CAZMEL010000186.1:0-2215 GCA_964565225.1 uncultured Thermoanaerobaculia bacterium | reverse complement strand
GGCGCTGTGCCGCTGCGGCGCGTCGTCGAACAAACCCTTCTGCGACGGCTCCCACAAGGCGGTGGGATTCAGCGCTCCCTGAGCCCCAGCAGGTCGCGATCGATCTCGTCGATGGTGCGGCAGCCGCACAGACCCATCGCGAGATCGATCTCGTCGCGCAACAGCTCGAGCACGTGGCGTGCTCCCTTGCGGCCACCGGCGGCAAGCCCCCAGAGAATCGGGCGGCCGATCAGCACTGCCCGCGCACCGATGGCGAGGGCCTTGATGACGTCGGTGCCACGCCGCACGCCGCCGTCGATCAGGATCTCCAGCCGATCGCCGGCCGCGTCGACGATTCCCGGCAGCACTTCGATGGTCGCGGGTGAGGTGTCGAGCTGGCGTCCGCCGTGGTTCGAGACCACCACTCCCGCGGCACCGTGCTCGGCCGCCCGCACCGCGTCGTCGGGCCGCACCACCCCCTTGATCAGCAGCGGCAGGTCGGAGAGGCCGGCCAGCCATTCCAGATCCTTCCAGCTCAGGCTCGTATCGAAAAAGGAGCTGGCGTAGGCGGCGAGACCGGAGCCCTGGAACTGGTCGGGAAACCTGCCATCGTTCACCGGCAGCAGATTCCTCATTGCGAGATCCTCGGGCAGCTGGAAGCGGTTGCGTACGTCGCGCTCCCGGCGCCCGATCAGAGGAGCGTCAACGGTCAGCACGAGGGCCTTGCAGCCCGCCGCCTCGGCACGTTCCACCATCCCTCGCGTGACCCCGCGGTCCTTGGCCACATAGAGCTGGAACCAGACCGGACCGCGAGCTTCGGCGGTCACGTCTTCCATCGCCTCGTTCGAGAGGCTGCTGAGGATCATGGCGGTGCCGACGTCGCCAGCCGCCCGCACCGTGGCGAGCTCGGCGTCGGAGCAGGCCAGGCCGTGGAAGGCGGTGGGCGCGATCAGCACCGGTAGATCGATCTCCTGCCCCAGAACCGTGGTGGAGAGGTCGCGCTCGCTGACATCGACCAGAACCCGGTAGTGCAGGGCGATCCGGTCGTACGCCTCGTGATTGTCCCGCAGGGTCAGCTCGTCGTTGGCGCCGCTGCGGTAGTAGTCGAAGGCCGGCCGACTCATCCGCTCCCGGGCGGCGGCTTCGTATTCGTAGAGGTTGATCGGTCGCATGGTTCTCCTGGAATGTACTGGCTCAGACCAGTCGGCGCAGGATCGCGAGGCAGCTGCCCCGGTAGCTCCCGCCGAAGAGGTTCAGGTGATTGAGAAGGTGGTAGAGCTCGAAGATCTGGAGGCGTTCGGCAGCGCCCGGTGGCAGCGGCCAGGAGCTCTCGTAGGCCTCGTAGAAGGAACGCTCGAAGCCTCCGAAGAGCCTGGTCATGGCCAGGTCCGCCTCGCGCGGACCGCAGTAGGCGGCGGGGTCGATCAGCACCGGCTCTCCGCTGGCGCTCACCAGGTAGTTGCCGCTCCAGAGGTCTCCGTGGAGAAGGCTCGCCGGCTCGTCGAGGTCGCCCAACCATTGGTCGAGGCGGTCCAGCAGACGATCACCGAGACGGTCGAGCTCGGCGTTGCTCCGGCCCTTCTGCCGTGCCAGCTCGAGCTGATATCCGATCCGGTGCTGGCGCCAGAGCTCGCAGACGTCGGCCTGCCACGAGTTCTTCTGCGGCGTCGATCCGAGGTAGTTGTCGTGAGGAAAACCGTAGGATTCGCCGTTCGGTCCACGCGGCGCCGCGGCGCGGTGCAGGGCCGCGAAACGCCGGCCGAAGTCGGCGAAGAAGCCGGGACCCGGAGGGCCGGTCTCGATGGCCTCCAGCACCAGGAACGGTGCGATCCCGTCGCCTCCGCCGACACCCAGGGGTTGCGGAACACGGATCGTCTCGGTCGCGTCCAGGGCCTCCAGCCCTTCGCGCTCTCGTTCGAAGAGGCCCGGCAGGGGAGCGGAGTTGGTCTTGACGAAGAGGCTTCGGCCGTCGGCGAGCTCGAGCAGGTATGCCTCGTGGATGCAGCCGCCGGTTGCCGGGCGCTGGGCGACCACCGTCGCGATCTTGCCGGTGGCCTGGTGGACGAGCTCTTCCACCGCCTGCTGGAGTCGGGGATGCACTCAACCCTCCGGCATCGCCCGAGGTAAGCGAGTTGCACGCACGGATCAGAGCTCGAGCAGGAGGTCGAGGATCTCGGGGCAGGCGAATTCGAGCATGTCGAGCACTGTTTCGAAACCCTTGGCCCCTCCATAGTAC
>CAZMEL010000185.1:0-16156 GCA_964565225.1 uncultured Thermoanaerobaculia bacterium | reverse complement strand
GACCCGCCCAGCGGCTGCGCGGGCGCCTGCGTCTCGATCCGGACGACCTGGGCCGCTGGCCGACCTTGTCGCCCGGCGAGCGGAAGCGGTGGCAGATCGGAGCCGCGCTGCTCGCGGAGCCGGAGATCCTGCTGCTCGACGAGCCCACCAACCATCTCGATGCGGAGGGGCGTTCCCTGCTGCTCGACACTCTCGCCACCTATCGCGGGGTAGGGGTCGTCGTCTCCCACGATCGGGAGCTGCTCGATCGGCTGACCACCACGACCCTGCGCCTCGAGAGCGCAGAGGCTCGGCTCTGGGCGGGCGGGTACTCGGCGGCCAGGGATGATTGGTTGCTGGAGGCGTCCCAGCAGCGGGAGGCATACGAGAAGCTGCGGCGCCAGGAGAAGTCGATGCGTCGGCGGCTGGAAGCCGTACGGCAGCGGGAAGCGGAAGCGGCGCGCAACCGGGTACCGCGCCGTGGACCGCGCGATCCGGAGCTCTCCGCCATTCACGTGAAGAACAAGAAACGGAGGGCGCAAGCCGTGGCCGGCCGGTCGGCGGCGTTGCTCGGTCGCCAGATCGAGTCGACCGCGGCCCGCAGGGGAGACCTCGACATCCGCAAGGAGAAAGGACGGAGCCTGCGCATCCAGGCCGGCGCCGCCCCGGGGGAGAGGGTCCTCGCTCTCGATCGTGAGCGGCTCACCGTGGGCGGCGGGCCGGGCCAGGGGCCGGAGGTGGAGATTCTGCGCGACGTACATCTGCGGGTCGACCGTGGAGACCGGATCTGGGTGCGGGGCAACAACGGGAGCGGCAAGAGCACCTTGCTGGCGGCCCTGCTCGGCTCCACGCCGCCGGGGCACCTGCTGCATCTGCCGCAGGAAATCGATGCGGCCGCAGGGGCGGAGCTGGTGGCCGAGGTGCAGGATCTCGAGCCCGAGGCCCGGGGCCGGGTGCTCCAGCTGGTGGCGGCGCTCGGAGTCGATCCGGAGCGTCTCCTCGCCTCGGAGTCACCCTCGCCCGGAGAGGCCCGCAAGCTGCTCCTGGCGTGGGGCCTCGGTCGGGAGGTGGCGGGCCTGGTGCTCGACGAGCCGACCAACCATCTCGATCTGCCCTCGATCGAGCGTCTCGAAGACGCCTTGCTCGAATATCCCGGAGCGCTGGTCCTGGTGACCCACGACGGAGACCTGGCCCGCCGGGTGACCCACACGGAATGGCGGGTCGGAGACGGCAGAGTCGAAGTATGCTGAGCACGATCGAGGCGAGGATCGCTCGAAAGAAAGTATGCAACCCGATGAGCAGAGAGGATCGGTGATCGATGAAGGCTTCGGATCTTTTCGTCAAATGTCTCGAAGAAGAGGGTGTCGAGCTCGTGTTCGGAGTGCCGGGGGAGGAGAATCTCGATGTCGTCGAGTCTCTGCGCACCAGCGCCATTCGCCTGGTCGTCACGCGCCACGAGCAGCATGCTGCCTTCATGGCCGCCACCTACGGGCGGTTGACGGGCCGGGCCGGTGTGTGTCTCTCGACCCTCGGGCCGGGAGCAACCAACCTGGTGACCGGTCTGGCCTACGCGCAGCTAGGGGGCATGCCCCTGGTGGCGATCACCGGACAGAAGAGCCTGCACGACAACTGGCAAGGGAATTTCCAGCTGATCGACGTCGTCTCCACGTTTCGGCCTCTGACCAAGTGGAACACCTCGATCCTCAGCGGCTCCTCGATTCCGCGATCGGTGCGCAATGCCTTCAAGATGGCGGAGAGCGAACGTCCGGGAGCGGTGCACCTCGAGCTGGCCGAAGACGTGGCCTCGCAGGACGTGGCCGATTCGAGAATCCAGGCGCGGAGCGCTCTCCGTCGCCCGGTGCCCGACGACAAGGCGGTGCGCCTGGCAGCGGAGAGGATCCGTGCCGCGAAACATCCGATGCTCATCGCCTCTGCCGGGGCGAATCGCAAGCGAATCGGCAAGCAGCTGCATCGCTTCCTGGAGAAGACCGGAATCTACGGAGTGACGACGCAAATGGGCAAAGGGGTGATCTCCGACGATTCTCCCTACAGCCTCTTCACCCTCGGGATTCACAAGAAGGATTATGTGCAGGTGGCCCTGGACCAGGCCGATCTGGTGCTGGCGGTAGGCTACGACATCGTCGAGTACCCTCCCTCGGTGTGGAACGCCGAGCGTGACAAGGCGATTCTCCACATCGATTTCAACCTCGCCGAGACCGGTGATCACTACTCTCCGGAGCTCGAGGTGGTCGGCGACATTTCCTACAGCCTCTGGGCTCTGTACAGCCAGCTCGAGGGATATACCTTCGAGAACGACCACCTGGCGGATCTACGCCAGAGGCTCGACCAGGCTCTGCATCCGGAGTCTTGGGAAACCTCGTTCCCGCCGCGGCCCCAGCAGGTGGTGCTCGACGTCCGCAAGGTGATGGGTCCCCAGGACATCATTTGCCTGGACAACGGAATCTACAAGCTGTGGTTTGCTCGAATGTACAAGACGTACGACGAGAATACGGTGCTGCTCGACAATGCCCTGGCGACCATGGGGGCCGGGCTCGCTTCGGCCATGGCCGCCAAGATGGTCGAGCCCGAGAGGCGGTGCCTGGCGATCTGTGGTGATGGCGGCTTCCTGATGAACAGCCAGGATCTGGAGACCTCGGTGCGCCTGGGTCTCGATCTCGTGATCTTGATCCTGCGCGACGATGCCTACGGCTTCATTCGTTGGAAGCAGGAATCCATGGGATTCGCCGACTACGCCATGGGCTTCGGAAACCCGGACTTCGTGAAATACGCCGAGGCCTATGGTGCCCGAGGGCTTCGGGTGGGCGAGGAGGACAACCTGATCGAGGTGCTCGACGATGCCTTCGCCCGTGGCGGCACCGTGATCGTGGAGTGTCCGATCGACTACTCGGAGAACTCTCGTCTTCACCAAGAGCTCACTCTCGATCTCTGACAGACGGAAGCACCCAAGGAGAACCCAATGACCATCGAATCCCTGAATCCCGCGACCGGCGAGCCCCTGGAGACCTACTCCGAGCACCGGGAGGACGAGGTCGATCTCGCGATCGAAGAGGCCCACGCCAGGTTTCTCGATTGGCGTCGTACGTCGTTCGCCGAGCGCGCCGGGCACATGCGTGCAGCGGCCCGGGTGCTCCGTGATCGCCAGGACGAGCTGGCACGGCTGATGGCCCTGGAGATGGGCAAGCCGATCGGCGAGGGACGTTCGGAGATCGACAAATGTGCCAAGACCTGTGAGTACTATGCGGATCACGCCGAAGCGTTTCTGGCTCCCGAGGAGGTGGCGACCGAAGCCTCCAAGAGCTACGTCGCCTTCGAGCCGCTGGGTGTCGTGCTGGCGGTGATGCCCTGGAACTTTCCCTTCTGGCAGGTCTTTCGTTTCCTCGCCCCCGGCCTGATGGCAGGAAACACCGGGTTGCTCAAACACGCGAGCAACGTACCCGGTTCCGCGCTGGCGATCGAAGACGTGCTGCGAGAGGCAGGATTTCCCGCCGGGGTCTTTCGCACCCTGCTGATCGGTAGCGATGCCGTGGAGCGGGTGATTGCCGATCCGAAAGTGGTCGCCGCCACCCTCACCGGCTCGACCCCGGCGGGTCGAGCGGTGGCAGCCTCGGCGGGCGGTCAGATCAAGAAGACGGTGCTGGAGCTCGGGGGCAGCGATCCCTACGTGATCCTCGACGACGCCGACATCGAGCACGCGGCCGGCGTCTGCGCGCAGAGCCGGCTGATCAACGGTGGGCAGAGCTGCATCGCCGCCAAGCGGTTCGTCGTCGTCGAGGGCATTCGCCAGGAGTTCGAAGAACGGCTGGTCGAAGCCATGCGCTCGAAGACCATGGGAGATCCCCTGGACGAAGCGACCGATATCGGCCCCCAGGCGCGGCTCGACCTGCGCGACGAGCTGCACGAGCAGGTGGAGAAGAGTCTCGAGGCCGGGGCCCGCTGCCTCCTGGGTGGTGAGGTTCCGGACGGGCCGGGCGCCTTCTACCCGCCCACGGTGCTCACCGACGTGAGCTCCGGCATGCCGGCCTATGGGGAAGAGCTCTTCGGACCGGTGGCGGCGATCCTTCCCGTGGGCGACGAGGAAGAGGCGATCCGGGTCGCCAACGACAGCCCGTTCGGCCTCGGCGCGGCCGTTTTCACCCGAGACGCCGCCCGTGGCGAACGGATCGCTCGTTTCGAGCTCCAGGCCGGCTGCTGCTTCGTCAACGACTTCGTGCGTTCCGATCCGCGGTTGCCCTTCGGCGGAATCAAGACGTCCGGCTACGGCCGTGAGCTCGGCCCGTACGGGATCCGAGAGTTCGTGAATATCAAGACCGTGTACGTCCGGTAGGGCTTCGTCGAGATCGCGGGAGGGGCTCTACGAGGATCCTGCCCGTTTGCGAGACGGCCTTCGGCGGAGCGCTACTTCACTCGACTTTCGTCGAGACGAGTCGATGGTCCCTCCACCGGGGGCGCAGCCTCGCCGCCGTGCGGGAAGTGGGGCGGGCCGTCCGTGGCCAGACGACCCGCGAGAGAATCAGCCGGCCATGTTGTAGAGGAACTGCTCCTGCACGATCTTGCCGTCGGCCACGTCGTAGATGCCGACCTCGGTCATCTGGATCCGCTGGCCATCGGCCTTTCCCGTGACGTCGATGGTGAACCGGACCACGAACTGCTGGCTACCCTCGGCCACGAAGGGGCCTTCGGCGATGGATTCGTGGACCTCGTGATTCTCGAACCACCAGTTGTTCTTGCCCTTGATCGCCTCGATGCCTTCCATGCGCTGGGGCATGCCTTCGTTCGCCGCTCCTTCGATGCTGACGATGTCGTCCGAATAGTAGGTCTCGATCGCCTCGAGGTGTTTGTCGTCGTTGCAAAGGGCAACCAGCGCTTTTCCGATTTCCAGAGTTTCCATGGCTCTCTCCTTTGAAGATTTTCTGCGGAATAAGGAATCCGGCGCAGAGTATAAGCGTTAACCGGGCGTAAGTTCAAGCGTTTCTGCGCCCCGATTTTCAGCAGGCTCCTCCCCGAGCTTCCCCTTCCTCACCGGCCCTACCGGACCGAGATCCGAGGTTGGGAATGGCACTCCGAAGGCGCGTGCGAAGTTTTTCGAGATTTCTTGTCCGGGTCGGCCGGTGATCGTCGTGGACCCTGTTGAACGGGCTACGGCCCACTTCCTATGCCATCAGTCCTCCCCGAGGCGTGAGCGAAAGAAACCAGGAGAAGCAACATGCCGACCATTGCCGACTACACCGTTGTCCGAGATTCCACATTCGAGATTCGTACCGGTGGAGACATCGACTACTCCACGACGTTCTCCATTTCGAGCGGTCTCAGCGTGAATTCTCGCGGGATTCTCATGTATTCCGTCGACCCCGAGTCCAATGCGAGCAGCCTTCGACTGCGGATCCGGATCAACGGCAAGAACATTCAGGAAACCAGCTTTACCGGTGGGACGTTTCGTACCCTCCACGAAGTGCTCACGGGTAGCACTCTCAAGGTGGGCTCGAACACCATCGACTTCAGGATCACTTCCGGCACCGGGGATCTCCACATCGGAAACATCGTGGTCCACTGGCAACGCAGCGTCTAGGAGCCGCTCGTTCGATCCCTTCTCGGGCCGGTGTCTCCCAGGAGGCGCCGACCCTCAGGGCACGACCATGGACCAGCCGGAGGCATCTCCCGACTCGAAGCCATTGGCGAAGAGGCCTTCGAAGACCCTGCGCTTCTGATTCATGGCGACGCCCGTGAGCAGGGTTTCCGTGCCCGACGGCCAGGCGATTCGCACGGTTTCGACGGCGCTGGCCGGGCCGAGGCCGAACTCTACCGGCAGGCTGTTCTGGGAGCCGCGGCCGGCGCCGCCCGAGACTTCCTGCAGGGTGGTGCCGAGGTCGGTGGTCACCTCGATGCGGGCGCCGATCGCGCTGCGGTTGGAGTCGCTGCCGGTGAGCACGAGGGTGAGCCAGCGGTTCGAATGGACCGTATCGTTGCGCCACAGCCGGGTGGGAACGTCGGCGTCGGCGGTGAGCACCAGGTCGAGGTCGCCGTCGTCGTCGAAATCCGCGAAGGCGGTGCCGCGGCCGTCGAAGTCACCCCCTCCGAGCACCGCGGTGATGTCGGTGAAGGTGCCGTTGGCGTTGTTGTGGAAGAGCACGTTCGGGCTCGTGGTGTCGGAGAATCCGTTGGTGACCACGAAGTCCTGCCAGCCGTCGTTGTCGATATCCCCGGCATTGCAGCTGATCCCCCAGCCATCGACGTCGCCGGTGCCCGAGGTGGCCGCGACCTCGAGAAACGTCGGCCCACCGCCGAGAGGTGCCGTTTGCTCGTAGAGGGCGTTCGGCCGGTCGATCCTGTCGTCGGGCCAGGAGGTCCAGTAGAGGTCGATATCGAGGTCGTTGTCGTAGTCGAACGCGAGGACACCCATCCCCAGGCCCACCTGATCGATGCCCGCGCTGGCGGTGATGTCGGTGAAAGTGCCGTTTCCGTTGTTGAGGAAGAGCACGTTCGGGTCGCGCGTGCGGTTGCCGGTGAAGAGATCGATCCAGCCATCGCCGTCGACATCGGTGGCGACCACGCCGACGCCCTGGCCACCCACGCCCGTGATGCCCGCCGGCCCTGCCTGATTGGAGAAGGTCAGACTGCCGAGATTGCGGTAGAGGATGTCGTCGCCGATGGCGTTGACGTAGATGTCGAGCAGGCCGTCGCGGTCGTAGTCGAGAAACGCCACCCCGCGGCTGGAGCTCTCGTCGGCCGCCACGCCCGCAACCTCGGCAACGTCGGTGAACTGCCATTCGCCGCTGGGCTCGACAGGGCCGTCGTTGCGGTAGAGCACGTCGGGTCCGGTGCCGAAGGACACCACATAGAGATCGAGGTCGCCGTCGTTGTCGAGGTCGCCGAAGGCCGTGCCGACACTGAACCCCGGGTGACCGACCCCGGCTGTCGCGGTCACGTCGGTGAAGCTGCCTCCACCCTCGTTGCGAAACAGACGATTCGGGCCGTTGTTCGTCAGGTAGAGGTCTTCGTCGCCGTCGTTGTCGAAATCACCCCAGGCCACCGACTCGGTCAGCAGGCCATCGAAATCGATGCCCGACTGGGCGGAGATGTCGGTGAACACGATCTGAGCGCCGCCGACGCCAGCCAGGAGGCCGAGGAGAGAGGCGACCAGCCCCAGTACATGTGGTCGAATGCCCATGGGAAGATCCTCCGAGGTCGGAATGCGACATCTCTTACGATACGGACAGGCGCTCGGGTCTGGCCCGAGGATCTAAACACAGATCGGGAGCGTCGTCATCCGTTCAGCCCTCGGGGAACCAGGTCTTCAGAGTGCCGAGGAGCTTCACAAAAGCGGTGTCCTGGCAGCGCTTGAAGCTCACATGACTCGCCAGCTGGCGATAGATCGACGAAGACCTGGGCGTGTGGGTCCTTCGAAGGACTTTCTCGACAGCTTCCTTGGGGCGACTGGGTTTGCTCTGGCCGGGCGTGAGGAGATCTCTCTCGGCCAGCCATTGTTGAAGGTCTCCATCTACCCAACACAGTGCCCGGGCGACGTGAGGGGAGTCGCTCCACACCCAGGCTTCGAGCTCCGGATCGATCGCCACCGCGGCGGCTCTCTTCTGCCAGCCGGACTGATTCAAGCGTTCTTCGAGATCGGATTCGAGAGCTTCTCGACATCGTTCGTCTTGGCCACAGCCTTCTCGGTCGAACAAGACCAGGGCATGGCGAGAACGGTTGGAGAAAGGTCGCAGGAAGTCGTGGGCTCGCAGAAAACAACCAGGATCATGCTCCGGATGGACCACGATCTCCGCCTGGAAGGGTCGAGTCTGCAGGGCGCGGTGTCGAGGGAAGAGCCCGAGCAAGGACTCGCGCATGTTGTTGTCAGCCACCAGGCAGATCAGGTCAGTCCTGGAGCCCATGCCTCAGCCCAGGACGCCTGCGGCGAAGAGAGTCGAGAGATTCGTTTCACCGCGCCACTCTCGAAGGGCCGGGTGCTCGCTACCCAAAACGATGTCCGAGGCACCCTCATCGTTCTTGGCGAAACACATCAGCTCGTCGAGATTTACGATTCCGAGGACAACCGGTGAATGTGTCGCCAGCAGGATCTGTGCGTCGTAGACGGAGGAAAGGGACTGGAACATCGTCTCGACGGCCCGCGGATGGATTCCGTTCTCCGGCTCTTCGATCAAGTAGATACCGTCGAAGTCTTGTAAGTAGGCAGGTAGGGTGAGCGCCAGGAGCCGCAGGGTTCCATCGGAGGCCATCCAGGATGGTACCTCGAGCCCTCCACGATATCGAAGCATGAGATAGCGATGGCGATCGTCTTGTCGAAGGATGGTCCGAATTCCCTCCAGGTCCGGAAGTGCGGTTTGCAGGTGAGCAATCCACTGTTCTTTGCGCGCAGGTGCCCTGCTCTCGAGCTCCGCGATCGCCCAAGGTAGGTTGGATCCATCGGGTCGCAGAGTCCGACCCTGCCCGGGCGGGCTAGCCCGGCGAATCAACAAGCTGTTCAAGACGAGAGTCTGGATGCCGGTGGTGAGAAAGCTCTTCAACCAGGTGGCGACAGGAAATCTGGATTCGTCTTCGGGTAGGTTGGCGAGAGCAGAACGTTTGGGGCCGAGACGAAAAGCAGGTACCCAACCCTTACCTTTCCTACCGTAGGTCTCGGAGTAGAAATTGTCGTTGCCACCGGGTGTCTTGTTGATGACGGTTCGAGTGCCGAGGCTCTTGGTGCCGGCCAAGAGAGTCGCCGGTGGAATCATGGATTCCGGAAAGAGGCGCCGGACATGACTCGGCGGGCCTGGGGCCGTCTTCAGTAGAAGAGTCTCTGCTTTGAATCCTACCGCCTCTACGTCTCGATCGAGCTCGATTTCTACCTCATACCTCAAGGTATCTAACTTGGAGTCGTGGAGACTCTCCCGAAGCTCGACCGGAATGGAGAGCTCTAGAGCGAGTTGAAAACAATTCCCCTCCCTGGCCCACGTCAAGTCGGAGAAATTCTGGGTTCTCTCTTGGACAGCTGATTCGAGACCATTCGAAATCATCGAGTGGAAGAAAGCGACAACGTCCAGGAAGGTTGTCTTGCCACTGGCATTGGGACCCACAAGCACATGGAATCGATGCATGGGCCGAGAGATATGCCGCAAACAGCGGTACCCCAGGGCTTCGATCCGGGTAATCATCAGTGGACGGTCCTCGTAGTGGATCCTGCGAAGGAAGAGACTTCGGAAGGCAAGCTTATCTCAGGAACCGAAGAGTTCGGTCGAGAAGGCTCGAGGCTCGGCTCGGGCAGAAGTTGCTCGACATCAAGCTCAGTCTCTCGATCCCACCGTCCTCTCCGCGACGGCGTCGAGCTCGAGGGCGAATTTCAGCACGCACAGGGCCTCTCCGTAGGCCTCGACGATGTGCTCGATGTCGCGGTCGTCGTGGGTGAGGGTGATTGAATCTTTCGTCGAAGCAAGGAGGGCACCGTGGTCGTGGACGAGCTCCCGGATTCCTTCGAGAGCCTCCGAGGCGCGAGGGGTGCCGGCATCTTGCCGGGGAAGCGGCTCGCGGACATCTTCGCCTGGACGACGGCGACGATCCGCATCAGGCGGCCGGGGAGCTGCGCGGGTGGAGAAGGCTCATGCCGTGACTCTATCGGAAGTGCTCTCGTTTGGAATCGCCGCCGAATGGCGAGGTACGATACAACCATCGTGGGGAGAGTCGGGGCCCGCGCCCGCGGCTCGAGCCGGCGAGAAAAGCTCATGGGTCTTGCCAGAACATCGCTCAGGGTTTGGCTGATCGCACCGACGGTGGTCCTTCTCGTGGCTGCGGTGGGAGCGAGCGCCGGGCTCCTGCTCCGCAACCACCGGCAGGCGGTGGCGCAGGTGACCGCACGCCTGCACCAGGAAGTAGGCTCGGAGATTCGCCGCTACCTGGAGACGCACCTCGACACGGCGCGCCAGGTCAACGGGCTCAACGCCGATCTCCTGCGCCTGGAGCGGCTCGACACCGTCGCCGCCGAAGATCTCTCGCAGCAGCTCTGGCACCAGGTCCAGCGGTTCGACGAGGTGGCCTTCGTCTTCGTCGCCACTCCGGCGGGCGGGGCGGTGGGCGCCGGGCGCAACGCCGATGGCCTGTTGGTGGTCGACAGCACCGACGTCGACCCGGAGCGTGGCGCCGTGGCCGGTACCCGCTGGGAGTTCCGCGCCGATGCCGAAGGGCGGCGTGGCGAGCTGCTCAAGGCGACCCCCGAGTTCGACGCCCGGGCGCGGCCGTGGTTCGCCGCAGCGGTCGAGAGTCGCGAGTCGGTGTGGAGCGACGTCTACCTCTTCTTCGCCGAAGGCACCGCCGCGATCGCCGCCGCGGAGCCGATCTTCGACGCCGCGGGCGAGCTGCTGGGGGTCACCGGAGTCGATCTCACCCTCGACCAGCTGAGCGGTTTTCTCGCCGACCTGTGGGCCGACGAACGCGGGTTCACCTTCGTGGTCGACCAGGACGGTCGCCTGGTGGCGACCTCCACGGGAATGGACCGGGAGACCTCGAGAGACGGCCGCCCGATCTTCGCCTGGCAGAGCTTCGATCCTCGCCTCACCACGGTGGCCTCGGCCCTGCGCCAGGAACGGTTGGCGGCCGCCTCGACCGCGGAGGTGCCCCGCAGCCTCGCCATCGAAGGGGAGCCCCACTTCGTCGACGTCGTGCCTCTGCAGCTGGCCGGGGGGCTCGACTGGCGCATCGTCACCGGGGTACCGGAGGATGCCTACCTCGAAGGGGTCTTCCGGGGCACTCGCCAGACCCTCGCGGCAGTGGCCGTGGCCACGGTGCTGGCCCTGCTCGGCGCCCTGGCGGTGGCGCGACGGATCCTGATCCCGGTGCACCATCTCTCGGCGGTCTCCCGCGGGCACCGCGAGCAGCGCACCGCCCTGCCCGGGCGCCGCTCGGGCATCCGCGAGCTCGACGACATGGCCGAGTCCTTCCACCGGATGGCGGCCGAGCTCGACCGCTCTTTGCGGGAGCTGGAGGATCGCGTGGCCGAGAGAACCTCGGAGCTGTCGATCGCCAAGGACGAGGCCGACCGGGCGAGCGAGGCGAAGACCCGCTTCCTCGCCACGTTCAGCCACGAGATCCGCACCCCGCTGACCGCCATTCTCGGCCATGCCGACCTCCTCGCCTACGGCGGAGCCGGCGAGGCGGAGATCCGGGAGTCGGTGGAGGCGATCCGCGGCAACGGGCGCCAGGTCCACCAGCTGCTCTCCGATCTGCTCGACCTGCACCGGATCGAAGCCGGACGGCTGCAAGCGGAGCCGTCTCCCTTCGCCCTCGAGCCCCTGCTCTCGAGCCTGCGCTCCACCTTCGAGGCCCTGGCGGGAGGCAAAGGCCTGGCCTTCGAGGTCTCTCTCTCCGGCGACCTGCCCTGGCGCCTCGAAGGCGACGAAAAGCGCCTGCGGCAGATCCTCGACAACCTGCTCAGCAACGCGGTGAAGTACACCGATTCGGGGCGGGTGGGCCTGCACATCCGCTGCCTCGACTCGCCTGCCCCCGGCGGCGAGTCGGCGGTGCTCTCGTTCGTCGTGAAAGATACCGGCCGCGGCATCGACGACAAGGGCCGAGCGCGGTTGTTCCGGCGTTTCAGCCGGGTCGATGTCGACCCCGACTCGCCGGTCGAGGGTTTCGGGCTCGGATTGTCGATCGTCAAGGAGCTGGTGGAGCTCCTGGGAGGGGATCTGCACCTGGAGACCGAGCCCGGGGTGGGCTCGACCTTCGAGCTCCGGCTGCCGGTCTCGGGTTGCCGAGACTGGGCTTCGGAGCCCGCGAAGCCGCGATCACGGTCGCGCCGCCAGCGGTCGGGCGCCTGGGCGCCCCTGTCGGGCCGGGTTCTGGTGGTCGACGATGCCGAGGCCATGCGGCAGGTCTGCCAGCGAGTGCTGGAGCGCTGGCACCTGGAGGTCGTCTCCGCGGCGAGCGGCGAGGCGGCGCTGGCCCTGGTGGAGGCCCAGGAGATCGATCTGATTCTCATGGACTGGCACATGCCCGAGCTCGATGGCCTCGAAACTACCCGCCGCCTCCGTGCGGGAGGGGACCTGACCCCGGTGGTGGCCCTCACGGCAGCTGCCGGGGCCGATGTGCGCCGCACCTGCCTGGCCGCGGGCTGCGACGAGTACCTGCCCAAACCCCTCGATCTCGACGCTCTGCACCTGATTCTCAAGAACTGGCTGCCGGTGACCGACGCCACCGGCCCGGTGGACCTGGCCGACCTGGAGGAGCTGACCCGCGCCTACCTCTCCGGTCTTCCGGCGGAGATCGTGGAGCTGCGGCGGGCGGTGGAGGCGGGCGATTGGGCGAGCTTCGGGGCGCGAATCCACAAGCTGGTGGGCACCTCGGGGAGCTATGGCCTCTCCGAGGTCTATCGCGAGGCGGAGAGGCTCGAGACGAGAGGAGCCGAGCGGGATGTGGCGGCAGCTCTGCAAGGCCTTCGGGCGCTGGCGACGGCGGTCGAGCACGAGGAGAAACAGCCATGAGTGAACCCTTGATCCTGGTGGTCGACGACGACACCGACCTGGCCCGGCTGGTCTCCATGCACCTGCGGCGGTGGGGGTATAGGACCGCCGAGGTCGGTAGCGGCGCCGAGCTGGCCCGGTTCCTCGATCGCGAAGAGCCGCCCGACCTGGTGCTGCTCGACGTGCTCCTCGGCGACGACGACGGCAGCGTGCTGGTGGGGGAGCTGAAGGATCGGTACCCCGACCTACCGGTGGCGATGGTCACCCGCAGCCAGAGCCTGGAGATCGCGGTGCGCTCGATGAAGCTCGGGGCGTTCGACTACATCACCAAACCGATCGACTTCGACCGCCTGCAACAGGCGGTCAAGGAAGCCCTGCGACTCGGGGAAGCGCATTCTCGCTTCGCCTCGGTAGCCACCGATCGGCGCACCGACGATTTCCACGGCATCCTCGGCGCGAGCCCGGCGATGCAGGAGCTCTACCGGCGGATCGAGGCGGTCGCTCCCACCGACGCCTCGGTGCTGGTCCTCGGTGAGACCGGCACCGGCAAGGAGATGGTGGCTTCGGTGGTGCACCGCATCAGCCGGCGGCGCAAGCAGCCCTTCGTGCCGGTCAACACCGCGGCCATTCCCAAGGAGCTGGTGGAGAGCTCGCTCTTCGGGCACGAGAAGGGAGCTTTCACCGGCGCCTACCAGTCGCGGGAGGGGTATTGCACCGAGGCCCACCGCGGCACCCTTTTCCTCGACGAGATCGGTGAGATGAGCTTCGACGTGCAGGCGAAGCTGCTGCGTTTTCTCCAGGACCAGGTGGTGCAGACCGTGGGCGGCGGGCGTCCGCGGCGGGTCGACGTGCGGGTGGTGGCGGCCACCAATGTCGATCCCCAGCGACAGATCGAGGCCGGCAAGCTGCGGGAAGACCTCTTTTATCGTCTCCGGGTCGTCTCGCTCGAGATCCCGCCCCTGCGAGATCGCCTCGACGACATCCCTCTCCTGGCACGCCACTTCCTGGCCTCCGCCACCCGGCGGTACGAGAAGTCGTTCGGCGGTCTCGATACCTCGGCTCTCGAAGTCCTGTTGCGGTACGACTGGCCGGGCAATGTGCGCCAGCTGAAGAACCTGATCGAAGAAGCCGTGGTGCTGCACGACGGCGAGCGCCTCGAGGCCTCCATGCTCACCGACGAGCTGAGCAGGCCCGGGCGAACGGCCGCCGCCGAGCCCACCTGGAGCGCGGAAGATCTGGTGGAGAAGGCGAGCCTCGAAGAGGCGCTGGAAACGGCGGAGCACCAGCCCGAGGTAGCGGCGGAAGCCCTGGGGATCAGCCGGGCCACCATCTACCGCCGGATGAAGAAATACGGTCTCGGCAGCCGGCGGTAGCCCGACCTTCTCCAACCCGTCTCGCCCGTCTCACCGCTCCCTCCGGACCCGGCCTCCCGTCTCATCGCCGTGAGACCGGATCTCGCCGAGCTTCCCGCGCCCGTCGTGTCTTCGGCCGGGCTCCGATCCCTTTATCCGAGGCCTCGGAGCAAGCGCCCGGGCGGCTCTTGGGCCGTTTCGGACCGCCTTTGTCCTGCCCGGATCACCGGTCTACGAAGCGGCGGCCCACCCCTGGAATGGCCGTTGCTAGTACCTCCTGCTCGGAATCATCTTGGCGCCTGCTCTCCAGAGGGGGCGCCAATCTCTCGACTACAGGAGAACCCAACCCATGAAGAGCCCGTTTCTTCACTGCAGCTGCCGGACCGAGTCCGGACTCTTCCAGGCGATCGGCGGAATGTTTGCCGTTGCGATATTGCTCTCGGCCCTGCCCGTCGCGGCGTCGAGCCACCGGGAAGCCCCGGCGATTCTGAGCTCGCCCCAGGTCGACGGCACCGACTTCTACATGTTCCGCAGCTACGAGCCCGGACGCGAAGGTTTCGTGACCTTGATCGCCAACTACAATCCACTGCAAGACCCCTACGGTGGCCCCAACTACTTTCCGCTCGATGGCAACGCGGTCTACGACATCCACATCACCAACAACGGAGATGTGGAAGAAGACCTCACCTTTCGGTTTCGCTTCGTGCAGAGCACCAATCCCAACAGCGGCGGCTCGCCCTTCATCTCGCTGCCCATCGGTGGGGTCGACGTACCGATTCCTCTGGTGGCGGTGGGGCCCGCGGGTACCGGGATCGGTGTGCGGAACCTGAATCTGCAGCGGCGGTTCACCCTGGAAGTGCTGCGCGGCAATGTCGACAACCCGACCGAAAAGGCCTTCGCCGTGAACCGCAGCAACGGAGGGAATATCTTCAGCTCGCCGATGGACAACTTCGGCAACAAGACCTATCCCAACGGCTACGAGAGTTACGCTCGCCTCTTCGTCAAGGACATCGGCATTCCCGGCTGTGGTGACGGCCGGGTCTTCGCCGGGCAGCGCAAGGAGTCGTTTGCCGTCAATCTCGGTGAGGTCTTCGACCTGGTGAACCTGAATCCGGTCGGCGAGCCCGACAGCGAGGCCTCGGATACCGAGGACAAGAACATCACCAGCCTGATCCTCGAGGTGCCCACCGACTGCCTGACGGCCGAGAGCTCGGTGATCGGCGGCTGGACCACGGCGCGCCTGCCGCGGATCCGCAGCCTGGCCGAAAGCCCCACCTTCGATCGCCCCTCCCAGCACACCGGCGACCTGGTGCAGGTGTCTCGCCTGGCGAACCCCCTGGTCAACGAGGTGGCGATCGGCCTGCCCGACAAGAATCTCTTCAATGCCAGCCACCCGCGCGACGACGGAGCCAACTTCCTGACCTATGTCACCAACCCCACCCTGCCGACCATTCTGCAGGCACTCTTCGGAGTCGACGCTCCCACGAACTTTCCCCGCAACGATCTCGTAGCCGTGTTTCTCACCGGTCTCTCGGGCCTCAACGACGACGGCTCGGTGGGTGAGATCATGCGTCTGAACACCGCCATCGATCCCACCCCTCGGGAGCAGCAGGACTTTCTCGGCGTGGCCGGCGGAGACCCCGCGGGGTATCCCAACGGCCGCCGCCCTGGCGACGACACCGTCGACATCTCCCTGCGGGCGATGATGGGTGTGCTCTGCCACCTGGGGATCGGAGTCTGTGAGCCCGACGATGCCCCCGCGGGCCTGCTGCCCTACACCGACGGCTCGGCCCAGAACGCCTTGCAGTTCGACAATCGATTCCCGTACCTGACCTCTCCGGTGCCGGGATCACCCAACGATACGCCCTGATGTCGAGAGACCGAGAGTCTTCTCGGGAGCGGGTCCGGCGGCACGATCGAAGCCGCCGGACCCCTTTTCCCTGGGTTTCGGCTCTGCTGCTCGCCGGGCTCTGCTGGCCCGGTGAGACGGCTCGGGCGCACGACATGTGGATCGTGCCGCCGCCCGGGTCGATCGCTGTCGGCGAGCTGGTGCGCGTGCCGCTGCGGGTCGGGCACGGTGGAGAGGCGGAGCCGGTGCGCCGGAATCCGCGGCGGATCGTCCGTTTCGACGCCTCGGGTCCGGCTTCGCAGGTCGAGGTGGTGGGAATGCCGGGTGCCGAGCCGGCGGGAGCCTTTCGCCCGGGCGAGGAGGGAACCTGGGTCGTCGGCTTCGAGACCACGACAGCATTTTCCGAGCTCGACGGAGAGAGGTTCGAGCGGTACCTGGCCGAAGAGGGGTTGGTCGAGATCTCGCGGCGTCGGCAGCGGCGGGGAGAATCCGGGTCTCCCGGGCGCGAG
>CAZMEL010000184.1:0-16193 GCA_964565225.1 uncultured Thermoanaerobaculia bacterium | reverse complement strand
CCGCCACCAGGCGCACGACCCTGGGCCGGTGCGCCTGCGCAAGGCGCTCGTGCGTCTGGGGCCGACCTTCGTCAAGCTCGGGCAGTACCTCGCCATGCGTCCCGACGTCCTGCCGCAGGAGTACTGCGACGAGATGCTGGATCTGGTCGACCGGGTCCCGGCCTTTCCCTGGGCCGTGGCGCAGCAGACCCTGATCGAGGATCTCGGCGCCCCGCCCGAGGAGCTCTTTGCCTTCTTCCCCCGCCAGCCCGTCGCGGCAGGCTCCCTGGCCCAGGTCTACATGGCCCGCACCCACGACGGCGAGGCGGTGGCGGTGAAGATTCGCCGGCCCGAGATCGAAGCCCGGGTGGCGAAGGATCTCCGCCGCATGGGCTGGGTGTTGCGCGGGCTCGAGACCTCGGGAGTGCTGATCGGAATTTCGCAGCGCCACCTGCTGAACGAGCTCGAGCGCTGGCTGCGCGAGGAGCTCGACTTCGGGCGCGAGCTGCGCAATCTCACCCGCATGGCCGAGCTCTACGGCGATGCCGCGGAGATGCGGGTTCCGCGTCCCTATCCGGAGCTCAGCTCCTCGCGGGTCCTGACCGCCGAGTACCTCGAGGGTCTGCCCCTGAGCGAGGTGTTGCGGCAGATCCGTGCCGGTCGCGAGGATCGCCTGGAGGCCCTGGGTGCCGATCGCGAGCAGCTGGCGCGCAACCTGCTGCACGCCATCCTGCAACAGATCTTCCGCGACAACTTCTTCCACGCCGATACCCATCCCGGCAACCTGATCGCCCTCACCGATCAACGCATCGGCTTCGTCGACTTCGGCCTCGTCGACCGCCTGGATTCCGGCGTGCGACAGGGGTTGACCCGTTACGTCGCGGCGCTCTATAGCGGCGACATGGACAAGATCTTCGCCAGCCTCGCCGAGGTGCTCACGATCTCCGAGGGCAGCGATCTCGGCGGCTTTCGCCAGGAGTTCGACGAGGTGGCCCGCACCTGGAGTCGCGAGCGCGACGACGAGTCCGAGAGCAGCGGTGGCAGCGGCTCTCCTCTCGGACGATTCATGATCGGCGTGGTGCAGGCGGCCCGGCGGCACGGCCTGGGAGTTCCGCCCGCGACTCTGTCGATGTATCGCTCGCTGCTGGTGGGCGAGACCGTGGCCCGGCAGGTGGGCACCGGCAGCGACCTGCTCTCGGTGGGACGCGGCTTCTTTCGCTACCTGCAGCTCCACGAGGTCTTGCGAGCGCTGCACCCGGAGCCACTGCAAGGGTTGGCGCTCGATGTCCTGACCCTGTTCCGCGACACCCCCGGCGAGCTGGTGCGCCTGCTCGATCACCTGGCGGAAGACCGGATTCCCTTCACCGTGCGCACCGAGGCCTCGAAAGAAGATCGCCGGCTCGAAGGTCTCAAGGCCAAGCTGGTGACCCTGGCGACGGCGTCGGTCGGCCTGGCAGTGCTGTGGCTCGGCGCCCGCGACCTGGAGCTGTGGCACGGATGGACCTGGGGCCAGGGAATCGCCGCCGGGCTCGGTGGCATCTACGTGTGGATGTGGACGTTGTGGAGGCGTCTGCCCTGACCATGCCGCTGACTCCCTGCACCGCCGAATCCCTGCGTCTCGTCGGCCGCGTCTCCGGCGCTTTCTTTACCTCCGCGGGTGCCTCGGGAGGCGTCGACTCCGCCCGGGAGGAACGGCTGCGCCAGGCGGTCTGGCGGCTGCGCCGAAGCTTCGCAACCCTCTCCAGCGGCGGCCTCGACCGCCAGCTGGTGGTGCTGGTGCGTGCTTTCGGTGCCCGGATCGACCATCTGGAAGCGGCGGTGGTGGCCTGGGTCGACGTGGTCGAGATCCTGGTGCAGGAAATGGAAAGCCAGCAGGGTCGGGCGGCGGGCTCGGGGCACGAGAAGAAGGCCAAGGTCCAGGCGGCTCTGTTCAACCTGATGCTGGAGATGAGCCAGCGCGATGGCCGCCGGACCTCGCCTTTCGCGCCGCTGCTCTTCGAGGCGATCGCCGACTGGTCGGTGGATGCGGTGGTGCTGCTGCTCAACCGTCACGACCTGTGGCAACCGGCGCCGAGGCCGGCGAGCGGCTGGTTGCGGCGTCTGGCAGCCGCCTTCTTTCGCCTCGTGCTCGCCCCGTTCCGCCGGCTGCGGGATCTCGCCGTCACGGTGGTATCGCGGGTCGTGACGGCGCGCAACCCGATATCGCCGGAGCTCGCCGCGGCCATCTCGAGGATCCCCTCGAGCGGCTCTCTGGCCGGCCTCCTCGAAGACGGCCTCGGTTTCCTGACCTGGGTCGGCCGGCACCGCGACCAGGTCGTGGCGATGGTCGACATCGTGTCCATCACCGTGCACGAGGCCGAAGCCCTGATCGAGCTCTCGGGACCGGAGAAGAAGGCCTACGCGCGCGATCTGATCGTGATCTTCCTGCAGGAAGAAGGAGTGTTTCCACCCCCCGGCAGCCCGTTTTCTCCCTTGATCGAAGGCATGGTCGGAGGAACGATCGAGGCGGTGGTCACCCTGTTCAAGAAGCGCAATCTGTTTCCGAGCCGCACCGGATCTGCGCCGAGCCCTTGACAGTGGAGAGAGGCGGGTCTATGGTCAATCGAGAACAGATGGACTGCTCGGATGAATCGCTTCCGCCTTGTTTTCGGGCCGGGCGGCTCTTCAAGAGGCTTCGACACCGCTAGCAGCCCGTGGTGAAAGTCAGCCGCTGGCGAGAGCGAGCAATTTTTCGGCCGATCGAGGCGCAAAACCGCAGGAATATCGGTGATCTTTCGAGTTTTTGCAACGCTGAGCTGCTGGAAAAGGGCCGCTCGCAGCGCGGCTCGAGTTTCACCACGGGCTGCTAGATCGAGCGCAACGATAGATCACACGCTCGACGCCAGAAGACGTTCGGATCTTTGGAGGAATCATGGCAGAGAACAAGAATCAGGGAATGTTCGACGGTCCCATGCAGACGATGAACGACAACACCCGCCGGATGGCCGACGACGTCAGTCAGCTCGTCAATGCCTGGGCCGTAGCCGGTACCGAGATGTTCACCGGTATGACCCGCGTCGCCACCAACCTGACCCTCGATGTCGTCGGCAACTCGATGTCGCGGGCCGCCAGCGATTTCGCCGACACCGTGAAGAGCTCGTCGGACAAGTTCAAAGAGACCTACGAGTCCGACTCCGCCCCCACCACGAAGAAATAACCTTCCTTTTCTCGGTGCGGAGGTGGGGAGCCGATCCGTCGCCCGTGGGTCGACCCGAGCAGGGGTCGGGAAGCCCGTGTCTCGAGATCATCCGACCCATCCACCGGTTCGTTTTTCCTGGCTGAGAGTGTTGGTTCTCGCAGCTCGATGCACCGATGGACTCCGAACGGGCGGTTACCGGAGGCAGCGGTATGTCCGCTGATCGGGACCTCTGGGAAGAATCCGTTCCCGCCTATCTCCACCACTCGCGAGAGATCGAGTACTGCGGAGCCGTGACCCGCGAGCTGCTTCGCTGGGTCGATCCGGAGACCCTGATCTTCGTCGATTTCGGCTGTGGCGACGGCCGCCTGAGCCGCGCCTTTCTCTCCGAGCGTCTGGCCCGAGCCCGAACGGAGAACAGGATTCTCGACGTGGTGCTCGCCGACCGTTCCCCGAGCATGTTGCGGGCCACGGAGGATCTCGGCCCGCCGGGGGTTCGTCTCCACCGCCACCTCACCGATGCCACCTTGGTGGGACTCCCTCCGAGCCTGGTCGGGCGGATCGACACCATCGCCTGCAACTGCTCCTTGCACCTCTTGCGTCGGGCCGACGACCGGCTCGACCTCGACACCTTCTTCCGGCGTTGTGCCGCGGTGTTGCGGCCCGGAGGGCAGGTAGTCGCGAATCTTCCCGACCAGTCCTTCGCCTTCGCCGATGGCTGGGAGTCGAGATTCCACCGCGCGGCGCAGCGCCTGCGACCGGATTCCCCGGAGCGAGCGGAGGTGGAGAAGCTGGACTCCGAGCTCCTGGCAGGGCTGGCCCGGCGCCACGGGTTCGGCCTGGAGCTGGAGCCGATCACCTTCTCGGTCGACTGGGAAGATTTTGTTCGTTTCTACAGCATTCCGGCGATGGGCAGGGGCCGCTTGCCCCACCTTTCCCAGGCCGAGCGGGTCGCCTTCCTGCGCCGCATCGAGCCCGGTTTCGACCACCTTCCCTACCGTTGGGTCTTCGCCCGATGGACGTTCTCGGGAGAGCCGCCATGCCTCGAGCCGAGCTCCTGATTCTCGGAAATGCCAGCCAGGCCGCCACGACCCAGCGCAACACCAATGGTTGTGCCTTGTTCTGGGGTGAGGAAGCCCTGCTCTTCGATCCCGGCGAAGGGAGCCAGCGGCAGCTGGCCCTGGCGGGCGTATCGGTCGCTCAGATCCGTCGCATCCTGATCTCCCATTTCCATCCCGACCACTGCCTCGGGCTTCCAGGAATCGCACAACAAATGTTGTTGTCGGGAATCGAGGAGCCGGTGCCGGTGTATTTCCCGGCCAGCGGAAGTCGCTATTTCGAGAACCTTCTCGGTGCCGCCAGCTTCGAGGGCGAGCCGCCGCTCGTCGCCCGGCCTCTGCCGGTCGAGGTCTCCCGGACCGAGGTCGGGCCGTTGGTGCTGACGGCCGGGCCCCTGGAACACTCCGTGGACACTCTGGGCTTTCGCCTGGAGGGGAGCCTGGAAGGAGACACGAGGATCTTCGCCTTCCTCATGGACACTCGGCCCTGTGCCGCCGCCATCGAGCTCGCGACGGGAGCCGATCTTCTGGTCTGCGAGGCGACCTATCTCGAGGCACGCGCCGAGCTGGCGCAGGAGCGGCAACACATGACGCCCCGCCAGGCGGCCGAGGTCGCCGTGGCCGCCGGGGCTCGACGCCTCTTGCTGAGCCACTTCTCACCGCGCTACGCCGAGGTCAACGCTTTCCTGCACGAGGCCCGGCCGCATTTCCCCGCGGTCGAGGTGGCGAGAGATCTTGCCCGCTTCGCCTTCCCCTGACGACGCTGCGGAAAACGGCTCCAGGTTTCTTGCCAAGATTCAGGGGCGTACTTATAATGAAGAGCGAAAAAGCTGACGTTTGTATCTGGCCGTTCGTCGCTCCGGGTTTCAAGGACCGGCCGTTGCTTCTCGTGCTCTAGCGCTACCTTTTCTACCGGATTTCCGGCCAGGTGGATCCGCGCGGGTCCGGGACCCCGGGAGGATCGAACGGCCCGCGAAACCCTTCGGTTGGTCGAACGGCACACAGGGCTCTCGGGTGCTCCTTCTCGGGCTCTACCGTGCGAAAGGTAATGGATGTGACCTCTGAAACTGCTGCAGCCCCTGCCCTTTCCACTCGTCGAGATGTCGAGCAGACCCTGCGAAACCTGATCGTCGAGGTTCTGATGCTCGACGTGCCTCCCGAATCCCTGGAGGCGAATCGGCAAGACTACATCATGTCCCTGGGCGCCACATCGATCGATACTCTGGAGCTGATCATCACCGCGGAAGAACGGTGCGGCATCGAGTTCGACGACGACGAGCTCAAGCCGCAGCTGGTCGAGACCCTCGATTCTTTTGTCAACGCCGTGTGCGGAAAGCTGGGTATCACCGCCTGAGATCGTCGGCCCACCTCTTCGTGGGCTCGTTGTTCCGCGAGAAAGGGAGCCAGAGCCGATGTTGCGAGCATCGATCCAAGCCATTCCAGACACCACCCATCGTCCCCGTAGCGAGGAGCTCCTGGCCCGCTCCCGTCGCTCCCTGGCGGGAGGCGAGAGCAGTACCATGCGGGTCTTGCCGTATCATCCTCCGTTCGTCGTCGACCGGGGGGAGGGCTGCCGGATCCGGGATGTCGACGGGCACGAGTATTTCGATCTGAACATGGCCTACGGGCCGTTGCTCTTCGGGCACCGGCCGCCCTTTCTGGTCGAGGCCCTGCATCATCAGGTGAGCACTCGGGGATCGCAGCTGGGTTTTCCCCAGGAGCTCAACTTCCGGGTGGCGGAGAAGGTGCAGGAGCTGTTTCCGACCGTGGAGCTCCTTCGCTTCGCGAACTCCGGTACCGAGGCCATCGCTTCGGCCATCCGGGTGGCCCGAGCGAAGACCGGCCGGCCCGGGCTCGTGGTCTTCGAAGGCAACTATCACGGCTGGAGCGACGCGGTCTTCCACAAATACCATGCGCCGCTGGAGGAGCTCCCGGACGAGCCCGGGGCACCGGTGCTGGCCGGAACCCTGGGCATGAACGGGGCTCCCCACAACGTCTACGCCGCCCGGTGGGGCGACCTCGATTTTCTCGACCGCATCTTCGCTCGCCACCGCGGGCAGATCGCCGCGGTCATCCTCGAGCCGGTGATGGGCAATGCCGGGGTGATTCCGCCGCCGGCCGGGTTCCTCGAAGGGCTTCGCGAAAGAGTCCACGCCGAAGGTGCGCTGTTGGTCTTCGACGAGGTGATCACCGGCCTGCGGATCGCCGCCGGGGGAGCCCAGGAACGTTACGGCGTGCCCGCGGACCTCACGATCCTGTCGAAGGCGTTGGGTTGCGGGGTGCCCGTCGCGGCCTTCGGAGGCTCTCGGGAGCTCATGCAGGGAGTTGCGGAAGGGCGGATCTTCCACGGTGGGGTCTACTCCGGCAACGCTCTGGTCCTCTCGGCTGCCGACGCGGTGTTGAGCCGGATCCTCGAGCTCGGCGACTCGCTCTACGAGACGCTCGAGAGCCGGGGAGCGCAGCTGGCCGCGGGCCTGGGCGAAATCTTCGGGCGCCATTCCATACCGCATGTCGTGCAGCACGTCGGGCCGATGCTCGGTCTCTTTCTCACCCATGACCGGTGGGAAGCCCTCGAGAGCTACCGTGACGTCCGCCGACACTGCCATTTCGAGCGTTTCATCGCGTTGCAGCACGCCCTGCTCGACCGCGGCGTGTACATCCACCCCAATCAATTCGAGCCGATGTACCTCTCGGCCGCCCATACGCGTGAAGACATCGACGAGATCCTGGGGCGGTTCGACGACGCTGTGACCGGATGCCCGATCTGACGGAGAGCAGCAACCGCCCCGAGCCGAACGACTGCGGCTCGCCGCGGGTCCTGCTGGATGCCTTCGAGGGCTTCCGCGGAACGATCTACGACCTCGAGACGGCGCGCCGGGTGAGCGCCGGAGATCTGCGCCGGGCCCGCGACCGGCTGCACCCACAGCTGGCCGGGGCCGGAATCGCCGCGGGGGAGCCCGTGGTGGTGGCGGCTTCGAACGGGCCGGTCTTCCACCTGCTGCTGGCCACCACGTTGGGTCTGGGGGCGGCGCCGCTCCTGCTCCATGCCCAGACTCCTCTGCCGGAGCTCGAGCGATACGCCCGCCAGGTCGGCGCCACGGCTCTCCTGGTGGAGCCGACGTTTCGCCGGGAGCGGCAGGCCCTGGCCGAAGGTGCCGAGCTCGAGCCCGCCGATTGGGCAACGATCCGATGCCTGCGTCTCGACGGCGACCCACAGCGGGACGCAGCCCTCGCCGGAGTCCCTCTCCACCCGACCTCGGGCACCAGCGGTGTGCCCAAGATCGCTCTGCGGCCGGGACCCTGTGCGGTCGCGGAGGCCGCCCACTACATCGCCACCATGGACATCGGGCCAGGCGACGTGCTCCTCGCCGCCACGCCGATGAGCCACGCCTATGCCTACGGCATGGGGGTCGCCGTGCCGTGGTTGTCCTCGGCCCACGTGGTGAGCCTGCGCGAGCTCCGGCCGCGGCAGATGCTACGAGCCCTGGAGGAGCAGGGAGTTACCCTGCTGCCGGCCGTGCCCGCGATGTACGGCCTGCTGCTCCGAGATCGCCTGGCCAGCCATCTCGCCGGGCCGCGCCTCGCGCTCTCGGCCGGGGCTCCGTTGCCGCGGCGGATCGCGGAGACGGCGCAAGACGAGCTCGGAACCAAGATCCACTCCCTGTTCGGAACCACCGAGACGGGCGGGATCTCCGTCGACCTCGAGCCCTCCGGGACGGAGGGTGAGGTCGGACCGCCGATGGCGGGGGTCGAGGTCCGCGTCCGCCGCGAAGAGAAGGTCGATCACGAAGGAGGCGTGGGGCGTCTCGAGGTGAGATCGTCCTCGATGATGACCGGGTACCGGACCGACGAGGGGATCGATCGCAGCATGTTGCGCCAGGGCTGGTTCGAGACCGGGGATCTCGCCTCCCTCGATTCGGCCGGCCGCCTGACGCTCCACGGCCGCAGCAGCGACCTGATCAATGTCTTCGGGCTCAAGGTCGTGCCGGCGGAGGTCGAAGCGGTGATCGCCCGGCTGCCGGAGATCGAGGCGGTCCAGGTCTACGCTGGCGAGCACGCCTCGGGATCCCAGATCGTCCAGGCGGCGGTCGTCTCCCGAGATCCCCCGACCGCAGAGATGCTGCGGGAGCACTGCCTCGAGCACCTGGTGGCCTACAAGTGCCCGAGCCGGGTCCATTTCCTGGAGACCTTGCCGCTCACTCCCTCGGGCAAGGTGATTCGCGACCGGCTGCCGAGGTAGCGACCCGAGAGGGACGAAAGGAGCGATTCCGTGGAAACCGAATCCCGCAGAGAGCTACCGGTGATCGGAGGGGTGCGCGTGGACGGTCCCTCGGTGGCGGGCTCCGGCCCCGGAGACCGCCTGCTCTACCTGATGAACGATTTCGTGGTGCAGGAGCATGTCTGCAACCTGCGCTGTACCTACTGCCTCAACTTCGAAAACGAGAACCTCAAGGATGGCGAGCCGTGGAAGCCCACGGAACGTATCGACCTGAAGGCCGAAACCTACGGCTGGCGGCGGGCGCGGCGGATGCTCGACCTCTGCCGGCAGCGGGGGGACGCGCCGATCCTGCGCCTGGCCGGGGGCGAGATCATGGCGATCGGCGGGGCCCTGGATTTCCTCGAAGAGATCGCCGGGGAGTGGGAGCGGGTCCAGGTGCTGACCAATGCCACCTTCCTGCGCAAAGACATCGACCGTCTCGCGCGATGGCCGACCCTCAACCTCTGTTGCTCGGTGGACGGCCATACCGCGGAGCTCAACGCGCTGCGCACCCCGCGAGAAAACTGGGCCGAACGGATCGTCGACGGCCTTCTTGCGGCGGTGGAGGCGGGGATCCCGGTCGAGGTCTACACCGTGCTCACGCACCACAACACCCATGCGATCCACGAGTTCGCCCGGTACCTGCTCGATCTGGATCGTTCGGCGGATGTGCGTCTGCTGCCGTTTCCGGTGCGCGGCGAGGTGGCCAGGACCATGGCTCCGAAGGCGTCCCAGGTCGAGGCGGTCGAGCGCCTGCTGGACGACTACGAGACCCTGGCGGAGATCCTGCCGCCGAGAGGGTATGTCGAGCGGCTGGTGGAGATCTGCGGAAGCGGTGTGCGCCGCCATCGTTGCCGCGTTCCCCTGAGCTTTCTCCAGACTTTCGACGACGGGGTCGTGGCCTCGTGCTCCAACTGCTGGGCCTCTCCCCTGGGCAATCTCCTGGAAGAGGACCGGGTGCTGGAGCAGGTGGGGGAGGCCACCATCCACAAGCTCTTCTTGCGGGATCCGCCGCGTTTTCCGTTCTGCCGGGGTTGTTTCACCCCCTTCGACGTGGTGAACGTCTTTCTCGACGGCGACTGCACCCTCGACGAGATCACCGCCATGGATCTCTACTCCTCTCCGGCGGCGCGGCGGCGGCTGGTCGAGCTGGCCTCGGCCTTCGAGGAGGGTGGTAAGCGGCCGCTGTGGCGGCGGATGCCCGAGGAGAGACTCCCATGAGCCGGGCCGGCTCCTGGGCGTCTCCCATGTTGCGCGGGGCGGAGCTCGAGGCCGACGTGGTGCTGGTGGCTCCGCGGGAGTTCGAGGTCACCCGCGCCCAGCGCACCTACCGCGAGAAGAACGTCACGACGTTCACCGAGCTGCTCAGCGTCAACAGCCTGCAGGCGGACTACATCAAGAGAATCAACGAGGCCCTGGGGCTCGAGGCCCTGGCGACCTACCTGCGGTCCGCGGGCCTGCGGGTCGCGATCCTGAACTGCAACGTAGCTCCCCACACCAGCGCCGAGATCAGGGAGAAGGTGATCGCGTCGGGGGCCAGGGTGGTGGGAATCAGCCTGATCTACCGGCCCCAGGTCGGCCTGGCTCTCGACCTCCTGGAGGCCCTGCGGGGTCTGCCCGTGCACATCAGCATGGGCGGTGCCCTCGCTTCCTTCATGCCGCGCGAGCTCCTGGGCTGCCTGCCGGCCCTCGACTCGGTGGCCTTCGGCGAGGCGGAAGAAACGTTTCGCGACCTGTGCAGCGCGATCGTCGGGGGAGGAGACTGGCGGCACCTGCCCGGCATCGCCTTTCGCGAGGGGGGCGTGGCGGTGATCAACGCCGCGGCACCGGCCCTCGATCTCGCGAAGATCCACACCCCGGCCCGGGATACCCTGGAGTACCTGCGGGCGGCCGGCTGGCCGACCCGGATCGCCTCGATCTACACCAGCCGCGGTTGCATGGCGAAGTGTACGTTCTGCACCGGCAAGGATGCCTACAACGTCGAGCGGCTGCGCACCTATCGCTTTCGTGCCGCCATCGACGTGGTCGACGAGATCCAGGCCCTGCACGACGAGTTCGGCGTGCGCTTCGTCTACATCAACGACGACAACTTCCTGGGGTATGGCAAGCGGAGCTTCGACCGGGTGCGCGCCATTGCCGAGGATCTGATCGAGCGCGACCTCGGGGTGCAGTTCGCCACCGAATGTCGGGTGGACGGCCTCGACCGGGAGCTCTTGCAGCTGCTCAAGGAAGCCGGCATGCGCCAGGTCTTGCTGGGGATCGAGTCGGGCAGTGATCGGGTGCTGCAGCGCTGGCGCAAGGGCGCGACGACCGAGCAGAACCGCGAGGCCATCGCCCTGGTCAAGAGCGTCGGCCTGGCCCTCGAGCCGGGATTCATACTCTACGACGCCCACACCAGCGCCGAGGAGCTGCAGGCCAATGTCGATTTCTTCCGCCAGACGGGGTTGCACTACATCACGCCGGTGCCGACCTACCTGGTGAACCGGCTCTCCGTCTATCCCGGAACCGAGATCGAGCGTCTGCTGATCAACGACGGCACTCTCGAGCCCTCGCCCTTCCGCTACGGCGAGGCGGTGCAGGACGATCCCGGGGCCATCGTCGACTATTTCCAGCGGTTGGAGTACGTCTGCCGAGATCCGCGGAGCGAGATCGCTTGGCGTTCGTTGCGCCTGGCTCTCGAGCCGGTCGAGATGTTCATGGAAGACCAGCTCCCGCCCCTCCTCGCCATTCTCAGCGAGTGTCGGGGCCACGAGGTGCCCGACGACCTGCGTCCCGAGGTCCGGAGGCTGATTCGCCAGGCGGCCCGCTGGCGGCGGCGGGTGAGCGAGCTGGTGATCACCCTGCTCGAGGAGTGCATCGCCAGCTATGGCTCGGCCAGCCACGCGGAGCAGCTCCGCCACCTGCGCAGACGGCTGGTCGAGGTTCGCCTGGCCTACGAGCGCGAGACCCTCGGAGGCACGATCGAGGAGTTCACCGAGTGGGTGCTGGCGATTCGCCAGCGAATCCTGCCGAGAAATGTGACGGTGATCATCCCCACGGTCGGCAAGTGGTCGCGACTGCGCCGAGCTCTGGGCTGCCTGGCCCGCCAGCAGGTCGATCCCGGCACCCGCTGGGAGATCCTGGTGGTCCTCGACGGCGTGGAGTCGCCGTCAGATCTCGAGCAGGCAGCCGACGGCGTGCCCTGCCGGACGTTGGCTCTCCCCGAGCGCCGGGGCCGCGGGGCGGCACGCAACGCCGGGGTTGCCGACTGCCGGGCCGAGCATGTGATCTTTCTCGACGACGACGTGCTCGTCGGCTCCGATTTCGTCGCCTCCCACCTCGCCCACCAGCGCCAGAGGGCATCCTTGTGTCACGGTCCCCTGCGGGAGGTTCCGGGGTTGGTGTACATCGACGACCTCGACAGCCTGCGCCTGGTGCCCGAGCTGGCGGAGCGGCCCTCGGCCCAGCGCATGCGATCCTGGGCGCGCGACGCCCTGGCTCGGCTCGAGGATCCGGCGGCCTGTTGGGACCGCCTCGGGTCTCCATCCCGGCTCGAGCAGGACGGCCTGGAAGCCCTCGCCCGGGGCCGCCGCGGAATCGGGTGGGTGGCCTTCGCAGGGGCCAATCTGAGCGGCCCGCGACGCTGGTTCGTGGAAGACGGCTTCGACGAGCGAGCGGGAACCAACTGGGGGCTCGAGGATATCGGCCTGGCCCTGCGCTGGGCCCTGGCCGGCCGCCCGTTGTCGGTGGCCGAAGGGGCTCGCGGCCTCCACCTGAGCCACCATCGCGGCGCCTGGAGGGAGCAGCTCCGCGCCAGCCTCCCGAGCCTCGATTTCGTACCGCGGGCCGCCTCCCGGGCCATTCTCGAGTACCTCGAGGGCACCGGGTCGGCGGCAGCGATGGAAGAAGAGATCCTGCCTCTGCTCGCTCCCCGCCGACAGCTCCCGGCCCCCTCGGCCCTGCCGTCGTCGACGGCGGACGGAGCGGTGCCGGCATGAGCTCCGGCTCGACCCCCCGGATCCTCGGCCTCGGCGGATCCGACCACGACGTGCACGCCTGTATCCTCCGCGAGGACGAGGTGGTCGTGGCGGTGGAGGAGGAGCGCCTGTCGCGCAAGAAGTACGGCCTCGGCGGCAACCTGATGGAGGGGCTGGCCCGGCACTACTGCCTCGACGCCGCGGGGCTGACGCTCGCGGACCTGGACACCGTGGTGGCCGACGCCATCCTGGCACCCTCGGCCCTGCTCGCCTGCCGCAGCCGAGCCCGAGCGTTCGATCATCACCTGGCCCACGCGGCCTGTGCCTGGCTGACCTCGGGATTCGAGCGCGGAGCGATCCTGGTGGTAGACAACGCCGGCGGTCTGGTCGAAGAAGGCGGGGCTTCGTTTCTCCAGGCGACCTCCTGGTACCGCGCCTCGGGCCGCGAGATCGAGCGGCTCGGCCAGGTCGGCTCCACCGGCTGGAAGGAGGGCCGGCGGGTGGCCGGCCAGCCCTACCAGCGCGGCGACGGCGATCACTCGATCGGTCATTTCTACAAGAAGATCTCCGGAGCTCTCGGCTACCGCTTTCCGCACGGAGCGCCGCGAGAGGGTTTCTACTTCCCCGAGGACGGAATCACCATGGGCCTGGCCTCGTTCGGCGACGAGCGCTGGCTGGAGCCCATGTGGCGGCACGTGATCCTGGAGGACGACGGTGGGTTTCGGATCGTGCTCAACGACGGGCGGCTCGACCACGACCTCGATACCTGGCTCGAGGACGACTCCTTCGAGAACCGGGCGGCGGTGGCGGCGGCGGGGCAGGAGGTCTTGACCCGCCTGCTCTGCCACCTGGTCGACCACCTGGTCGAGCGCACCGGGGAGACACGGCTCTGCCTCGGCGGCGGGGTGGCGATGAACTCCGCCGCCAACGGCGAGATCCTGCGGCGAACCCGGGTCGAGCAGCTCTACGTCCCGCCGAGTCCCGGAGACAACGGCACCGGCCTGGGCGCCGCGCTGTGGACCGCCAGCCGCGACCCGCAGCGGCCGATTCCGAGCTGTTCGGTCTACGGCGGCCGGGTGTACGGTGACGAGGAGATCGTCGCGGCCCTCGGCGAGCTCGATCCGGCCCGGTCCGAGGTCCGGTGCCTCGAGGACGACGAGCTGATCGACGAGGTGGCCCAGCGGCTCGCGGACGGCCAGCTGATCGCCTGGTTCGAAGGCGGCTCGGAGAACGGTCGCCGGGCCCTGGGGCACCGCAGCCTGCTCGCGGACCCACGCACCGAGAAGACCCGAGACCGGATCAACCGAGACGTCAAGCGCCGGCAGATGTTTCGGCCCTTTGCGCCGGTCGTACCGGAAGAGCGCGCCTCCGAGCTCTTCGCGGTGGATCAACCCTCTCCGTACATGCAGATCGTGTTTCCGGTCCGCACCGCGTGGCGCGAACGCCTCGCCGCCGTGACCCACGTCGACGGCTCGGCCCGTCTGCAGACCGTGCGGGCCGACCAGCATCCACGCTGGCATCGGCTGCTCCTGGCCTTCGAAGAGCGGAGCGGCGTGCCGGTGCTCTTGAACACCTCGTTCAACGGGCGGGGGGAGCCCATCGTCGAAACCCCGCTGGAAGCGGTGCGCGGCTTCCAGGGGCTCGGGATCGAAGGCCTGGTGCTGGAGAATCGGCTGGTGATCCGGCGATGAGCGTACCCACTCCCAAGATCGCCTATCTCCTGCCCACCGGCCGCTGCAACCTGCACTGTAGTGGTTGTTACGCCACCCTCGAGAGCTGGGGGCGGCATACCCGCCGGGGAGAGCTCGGGCTCGACGACTATCGGCGGATCGTGGCCGAGCTCCTGGAGATGGGCACTCGGATCTTCGACATCTCGGGCGGCGAGCCTCTGATCTACCCGCACCTGATCGAGATCTGCGAGGCCATCCGAGCCGAGCCGGAGGCGCGCATCTGGCTGGTGAGCAACGGTACCCTGTTCGCCAAGAACGACAAGCTCGAAGCTCTCTCCGGCCTCGTGGAGCGGCTCGCCATCTCGCTCGATGCGCCCGAGGCGCCTCTGCACGACGAGCTGCGGGGGCGCAAGGGAGCCTTCGATCTCTCGGTGCAGACCCTGCGCCGGGCGCGGGAGCTTCCGTTTCCGGAAGTCGCCGTCAACCAGCTCCTCTGCCGGCCGAATGCCGACTCCGTGGCCGAGATGGTGGCCTTCTGCCGCCGGGAGCGGGTCGACCGCCTGGCCCTCCTGACCTACCGCGATGTGTCGGAGAACGGAGTCATGCCGGAGATGATCCCACCTCTGGAGAGTCTCGAGAGAGCTTGGCGTGCGGTGGCGGAAGAGCTGGCCAAGGGAGAGGATCCGAAGGTCGTCGACCTGGTGGTCCCGGCGTTTCTCTTCCCCGAATCCACCGCCTTCCGCCGCGGCCTGCCCGCCGCCCTGCGGGATCGCCTGGTGGTCCACCACCCCCATCTGCGGGGCCGCACGGCGTTTCGCGAGACCCTGGTGGTCAAACCCTTCGGCGCGCTGAGTGGCGACACGGCGATGATCAACAGCGATCTCTTCGACCTCGGCTCGGCGACCGGCGGAGTGGAGCGGGTCTGGCGGGACGAAGCGCCGGAGTGGCGTCGGCGTCTGGCGGCGCGCGAAGAACGGCTGCGTTCCGAGGGCCCTTGCTCCGGGTGCTCTCGCTGGCACGTCTGCCGCGGAGGGTGCCCGGCAGCGGCCCAGCACCAGTGGGGAGACCCGGACCACCACGACCGATCGTGCGACCAGTTCCGCGCGGCCGGAGATTTCTGAGACGCAGGGAGAACGAGACGTGTCCGAACGCCTGGCCCTCCGCGGGGGAACCCCCGTTCGTTCCGAAGCCCTCCCGCGATGGCCTCCCGCACCCTCGGAAGAGGCCCTGCAGGAGCTCGAGGAGCTGCTCACGGCCCCTGCGGTACCGGGTAAGCCTCGAGCGCCCTGGCAGATGGAGCAGAAGCGGCGTTTCGAAGAAGCCTTCGCCGCCTACTGCGGTACGTGCCACGCCATCGGGGTGAGCAGCGGTACCTCGGCTCTCGACCTGGTGGTCGAGGCCCTCGATCTGCCGGCCGACGGGGTGGTGGTGGCAGCGAACTACGGTCATCCTTCGACCGTGCAGCGGGCCGCCACCCGGCATCGCCTGCGGCTGCTCGATGTCGACCCCCACACTCTATGCCTGGCGCCCGCGGAGGTGGAGGAGGCTCTGGGACGTGGCGACGTGTGCTGTGTGCTGACCACACACTTCGCCGGCCAGCCGGCGGGGGCCCGAGCCCTGGCCGAGCTGTGCGCCACCGCGGGGGTGCCCCTGGTCGAGGACGCGGCCCACGCCCACGGCGCCCTGGCCGAGGGTCGCCGGGCGGGCAGCTTCGGGCTGGCGGGCTGTTTTTCCCTCCATGGGACCAAGAATCTGGCGGGTGGCGAGGGCGGAGCCGTGACCACCTCCGATCCCGAGCTCCAGCGCAAGATCTGGCGGCTGCACGACATCGGCCGGGATCCGGGCTCGGCACCCTATGATTTCGTCGCGCGCGGAGGAAACCACCGGCTGAGCGAGCCCTGCGCCCTGCTCGCCCGGCATCACCTCCTGCGGCTGGAAGCGGAGAATCGGCGCCGTTGCGACGCGGCGGAACGCTTGCGCCGGGAGCTCGGAGACGACGGCCCCCTTCGCCTGCGGGCGCCGGGCGGTGGAGTCGAGAGGCACGTCTACCACCTGGTACCCGCTCGCTACCAGCCCGAGGCGTGTGGGGGGCTGAGC
>CAZMEL010000183.1:0-16231 GCA_964565225.1 uncultured Thermoanaerobaculia bacterium | reverse complement strand
AGAAACCCGACTCGTCTACCTCCGTGATGTAGTAGGAGTACTCCACCTGCCCGGAGACCGTGTCGTCGGTGAAAGAGTTGCTGGTCGAGCCGCTGGCGATCTGGGTGAAGGCTCCGCCGGGACCCGCACCGAAGGAACGGTAGACGTTGTAGGAGCCGGCGGGGCCGATGGCTGCCGACCAGGTGAGGTCGATCACCTGGTCTCCACCCGGAGCGGCCGCGAGGCCGACGGGGGCGACCGGCGCCTCACAGAGGATCGGGCGCAACACGAAGAGACCGCCTTCGATGCTGCTGACGATCACGGTGCCGCTGTCGAAATAGGGGTAGACACTCCAGGCGCCGGAGAATCCCGAGGAATCGCTGCCCGGCACGACGTCGAAATAGGCCACCTCGGTGAGATTGCCGTTGGCGATGTCGGTGATGTCGAGGATTCTCAGCCCGCCGCGGTAGTTGGCCTGGTAGGTGAACTGGCCCTTGACATATTGATTGTGATCGCTCGCCGAAATGCCACCGGTCCACGTACGGAACTGGGGAGCGTCGAGGTCGGTCACGTCGACAATGTAGGTGCGGGTGTTGTGGCCGAAATTGCCCTCGTCCAGCTCGTCGTCGAGCAGGAAATACACCTGGTCCTCGGTCAACCAACCCTGGTGGGTATACCCGGTGCCCGTATACCCGGTTCGAGAGAGCTGCACCGGAGCTGCTTTGTTGGTGACGTCGACGATGGTCAGGGTGTCTTCGTTGGAATTGAAGCAGATCTCCTGGCCCTGGTGATCGGTATCGGGGCCGGTGTAGATCACACATTGGGCGTCGTGGGTGTAGCCGTCGGCGCTGAAGCAGCCGGCGAAGGTGGGATTCAGGGGATCCTGGATATCGACCATGTGCAGGCCCCCCGAACAATCGCTCGTTCCCACGCCATAGGCGAATCCGGTGTCCCCGTTGATGACGATGTTGTGGGCGTTTCCGAAATCGTCGTAGTGGGCGGTGTTGGAGAAGGTCGCCGGGGGCGAGGTCACCGAGCGCAGCTGGGTCAGATCGAAGACCTGCATCCCGTGCCCCGACGCTTCACTGACGATGAAGGCGTGGTCGGAATAGACCTTGACATCGCGCCAGCTCGAGCTGGACGTGTGCGTGGGAAGAGTGCCGAGAAACTCGGGATGCTCCGGATCCGTCACGTCGACGAAGGCGGTGCCGTTGTTCAGACCCATCAGGGCGTATTCGTTGCCGGTCAGCGGATCCGTCCAGCCCCAGATGTCGTTGCCCGAGCTTCCCCCGAGCTCCGCCGGAGTGAGCTGGTGGAGGAAGTCCACATTCAGACAAGGGAAACCATCCGCGGTGCCGCCGATGCACTCGGTGTGATCGAGCAGATCTGGCAGATCGGTGTCCTCCGGGAGGAGGGAGAAGCCGGGATCCTGTCCCGGTTTCGAGGGATCCCAGGCGGCCGGTGCCGCCGAAACCCAGGTCAGAGCCGTCACCCATCCCAGAATGACTGGGAGGGCACGGTTCGAGAGTCGAGGTGAGCGGAAGACTCCGAACATGGCAAAGCGTCCTTTCCTGCGGGTCGGCCTCGGGCGATGGTTTCATGGGGCGATGGGAATTATAGGGAGCCGCGGCACAATGACAAAGCGCAGAATCGAAAGGTCTTCTCGGGATCGCCATCTCGAGCCTGAGCTCGGAGCCTGGCGCGGCTCCGGGAGAGCCGTGGCTCCGACCAGGGATCCGAGAATCTCGGGTCGCGCACGAAGTCGGGGTCATCGAGGCTGGCGAGGAAGGCGAGAAGATCGGCCTTCTCCTCCGGGCTCAGCTCGAAGGGGCGGACCCTGGAGCTCTTCAGCGGGCTCCGAGTGCGCCCGCCCGCCGCGTAGAGGTCGAGCACGGTGGAGAGATCGGGCACGCTGCCATCGTGCATGTAGGGGGCCGTCCAGGCGAGGTTGCGCAGGGTCGGTGCGCGAAAACGTCCCATGTCCTCGGGCCGCCGCGTGAAGCGAAAGGCCCCGGGATTCTCGGGTGGATAGGCCCCTTCCCCATCGACATCGTAGAGGCCGGTGTTGTGCAGCTCGGGCTCGCGATCGGGCCGGGCTCGGCTGGTCGAGGTGCCGGAGAAGAAAGGCGGACGGTGGCAGCCGGCACATCCCCGGATCGTGAAGGCGGCGAAGCCCCGGCGGGCGGTGGGTGAGAGCGCTTCCGTTTCACCGCGAAACAGCCAGCGGTCGAAAGGGGCTCCTCCCGACACCAGAGTGCGCTGGAAGCTGGCCAGGGCCTTGGTGATGCGGTCGAGGGTCAGGGGCCCGGGGTCTTCGGGAAAGGCGGCAGGAACCAGCGAGCGGTACCGGGCGTCCTTTCGAAATCGGTCCAGGATCTCGGCCTCGAAACCCCGGAAACCCATCTCGACCGGGTGCTCGTTCAAGAGAGGAATGCGCGCCTGGGCCTCCAGGGACCGCAAGCCAGGATCGTCCCAACCCAGGCTCGAGTTGTAGGCCACGTTGGCCAGGCTCATGGTGCTCCGGGGCAGCTCGTCGCCGGTGGCTCCGAGAGAACGAGCTCGGCCGTCGGTGAAGGCCAGCCGCTGCTGGTGGCAGCTGGCGCAACTGAGAGTCCGGTTGCGGGAGAGGCGCGGATCGTAGAAGAGGTGGCGTCCGAGCTCGACCTTGGCGGTCGACATGGGGTTGCTCCGCGGAACCGGAGGCTCGGGAAAGCCCGGCGGCAGCTGCCAGTGATAGCAGCCCGTGGTAAAACTCGAACCGCGCTGCGAGCGGCCCTTTTCCGCCAGCTCAGCGTTGCAGAATCTCGAAAGATCACCGATATTCCTGCGATTCTGCGCCTTGATCTGACGAAAAATGGCTCGCTCTCGCTCGTGGTCGACTTTCACCACGGGCTGATAGGGGCTCGAAGGAAGGGGAGTGGCTGCGGTCCAGGTGGCGAGCCCGAACAGCAGCCCCAGGGAAACGGTGGCGGCTCGCCTCAGCGGCCCTGCCTCACCGGCCTTGCCACGGCCCGGCGAGGCCACTGAGATCTTCCGGCTCCTCGCCGCTGGCGATCACCGCCAGGAGCTGGGCCGCGAGGTCGGTATCGAGCTGCAAGAGCTGGGCGTGATCGGCCTTCGCCGCGGCTTCGTCGCCTTCCATCACGTTCAAAACTCCACGATACATATAGGCCTGGGCCAGCTCGGGATCGAGCTCGATGGCGCGGTCGTAGTGCTCACGGGCGGCCGCGTAGTGCTCCTCGCCGTGTTTGCGCAGGGAGTAGGCGAGATTGTTGTGGGCTTCGGCGAAGGCTTCCTCTTCTTCGAGGGCGGCCTCGAACTTGGCCTTGGCGGCAGAGAAATCTCCTGCCTCCATCAGGGAAACTCCTTCGTTGTAGAGCTGGTACGCCGGGCCGGGCTCACTTTTCTTCTTCGAGCCCGCGGCTTCAGCGGGGGCCGCGGCCGAGATCAGAAGGGCCGCGAGGGTGAGCAAGAAGGGCCAGATCGAGTTCTTCCGCAGCATTCGAGGGCTCCCTTGAGAGTTTTTGGGGTCGCGCCCCGAGGGCGCCGGCTGTTCGGAGCATAAAAGACTCCATGGGCTCTCGCAACTGGTGGCAGCACCCTGGATTCCGGCGATGACCATAAACCGATATTTCCATATTGCAGAGAATGAGAGTGGATGCTACCTCGAAGCGTAGGAGGATTCTGATAGACGAGGGGTTCCTTCAGAGAGTACGATCTGCCACGACTAGAACATTCGATCGACCGACCTAGATCGGTCCGGGCGAGGCTTGGCCGTCCGCTCTGCAGCGGCTCTCCGCCGCATTCTGTAGCACCACCGTGTTTCGACACGGCTGGAAACTCGACCACGGAGCTCCTTACATGTCTACTCCTTCCTTGGCTCGGCGCCATTCTGCGTCGATTCTCTGCTCGGGTCTGCTCGCTCTCTCATCCTTCTTCCTCGCTGCCGATCCTGCATCGGCGCAGAATCGCCTGAGCATCAGCACCTCTCTGCTCGATGCGCCGGGAAGCACCGTGCCCTCCGGAGCGGATTTCCGATACCGGGTCAGCTACTCCTGCGACCTGGTCTCCATCCCGAGCTGCGACAACGCACAGGTGACGGTGGATCTGCCACCGGAAGTGGAGTTTCGGGGTCTGTTCTTCCCGCCGCTCGACGTCGCCAGCGGCAATCACGACGGCTCGCCCACCGGCGGCACCGTCACCTTCGATTTCCAGGCCTCGGTGCCCGCCGGCAACACCGGTGATCTCGAGATCACGGTGCGGTTCCCCAACGGCTCGACTCCGGACGGCACCACCACCACCGGCAACACCGACGCCGCCACCGCTTCGGGTACCGGGCTGGTCGACCAGATGGCCGACCTGCCGCCGGTGACCGCCACGGCCTCGCCGCAGGTGGACCTCTCGGTGCATCTCGTGGACGGATTCCTCGACGACTGCCCGAGCATGCCCAGCTACCAGGTACGGATCGGGCCCGACACCAGCAACGGCAGCCTCGATTTCATCGACGTCGTGCAGTTGGTGCTCACCCTGCCCACGGGAGTGAGTAACGTCTCCCCGAACGACGGCGGGGTCTACGATGCCCTGGCCAACACGGTCACCTGGTCCGGTCTCGGGACGGTTACGGTTCCGAATACTCTGAACGTGAGTGTGGATCTCACCTTCTCATCACCTCCCTTCAGCGACGGCCAGACCGTGAGCTCCTTTGCCGAGGCGACGGTGAATGCCCTGGGTGAGCCGAGCAGCACCACCGTCGGCCCACTGCCCTTCGACCACGCCGTGCAACAGTTCGTGGAGAATCCCTCTGCCTCGGTTTCCAAGATCTTCGGAGAAGGCCGCCCCTCCGGCCTGCCTCCGGCGGAAGGCCAGCCGTTCACCTATCGGGTCTCGATCGCCAATGACGGCAACATGGACCTCGACTCGCTGGTGGTCACGGACGACGGCGACGGAGCCGGCGCCGAGATCGATGCCGGCCTGACGATCACCGGCGTCTCGACCGGGGCCTACACCGCCGGCTACACCGGGCTGGTGACGATCTCCTACACCACCAACCTGGCCCCGGCCGCCATCCTCGGCTCGTCCCCCGGCAATTCCGACCTGAGCTTTCCGATTCCTCCCCTGAGCCCTGGCGAACGGGTGACGTCGATCGAATGGAGCTTCGCCGGGCCGATTCCGGTGGGCATGTCTCCCATGACCCCGGCGGAGGTCGCGGGCTTCGTGAACGCCGGTTTCCCCGCCGGCACCACCATCGACAACCACGTCACCGCCGACTGGACGGCGACTCTCACCGGCCTCTGCGGTGGCCCGGCCGGCCCCGCCAGCGGCAGCGACGCCGGATCCTTCGATTTCGACGTCAACGATCCGTACACCTACCTGCGGCCGCGGAAGAACGAAGTCACCACCGGTCCCTACTTCCCCGGCGACACGGTCGGTTTCTCCTTCCAGATCACCAACGACATCCTGGCCAACGATCCCGCCGTCGATCCGGTGGTGGTCGATCTGCTGCCCGAGTTCTTGACGTTCCAGCCCGGCACCGAGACCTACGCCGACAACGGCACCGGCGTGGTGCTGGCCGCCCCCGGGGACTTCGAGGTGATTCCCAACTACAACGGCACCGGCCGCACCTTGCTGCGCTGGAGCCTCACCGGCGCTCTCGATCCCGGAGAAACGGTCGACATCACCTTCGAGACCGTGCTCGAGCTGGGAGTGATCTTCGGCTCGCTCCGGAACCGCGTGGGCATGAGCTTCGAAGACCCGCCGACCCAGCAGATCTGCGCCGGTGGCTCGATCACCGACGCCGCCGATCTCGACGGCGATCTCGACACCGCCGACGAGCTCTGTATCGACAACGAAAACATCGCCATCGCCGCCGTGGCGCAGCTCTCCTCCACCAAGCTCGTCCAGGGGCAGTGTGATCCCGGCTTCATCCCGGGCCTCGGCACCGGCACCTCTCTCCCCGGCGGAGTGGTGGACTGGCGGGTGCGAGTGCAGAACATCCAGACCGTGCCGATGGAAAACTTCGTGATCGTCGACATCCTGCCCTTCGTCGGCGATACGGGGGTGCGCGATCTCACTCCCCGCCTCAGCCTCTTCCGGCCGATTCTCACCGCGCCCATCAGCCCGCCGCCGGGCGGCGCGGTGTTCTACAGCACCTCCGGCAACCCTTGCCGGCCCGAGGTGGGTGGCCCCACCAGCGGTTGTGACCCGCCCAACTGGACCACCGTGGCGCCGGCTCCGATCACCGACGTGCAGGCGATCAAGATCGAGTTCGGCGCGCGGGTGGTCCATCCCCTCGACGTCCTGCAGTTCTCCTGGCCCATGGTGCTGCCGGCCGACGCTCCGATCGACGGCAGCGAGGCGTTCAACTCCTTCGCCTTCGGCGCCACTCGCCAGGACGACGGCGGGTTCCTCGCCGCCGAGCCCAACAAGGTCGGTATCGACGCGACCTGCCTGCCCGCTCCCCCCGACGACGCCATGCTCGGCGATTTCGTGTGGATCGACTCCGACGGCAGCGGCACCCAGGACCCGGGAGAGCCCGGGATCAACGGGGTGCCGGTGGAGCTCTACGATCCCGGCCCCGACGGCCTGCCCCGCACCGCCGACGACGTGCTCCTGCTGCGCAGCATCACCGCCGACGACAGCGGCGGCAACCCGGGCTGGTACAAGTTCAGCGCCCTCTCCCCCGGCGACTACTACGTTCTCTTCGATCCGCCGCTGAACTTCGAGGTCACGACCCAGGACGTTCCCGGCGACGAGACCATCGACTCCGACGCCGATCCCCAGACCGCCTGCACCGATGTGGTGACCCTGGGCCCGTCGGAAACCGATCTCGACGTCGATCTCGGCCTGCTGCCGCCGGTCACCGCCTCCCTCGGTGACTATGTGTGGTTCGATCTCGATGGCGACGGGGTGCAGAACGAGGCCCTCGACCGCGGCCTCAACGGCACCACCGTGCGCCTCTTCGCCGACGACGGCGACGGCAATCCCGAGCCCTTCGGCGACGACGGCACCCCGCTCGAGGTCACGGTGACCGCCGACGACCCCTTCGGCAATCCCGGCTACTACCTCTTCACCGAGCTGATCCCGGGGGTGCCCTACTTCGTGCAGTTCGTCGAGCCCTCGCCGGCCACCGGTTTCACGACCCGCAACGCCGGGGGCAACGACACCGTCGACTCCGACGCGCGATCCTCCGACGGCACCAGCCAGGTGGTGACCCTCGCACCGGGTGAGCACGATCCGACGATCGATGCCGGCGTGGTGCTCGCCACCGGCACCCTCGCCATCGGCAACGTGGTGTGGTGCGACGACGACGGCAACGGCATGATCGATGCCCCCACCGACGACGACGGCCTCTACGATCCCCTGCTGCCCGAGGCCGGCGTCAACGGCGTGCGCCTCAATCTCTATCTCGACATCAACGGCGACGGCCGGCCCCAGGTCGACGAGTTCGTTGCCACCACCAGGACCCAGACCCTGGCGGGCAAGGACGGTCGGTACCGCTTCGGAAACCTGCCGGCGGGTGAGTACATCGCCGAGGTCGATCCGTCGGCCTTCGCGGCGGGGGCACCGCTCGAGGGCAAGATCTCGACCAGCTTCACCACCGTGGATCCCGACGACGATCTCGACGACGACGACAGCGGCGCTCCCCTCGCCACCTCGGTGGTGAGCGGCGTGCTCACCCTGTCGGAGAATGCGGAGCCGACCCCGGACTCCGACGACGATCTCGAAGACGACGACAACATCAACTTCACTCTCGACTTCGGTTTCGTCCCGGGGCCCTCACCGAGCTTCGACTTCGGTGACAATCCCGACGCCGGGGCCGGTGCGGCCCAGGGCAACTACCAGACCGTGAGCTTCGACGGCGGGGCCCTGCATCCCCTGCTCGGCCCGCCGGGACCCTACCTCGGAACCTGTGTCGACGCCGACAACGGCCAGCAGCAGAACAACCTGGCCAACGCCGACGACGTGGGCGGTGCGGCCGGCCCCACCGTCGGCGTGTGTGCCTCCCCTGCCGACGACGAAGACGGCGTGGCGTTCTCGGCCACCCTGCTCGCCATCGGCGGCTCGGTCGACATCACCCTGAGCTCGTCGAGCCCGGCAACTTGCCGGGTGAACGGCTGGATCGACTGGAATCGCAACGGCTCCTTCGAGCCTGCCGAGCAGGTAGCGTCGGACGTGGCAGTGGCCGGCACGGTACCCCTCGTCGGCGTGCCCGTGCCCGCCACCGCCGTTCCCGGCGTCACCTACGCTCGCTTCCGCTGCTCCTCTGCCGGTGGCGATGGCCCCATCGGCCCGGCCGCCGACGGCGAGGTCGAGGACTATCGGCTGCAGGTGATGGGCGCCGACTGGGGCGACGCTCCCGACGTGCCCTACGGCACTCTCATGGCCTCGGGTGGCCCGCTGCACGAAACCGATCCGAATGTCGAGATGTACCTCGGCAACTGTGTCGACACCGAGAGCGACGGGCGGCCGATGGTCTTTGCCGACGGCGACGACGCCCATCTCGGCGACAGCCGCATCGGCGACTGCGTGGACGACGAGGACGGCGTACGTTTCGACACCATGTTGGTGCGCGGTGCCAATACCCAGATCACCGTCACGGCCTCGATGGCCGGCCGGCTCGACGGCTGGGTCGATCTCGACGGCGTCGGCGGCTTTGCCGGAGCCGACCAGGTGATCGTCGACCAGCCGGTCGTCGCCGGGGCCAATGTCTTCAACTTCCTGGTACCGCCCAACGCCGCCGTCGGCCTGCGCTACGCCCGCTTCCGCTACAGCTCGGCCGGCGGCCTGGCGCCGGGAGGCATGGCAGCGGACGGCGAGGTCGAGGACTACGCGGTGGTGATCAAGGGCTTCGACTTCGGCGACGCCCCCGATCCCGAGTACCCCACGGTGCTCGCCTCGGGCGGCGCCCAGCACGTGGTCGATCCCGCCAGCAACGTCTATCTCGGCGTCTGCGCCGATCCCGACGACGACGGCGCCCCGAGCCCCGGCGCCGATGGGGACGACCTCACCCCCGGCCTCGTGACCGGGGCCGAGGCCGGCCTCTGCGACACCCCCGACGACGAGAGCGGCGTGACCTTCGACACCATGTTGATCACCTGCCAGCAGGCCCGGATCACGGTCTCCGCCGCGGGTGCCGGGCGTCTCGACGCCTGGATCGACTACGACCGCTCCGCCGGCAACGGTTTCGGCGGTAGCAGCGACCAGATCGTCACCAACCGCCTGCTCTCCGCCGGCAGCAACGTGATCACCTTCGACGTGCCCTGCGGCGCCCAGCTCGGCAACAGCTATGCCCGCTTCCGCTATAGCTCGGCCGGCAATCTGGCGCCCGGTGGTCTGGCCATGGACGGCGAGGTCGAGGACTACCCGGTCTTCATCAAGGGTGTCGACTTCGGCGACGCCGCCGATACCCACGGCACGACCTTCGGGGTCGGCGGCCCCAACCACGGGGTCGATCCCAACGACCCGACGCCCCTGCACCTCGGGGCCTGTGTCGATACCGAGGTGAACGCCGGGGCTCCCCTCGACACCAGCGGTGACGACGTCTCCGCCGGCACCAGCACCGTCGGCACCTGCGCCGTGGCAAACGACGACGAAGACGGTGTGGCCTTCCCCGGCATGCTGATCGCCTGCGGCACCGCCGCGGTCGACGTCACCGCCTCCACGGTCGGTGTGCTCGACGCCTGGATCGATTTCGACGGCGACGGCACCTTCACCCAGGCCGGCAACCGGATCTTCAACGGCCGGGCCGTGGTCGCCGGAGTCAACAACCTCACCTTCTCGGTACCCTGCGACGCCGACCCCGGCAACGTCTCCGCCCGCTTCCGCCTCAGCTCCACCGGCGTCGGCGCGCCGACCGGCCCGGCCATGGACGGCGAGGTCGAGGACTACACGGTCTTCCTGAAGGGCAGCGACCTCGGCGACGCCCCCGACACCTACGGCACCACCAACGGTGCCGGCGGCCCGACCCACGGTGTCGATCCGAATGCACCGGATCTCTTCCTCGGCACCTGTGTCGACACCGAGGGCGACGCCGGGGTACCTCTCGACGGCACCGGTGACGACTCGAGCGCCGGCACCGGTACCGACGGTACCTGCACCGTGGCCGGTGACGACGAAGACGGCGTGACCTTCGACACCATGCTCTTCGCCTGCCAGGACGCCGGCCTCACGGTGACCACCTCCGCCGCCGGCCGGCTCGACGCCTGGATCGACTTCGGCGGCGACGGCAGCTTCGCCGAAGCCGGCGACCGGATCGCAGCCGACCAGGCCCTGGCCGCCGGAGGCAACAGCCTCACGGTGGCGGTGCCCTGCGACGCCGTTCCCGGCAATACCTACGCCCGCTTCCGCTTCAGCTCCACCGGTGGCCTCGGCATCGGCGGTTTCTCGATGGACGGCGAGGTCGAGGACTATGCGGTATTGCTGAAGGGCTCCGACCTCGGCGACGCCCCCGACACCTACGGCACCACCTTCGGCAACGGCGGCCCGGTGCACGGGGTCGACCCGGCCTCGACCCTCTACCTCGGCACTTGCGTCGACACCGAGAGCGACGCCCAGCCGCCCCTCGACGCCACCGGCGACGACACCTCTATCGGCAGCAGCACGACCGGCACCTGTGCCGTGGCCGGCGACGACGAAGACGGTGTGACCTTCGACACCATGCTGATCTCCTGCCAGGACACCGATCTCACCGTCACCGCGGGAGCGGCCGGCGTGCTCGACGCCTGGATCGACTTCGGCGGCGACGGCAACTTCGCCGAGCCCGGCGACCGGATCTTCAGCGGCCAGGCCCTGGTCGCCGGCGCCAACAGCCTCGCGGTCTCGGTGCCCTGCGACGCGAGCCTCGGGACCTCATACGCCCGGTTCCGACTCTCCTCCACCGGAGTTGCCACGTCGGGTGGCGTCACCATGGACGGCGAGGTCGAAGACTACGCCGTGCTGCTCAAGGGCAGCGACTTCGGCGACGCTCCCGACACCTATGGCACCACCTTCGGCAACGACGGTCCGCGCCACGGCATCGACCCGGGCACCTCGCTCGTTCTCGGCGCCTGCGTCGATACCGAAACCGACGCCGAGACACCCCTCGACGCCACCGGCGATGACGGCGCTACCGGTGGCTCCACCGAAGGCACCTGCGCCACGGCGGGCGACGACGAAGATGGCGTGGCCTTCGACACCATGCTGATCACCTGCCAGGACGCCGATCTCACCGTCACCGCGGGGGCGGCCGGCGTGCTCGACGCCTGGATCGACTTCGGCGGCGACGGCAACTTCGCCGAAGCCGGCGACCGGATCTTCAACAGCCAGGCGGTGAGTGCCGGAGCCAACGGCCTGACCTTCTCCGTGCCTTGCGCCGCCACCCTGGGAGCTACCTACGCCCGCTTCCGCCTCTCGTCGACGGGCGCCTCGACGCCCACCGGCCCGGTGATGGACGGCGAGGTCGAAGACTACGAGGTGCTGCTCAAGGGCAGCGACTTCGGCGATGCCCCCGACTCCTACGGCACCACCGACGCCGCCAGCGGCCCCGTGCACGGGGTCGACCTCACCGCCGGTTTCCACCTCGGCGCCTGCGTCGACACCGAGATCGACGCCGGAGCCCCGCTCGATGCCACCGGTGACGACGTCACCGCCGGCACCAGCACCGCGGGCAGCTGCGCCGTGGCGAACGACGACGAAGACGGCGTGAGCTTCGACTCGCCGATCGTCGCCTGCGGCACCGCCGACCTGACGATCAACGCCTCCCAGCCGGGTGTGCTCGACGCCTGGATCGATTTCGACGCCGATGGCACCTTCGATCCCGGCGACCAGATCTTCGCCGCCGAGGCCCTGGCCGCGGGCGACAACGCCCGCACCTTCCCGGTGCCCTGCACCGCGGCCCCCGGCGGCTCCTATGCCCGCTTCCGCTTCAGCTCCACCGGCGTCGCGGGCCCCAACGGGCCGGTGATGGATGGGGAGGTCGAGGACTACGCCGTCGAGCTTCGCGGCGTCGACTTCGGCGACAACCCCGACACCTACTCCACCACCTTCGGCAGCAGCGGCCCCTACCACCCGGTGGATCCGGCCGCGGGCCTCTTCCTCGGTAGCTGTGTCGACACCGAGACCGACGCCGAGGCTCCCCTCGACGCCACCGGTGACGACGGAGCGGTGGGCACCAGCACCAGCGGGATCTGCAGCGGCAGCGACGACGAAGACGGCGTGAGCTTCGACTCGCTGATCACCGCCTGCAAGCTGGCCGACATCACGGTGACCGCCTCGGCACCGGGCCAGCTCGACGCCTGGATCGACTTCGGGGTCGACGGCTCCTTCGCCGAGCCCGAAGACCAGATCTTCGCCAGCGAGCCGCTGGCGGCCGGCGCCAACAGCCTGTCGTTCATGGTGCCCTGCACCGCGGCCGAAGGTGCGACCTTCACCCGCTTCCGCTTCTCCACGGCCGGCGGCCTGAGCTTCGACGGCCCGGCCCTCGACGGCGAGGTGGAAGACCACCCGATCACCTCCGACGAGGTGGACTTCGGCGACGCTCCCGACACCTACTCCACCACCTTCGACGCCGGGGGCCCGCTGCACGGCCTCGACCCGGCCGCCGATCTCTACCTCGGCGCCTGCGTCGACTCCGAGACCGACGGCCAGCCGAATGTCGGAGCCGACGGCGACGACACCAACGCCGGAGCCTCGGAGCTCGGCTCCTGTGCCGCTGGCGACGACGAGGATGGCGTGGTGTTCGAGACCATGCTCATCGCCTGCCAGGGCGCGGAGCTCACGGTGACCGCGTCGAGCCCCGGCCGGCTCGACGCCTGGATCGACCTCGATGGTGACGGCACCTTCGTCGGCCCCTTCGACCAGATCTTCGCCGACGAAGCGCTGGGGGCCGGTGCCAACACCCTGCTCTTCGACCTGCCCTGCGAAGTGGCGCCCGGCGCGACCTATGCCCGCTTCCGCGTCTCGTCGGTCGGTGGGCTCGACTTCGGCGGCACCACTCCCGACGGCGAGGTGGAGGACTACCGGGTGCTGGTGAAGGGCTCGGACCTCGGCGATGCGCCCGACACTTACCAGACGAGCTTCGCCGAAAACGGCCCCAACCACGGGGTGGCCACCAACCCGCCGCTGCACCTCGGCGCCTGTGTCGATACCGACATCGACGGCCAGCCCGGCGTCGGAGCCGACGGTGACGACCTGAACGTCGGCACCGGTTCCGTGGGCACCTGCGCCGCGGACGACGACGAAGACGGCGTGACCTTCGACACCTTGCTCAATGTCTGCCTCGACGCGCAGATCACGGTCACCGCCTCCGCGGCGGGCCGCCTCGACAGCTGGATCGATTTCAACGGCAACGGTACCTTCATCGGCCAGGACGAGCGGATCACGACCGGAACGATCCTGGTGCCCGGCCAGAACACTCTGACCTTCACCGTGCCCTGCACCGCAACTCCCGGCGAGACCTATGCCCGCTTCCGCTTCTCTACCGACGGCGTGACCACTTTCTCCGGTCCCGCCATGGACGGCGAGGTGGAAGACTACGCGGTCACGGTGCGGGGTTTCGACTTCGGCGACGCGCCCGATCTGCCGTATCCGACCGTCTTCGAGTCCAACGGCGCCCGGCACATCGTGCAGCTGACGGGCAATCCGGTGCTCGGTGAGAGTGTCGATATCGAGGCGAACGGAATGCCGTCGGCCGACCACCTCGGCGACGACGAAGACGGCATCGACGACGAGGACGGCGTCGACTTCCTCGATCGCGATGGCCTGCTGATCCCCGGCACCGACACCGACGTGGAGATCCGCGCCGGGGCCGTGGGTGGCCTGCTCGACGCCTGGATCGACTGGAACCGCGACGGCGACTGGGACGACTCCGAAGACCGTATCGCCAGCAGCGTGCCCATTGCCGCCAACGACTCCGTGGTGCTGACCCTCGCCGTGCCGGTGGCCGCTGCCGAGGGCCAGAGCTGCGCCCGCTTCCGCTTTTCCTCCGCCGGGGGGCTGGGCCCCAGGGGCATGGCGATGGACGGCGAGGTGGAGGACTACGAGGTCTTCATCGGCGAGGAGATGCCGGAGATCGGCCTGGCGAAGGAGCTGCTGGAGGTCGAGAAGGTCGACTTCAACGAGTTCCGTGTGCGCTTCGCCATGGTGCTCGAGAACCTGGGCAACGTGCCCCTCGACTCGGTCCAGATCGAGAGCGACCTGGCCACCGCCTTCGCCGAGGCCGACTCCTTCGTCGTCGACTCGGTGGTCTCCGACGACCTCACCATCAACCCCGATTTCGACGGCGACGCCGATCCCTTCGTGCTCACCGGCACCGACCTCCTGGAGATCGGCGGCTCCGGCTCGGTGCTGATGGACCTCCGCGTCAAACCCGGCAGCGAGCCCGGCCCCTACCTCTGCTCCAGCCTCGCCACCGGCGACAGCCCCGGCGACATGATGGTGGTCGACATCTCCCAGGACGGCCCCGAAACCGACCCCGACGACGACGGCGAAGCCGACGACAACGACGACCCGACCGAGATCCTCTTCGACATCGTGCTCATCGAGATCCCCACCCTCGGGCATCTCGGCCTCGGCCTGCTGGCTCTGCTGCTCGGGCTGTTCGGGGTGCGGCGGGTGCGGCGGGGCTGACGGGTCGGGTCCGGATGGGTTCCGGCGCCGGAGCGGGTCCGGCGCCGGCCCTGCAGAGGGCGCGATCCTTCGAGACCTGGTGGAAGGAACGTCGACTCTTCCCCGAAACGACTTTGCCGAATTCTATTGTCGAGAAGAATCGGCGTGGGCCAGGGCGTAGAGGAGCCCATCCTCGGCCCACATCTCGACCGTCACCTCGTCGGCGCTGCGCCGCTGGCCGGGCAGGGAAGCAAGCTGCGGGCTGAGCTCGGTGACGTAGAGAGTTGCGAGGCGGCCCGAGGCGGCGTGGCGCATCTTCAACTGGGCGGCGAGCTGGGCCTGGATCGAGCAGTAGCGACCACCGACCAGCTCGTAACCCGCCGCGCGCTCCGCCGTGGGCGGCGGAATCTCGAAAGGTAGCTTGTCGAGGGCGGCGCGGAGTCGCCCATAGTCGGCGGTCGCCACCTCCACGCCGAGATCTTTGCGGTGGTTCATCGCCACCTCCGCCACCACCCGATCGGCGAGCCCTTCGGTCGCCGACCAGTGGCGCAGCCAGAGACCGCCGGCCACCACCACGCCGACGGCTGCCGCCAAGGCCAGCCAGCGTCTCAGGCGGGCTCGCTGCATTTCTTCGGCGCGTTCCAGGAGCTGGGTCAGGCGCTCCTCGGGGAGCTCCTGGTCGTGGTAGAAGGCGCGTACCTGGTCGTCGATCGACGGTCGCATCAGGCGCTTCCTCCGGTTTGGCGATCGCTCGCCGCCGCCAGCTCGGCGCCTGCCGCCAGCTTCTTGCGCGCCCGGTGAATGAGACTCAGCACCGTGCCCCGGCCCTGCTGGGTGAGACGACCGATCTCGGTGGCCGAGTAGCCCTCCACCACATGCAGGTAGAGGGCCTCCCGCTCCTTCGGCCGCAGCTCGGCGAGCAAGCGTTCGAGATCGACCCGCTCCAACGTTGGTGCGGGCGATACCGGCGGCTCGCCATCGAGATTTTCCAGGGCGACGAACTCTACCCGCTGATCGCGGCGGTAGCGGTCGATGAACAGCCGCCGCACGGTGAGGAATAGACTCCCCTGCCGGGAGACCTGGCCGTGTCGCCGCAGCAGGCGGAGCCAGCCCTGTTGGGCGAGATCCTCCGCCGCACCGGTCTCGCCGGTGAGGGAGAGAGCGTAGCGGTAGGCCGACTGCAGCAGCTCGCGGTCGTTCATGTTCTATGGATACGGTTCATATCCTATGGTTACGGCTCACGGAGGCTCAGGGGCTTTCCAGCTGCTTCACCAGCTCCGCACCCATCGCCTTGATATCTTGGTCGGCGGTGAGCTTGGCTACCTGCTGGCGGCTGTTGCCGTCGAGCAGCAAAATAAAGCCGGTGCCGGCGTTCTGGGCATAGACGTCCCCGAAGCCGAGGGCCGCCGCGAGGTACTCGGCCTGGACGCGGGTCGTGCCGTTGGTCAGGTCGAGGGTGACGAAGAGCACCGACTGACCATCGTATTTGTTGCGCAGATCTTCGAACACGGTACCCATCTTCTTGCAGCTGCCACACCAGTCGGCGTGGAATTTCACCGCCAGCAGATCGGGCTTCGCCGGTGCCGTGGCTCCGGCGGGAAGAGCGAGGGTGGTGAGGTGTAATGGACCCCAGTTTTCGGACCACCTCTTAAGTTAACGATTTGGTCAG
>CAZMEL010000182.1:0-16304 GCA_964565225.1 uncultured Thermoanaerobaculia bacterium | reverse complement strand
CCTATCACCAGCTCCATGACGATCCAATCCCCTCCTTCGAGCTCGAGGAAGTCGTGAATTTTCACGATCGACGGATGGCTCAGCCGAGCCGCGCAGCGGGCCTCGCGTCGGAACCGACGGCGAGCCAGAGGGCTCTGGAGGGCCTCGGGCAGGATCTGTTTGAGCGCTACCTGGCGCTCAAGGCGTTCATCGTGGGCTCGAAAAACCGCGCCCATGCCTCCGCGGCCGAGCTGTTCTTCGATCCGATAGGGTCCGATTTGTCTCGAGCACTTGGGAAGAGTTTCCATCATCTCTTGGGGCTCTGCGATAGAGGTGTCGATTCGTTCGAGCTCATTGCCGTGCAGGGGCTCACATCTTGAATCCGACGGTTGATTTCCGGCGAGAGTCGTTCGGACATGCGGGAGGACTTGTAGAGGAAGCACGGCGCACGGTTGCACGGGTTAGATGAATCCACCACTCCGCCCGCACCCTGGAAGCTGTCCTGAGCATGATCTGACAACAACGCGAGAAACGTGAGCGAGAGGGACCAAAGCCATCAACAACTCATGACTCGGAGCGCCAGGTCTCGAGTCGGCGCCTCAGGCGTTGGCGGTCTACTTCCAGGACCGATGCGGAGGCCACCTCGCGCAACATGGGATCGGAGAACTTGAGCCGGTTCTTTCCGTGCCACACAAGGATGCCCGCCTCGAGCAGCTCTCGTAGCTCACTTTCTATCCGGCTGGTCTCGACTCCAACGATTCCTGCGAGCTCTTTTAGAGAGGTGACTTCGAGGATCGCGACCATTCGGGCGATATCGCAGGCGCTTCCCAGGCGATCGAGTCGGGCCTTCAAGAGAGCCTCGAGAGGCGCGGGAATCTGCTGCTGACAAGTGGCGCCACCGAGCACCGAGCGCACCAGGTTCTCAGCGTAGAGCGGGTTGCCGGCACTGCGTTCCACGATCTGCCCGCGAGTTTCTTCGGGCAAGAGATCGTTCCCTGCCAACCTTTCGACCAGGGTCGATAGGGTCTGCTCGGAAAGTGGCCTGAGTCGAAGCCGGGACAGGTGTGATCGTGACCTCCAGAAGGGTTTCTCGCCCGACCGGCAAGTCAGCAGGAGCAGAGCTGGCATCGACTTGATCGCGCCGATCCAATGGTCGACGAGCTCGGCACTCAGCGGATCTAGCCATTGGGCATCCTCGATCAAGAGCACAATAGGGCGCCTTGCTGTGGCTTCCTCGATCAGAGCTGGCACCAGTTCCAGCATCCGCCGCCGGATCTCGGGCGCTTCGGGGCACTCCGCAGAGGGTAGGCCGAGGAGAGCTGCAAAGACGGGTACGGAATCCAACGGCAAGCCGACCTCGGCAATTGCCGTACTGAGCCAAGACAGACGGTCCTCGACCAAGATTGGCCTGTCGATCTCCAGGAGCCCCCGGACCAGGCTACCGACCGCAAGGAAGGGTCGTTCGCAAGCCCAGCAGATCCCTCGCGCAACGATCCAACCGACATTCTCTTGGAGGCGGGAGCGAAACGCCTGCACGAGTCGTGTCTTTCCGCTGCCAGCCTCGCCGATGATCGCCAACGCCTGTCCGCTGCCTTCCGAGGCCAGCTCGAAACGGCGCAGGAGAACCTCGAGATCCGACTCCCTGCCCAGCAGAGGCGTTTCCTCGCGTGGCCTCGCCCTACAGAGTGCAGTGAACGCCTCCGTGATCGCCGGCTCTGTAGCGGCGCTCGCCTCGAGGGCATCGTGGCCCAAACCCGTCAGGAGTTGATGGGTTGCAGAGCTGACTCCTATCGAGCCAGGGCTGGTACTCGCGAGTTGCTCCGTGGTCGCGTCGAGAGTTTCTCCAAGAGTAAGCTTTCCTTTCCGAAGGCTGTTGTTCGCCACGGCTGGCCCGCTATGGACCATGGCACGGATCTCGAGTCGCGTAAGGGTGGTTTCGGATCTGGTTCGGATCTCGAGCGCTGCGAGTACCGCCCGACGAGCGTGATCTTCGTAGCTTGCCGGGTGACCGAAACACGCAAGGAGGCGGTGGCCTTGAAGATCGTACAGGTGACCGCCGTAGCGATCGATCATCTGGTTCGCAAGAGCCTGGAACCGTGGTAGGTTTTCGACGAATAGCTCCGGATCGAGATCAGTACCCACCAGGTCGCAGGCCATCAAGCTGACCAGGAGGCGTTCGCCGACCAGCTCGATCTCGTTTCCTTTCGTCGTCTCGTGGGAGGAGCCCGGACGCATGGCATTCCCTGATGGCGGCACCGGAATCCTTTCGGTTCGTCCAGGCGTGCTCATCTGCTCTAGTGTGGCCATGACAGCGTTCGCACTAGCTGGACGATCCGTTGGATCCTTGGCCAAGAGACTATCTAGCAGATCTGAAAATCCTTCCGGTAGCCGCGGGACTCGATTTTCGACGGGCTCGTGAGGATGGTGACAGATCCGCATCAGAGTCGATGTTCTTTCTGGACCGAGGAACGGAGAATGGCCGGTTGTCATCTCGTAGAGAAGAACTCCCAACGCAAACAAATCAGACCTCTGGTCGATCGGCTCTCCCCGAATCTGTTCGGGCGCCATCGACCTCGGGGTTCCCATCAGACCATCCGGATCGTCAGAGGAGGGCTTGTCGAGCTGGAATCGAGCCAGACCGAAGTCAAGAATCTTGACGTGTCCCGAGGGAGTGAGCATTACATTCTCGCTCTTGAGATCACGATGCAAGACCCCGCTGGAATGCGCTACCGCCAACCCGTCGGTGATTTCCAGCGCTAGAGGAAGAACCTGGCTCATGGAAAGGGGGCCTTTCTGCAGCAGCTGATCCAGTGTCCGACCTTCGACCAGCTCCATGATGATCCAGTCTTTGGACTCGTTCGAAATGATGTCGTGTATTTGTACCAGGGAAGGATGATTCAGCCGAGCTGCAATTCGTGCCTCGGCGAGAAAGCGAGCTCGGGCGTCGATTTCCGAAACAGCACTGTCGTGGATCTTCTTGAGCGCTACCCATCGATCCAGGCGTTGATCGTGAGCCCGAAAGACTTCTCCCATCCCGCCGGCGCCTAGGCGTGACTCGATCCGATACGGACCCACTCGAGCTGGCGGTTCACCTAAGCTGGAAGGGGTACTGCCGAGTTGGTCGTCTTGGATGGGAATGGGGCCATTCGACCTGCCTCTATGGCTCTCGTCGGCAGCCACACGTCACCTGCTCTCGAAACATTCACGCCCGAGCCTGAAGAAGCCGATGAATGGTCTTCCGGGCCCTACAGCGCTCCATAACAGCCCGTGGTGAAAGTCGACCGCAAGCGAGAGCGAGTCATTTTTCGTCAGATCGAGGCGCAGAATCGCAGGAATATCGGTGATCTTTCGAGATTCTGCAACGCTGAGCTGGCGGAAAAGGGCCGCTCGAAGCGCGGTTCGAGCTTCACCACGGGCTGATAAGGACCATGTGGATGCCGGCCGCAACATGGATCGAATCGTCGCGCTGGACCTGGCGGGAGTGTCGCTCTCGATGGCAAAAGTATGCATGTGAGACCGCGGCTGTTGTTCTCTACGGCAGACGAGCACCTCGCTGCCGAGAGCTGGCTCGAATACCGAGACAGCTCATAGAATACAACGAACCAGCGTTTAGCCGGTACCGGGCAAGTACTCGATCCCACCAAGAATCCGAGGTTTAGCCAAGTGTATTGGTTCAGCGTGAATTGGAATTTCAGAGATCGCTGTTTAGGAGACCGAGACCCCATGGTCTCAGTCGGCACGTTCTTCTCCCGACCCCCTCGGCCAGACAAGCGTACGCGGTGCTCGGGGGTGTCAAGGTACGCTCCTCGAAGACTCGTGCCGATCCAACCGGCTGTGAAGCCACCACCAGAAGCATGATCTCCCGGGTGAGGATTCCCGGTACAGCTCCTGCAGCAGCCGTGACTTACGGATTCCTGCTTCGCCATGGATCGAAACCGTTCCGCCGCTATGTTCCAGCCGCAAGAGACGATGGCTCAACCAGGTCAGCTCTCGGTCCCGACCGATCAGCGGTACCTCGCTTGCGGAGTCGTTCCATGACGTCACACATCCCAGAGATCGATCGGGCACTACCTTCGAGCCGAGCGCCGAGCATTCGGCGAGCTCGACGGCTGTCGAGACCGAATCCACCCAACCCTCCAGCAGGTGGCGAGAGCGAGGCCCCAAGACCTGTGCCGGGCAAAGACTCGATCTCATTAAGAATCAGAGATTTAGCCTAGGCGCCTTCGAGTCGTGAAAACCGACTCCACGATGCACTCCGGCGGCCTTCTGGCGCTCTGGCTTCTGGCTCTACTCCCTCTCGCCCTGGGAGGCGAGAATCGAGCCTGGGGAGCCCGTGCATCGGAGCCCTGGGCCTGGAGATCTTGCGGACTCCCTACCAGGCGCCGCTGGCCAATGCTCCTTGCGAGCGGCTGATCGGGACGATCCGGCAGGAATGCCTGGGTCACCTGATCATCCTGGGCGAGTTTCTTGGCAGGCCTCACTGGAGAAGCCGGGATCAGATCTTGCCCACCACAGGTTGACCCAATCGCTCTCGTGGCCCCGGGTCCGCCATGGTATTCTCGAGCTATGGCGGACCTCGAGCACGCTTCGCCCGACCCCTCCACCGCGGACGACGGTCCACTCTCGACCGACCCACCCGTTCCTCTCGACCGACTCACCGAGGCGCTGTATCCCGAGCTGCGCCGGCTGGCACGGCGAGCCATGCAGAACGAGCTCCGGGGCCACACCCTCCAGGCCACCGCCGTGGTGCACGAGGCGTACCTCCGCCTGGCCGGCCAGACCCTCGAGGTCGAGAGCCGGGCCCACTTCCTCGCCCTCTCGGCCCGCCTGATGCGCCGGATCCTCATCGACCACGCCCGCACGCGCTCGCGCGACAAACGCGGAGGTGGCCAGCTCCAGGTCACTCTCACCGAAGGGGTGGCGGTCGAAGGCGGCCCACGGCTCGAGCTCTTCGACCTCGATCGGGCCCTGCGTGAGCTCTCGGCCTTCGACGACCGGCGGGCGAGGCTCCTCGAGCTGCAGATCTTCGGCGGCCTGACCTATCCGGAAATGGCCGAGGCCCTCGCGATTTCCGAGGCCACGGTGCATCGGGAGCTACGCCTGGCCCGAGCCTGGCTCCAACGCCAGCTGGCAAATCCCGAGACCCGCTGAGGTCGGGCACACGAGAGACACCTTGGCCAGGTCCGGGGCAGCGGTGAGGGGATAGGATTTCCTTTCCCGCAGGAGGTTCTTCACCACCCATGACCCCGGAACGCTGGAAAGCCATCGAAGCCCTGTTCGACGAATGCCTGGCCCTGGGGCCGGCCGAGCGACGCTCACGGCTCGAGACCCGAGGCCGCTCCGATCCGGAGCTGGTGGGCGAGGTCGAGGCCCTGCTCGCGGAAGCCGAGCGCACGGACCGGCTCCACGGGCTGGTCGAGGAGCCGGCACGTCAGGCGCTCGAGTCTCTCGCAGAGCTCGGCCCCGGAGATCGAGTCGGGGCCTACCGGCTCGAGTCCCTGCTGGGCGAAGGGGGCATGGGCAAGGTCTTCCTCGCCCGGCGCGACGACGACGAGTTCCAACAGCGGGTGGCGGTGAAGCTCCTGCCGCCCGGGGCCGCGGCCCGCGGCCTGGAGGCCCGGTTTCGCACCGAGCGCCAGATCCTCGCCGGCCTCGAGCACCCTCACATCGCTCGCCTTCTCGACGGCGGAGCCACCGAGGACGGTCGCCCCTTCCTGGTGATGGAGCACGTCGAGGGCGAGAGGCTCACCGATTCTTGTGATCGCCGCCAGCTGACGGTGCGAGATCGCCTCGAGCTCTTTCTCCAGGTGGCGAGCGCCCTGGAGCATGCCCACCGACACCTGGTCGTTCACCGCGACGTCAAACCCGCCAACATCCTCGTCCATCCCGAGACCGGTCCGAAGCTGCTCGACTTCGGAATCGCCAAGATCCTGCAACCGAGCGAAGAGTCGGTCCTCGCCTCCGCTCCGCTCGACCTCACCGAGCCGCAGGAGCGACTGCTGACCCCGGACTACGCCAGCCCCGAGCAGATTCTCGGAGAGCCGGTCACCACCCAGAGCGACGTCTACTCGCTGGGAGTGTTGCTCTTCGAGCTGCTGACCGGAGACCGCCCCCGCCACCTCCAGGCCCTGACCTCCGCCGACCGCATCCGCGAGGTGACCCGGACGGTCGTACCCCGGCCGAGCACCCGGGTACGACGGGCTCCCACCGGCGGCGGCGAAGGCGATGTCGAGGCGGGGCACTCGGCCCGATGTCGTGGGGTCTCTCCGCAGCAACTGCGGCGACAGCTCGAAGGAGATCTCGACACCATCGTGCTCCGGGCCCTCGACTCCGACCCGGCCCGGCGTTACGGCAGCGTGGGCGAGCTGGCGGCGGACGTGGGCCGGTTCCTGCGCGGCGAGCCGGTCCTCGCCCGGTCCGACTCTCTGCGATATCGAGCCGGCAAGTGGATCCGCCGCCACCCCTGGGGGAGCGCCGCCCTGGCTTCGATCGTCGCTCTGGCGGCGAGCCTGGGGGCGGGCCTGGTGCTGCACGTGACGAGAATCGGCCAGGAGCGCGACCGGGCCCTGGCGGCCGAGGTGGAGGCCGAAACCGTCTCCGAGTTCCTGCTCACCCTCTTCGAGGTGGCGGACCCCGCGGAATCCCGCGGAGAGACGGTGACGGCTCGCGAGCTGCTGGAACGCGGAGGCGAGATGATCGAGACCCAGCTCTCGGACCAGCCGGCAGTGCGGGCGACCCTGCTCTCGACCCTGGCCGAGGTGCACCGCAGCCTCGGTCTGTGGAACCGCGCCGAAACGCTGCATCGCCTCGCCCTCGAGCGCCGCCTCGAGCTCTTCGGCGAGGCCCACCCCGACACCGCCGAGAGCCGCGATCTGCTGGGCGATACCCTGCGCAACCTGGCCCGCCTCGACGAGGCCGAGGCCCAGCTGCGGCTGGCCCTGGCGACGCGGGAAGAGGTGCTGCCGGCCGACGACCCGGGCCTCGCCGACTCGTTGAACAACCTCGGCCTGCTCCTGCTCGAACGCCAGCGGTATGAGGAAGCCGAGCCTCTCCTGCGGCGGGGCCTCTCGATCCGCCGCAGGATCCTCGGCCCGGACCACCCGGACACCGATGTGTCCCGCTCCAACCTCGGCCAGCTCCTTTCGGATACGAGGCACTTCGAAGAGGCGGCGAGGCACCTGGAGACCACCCTGGAAAACCGCCGAGCCCGGATGGGCGAAAACCATCCCAAGGTGGCGAACAGCCTGCACGTGCTGGCGACCCTGAGGCACCGACAGGGAGACCTCGTGGCCGCCGAGGCACTGTTCGAGGAGTCCCTACGGATCCATCGCCGAATCCTGCCGCCCGATCATCCCCTCCTCGCGGTAAGCCTCAACAACCTCGCGTCCCTGCTGCACGACCAGTGGCGCCTCGGCGAAGCCGAGATGTACTACCGCGAGGCGCTCCGAACGCATCAGAAAAAGGGTGGCGGCGACGTCCTCGGCCGGGCCTACGCTCTGAACAATCTCGGGTCCCTGCTCGAAGACCTGGGGCGTTACGAGGAAGCCGAGGCCCTCTACGTCGAGTCTCTGGCGCTGCGTCGGGAGACCCAGGGGGAAGACAGCCGGTCGTACCGCCGGATGCTCTCCAGTCTCGGTCGCCTGGCGATCCGCCGGGGTCGGCTCGAGCTGGCCGAGGAGAGGTTGGACGAGGCCCGGGCCTGGATCGAGAGACACCTCGATCGCGACGAGCCCGACGCCATCCGTACGGTCGAGCGTCTCGCTCTCTTGCGCCGGGCCCAGGGAAATGCCGAAGCCGCCGCGGCTTTGTACCGCGAGGCCTTGGATCGGGCCGGGCGGAGCTACGGCGGCGACCACCCGATCCTTGCCGAGCTCCGGGCGGAGCTCGCCATTACCCTCTCCGGATCCGCCGAGCCCTCGAGCTGCCGCGGCACCGTGGCCGCGGCAGAGGAGGTTCTCGACCGCATCGAGGCCAGCCCGATCACCCGCGGCCGGGTGGCGCTCGCCGCCGGGCTGTGCGGGCGGGCCACGGGCGACTCGACCGCGGCCACCGCGAGTCTGCAGGCCGCGGTCGAGCTTCTGCGGCCCTACCTCGGCGACGGCAACCACTGGGTGCGTGCGGCGAGGACCCACTGACCCGGATCCGAGGGTGAGGTCGAGCTCAGGGCACGACGCTCGTCCAGGCATCGAAGTCTCCGCTCTCGAAGCCGTCGGCGAAGAGGGGCAGGAATCCGAGCACGAGATCGTCGACGAAGACCTGGTCGGCGCTGCCGGGTGCCGCCACGGCCCCACACAGAGCCGAAACCGTACCGGGAGGCGTCGCGACCTCGAGCTCCAGGCCGTCGAAAACGGCGCCGGTATCGACCACCGGCATCTGCAGCTCGGCCGAGCCCAGAGCCGGACCCGTACAGCCCTCGGCCGCAAAGGGCTCGCAGAAGAGCTCTACCACGGCAGTTCCCCCGTCGGCACGGGCAGCGGCGGACAGCCGGTAGAAGCCGTCGCCCTGCAGCGGCACACATTGCGCCAGGTCGAATCCCTCGGCCGAGGTCTGCCCGGCCGATCCCGAGAGCGGCGATCCCGAGACGTCCGGCTCGGCGATCTCGACCCGCGAGATGTCGCTGCTGTCCCAGGCGTCGAGGTTGCAGGCGAGCGGATCGAAGCGATCGAAATGGCCGTCGGCCAGGAAATTGACCGTATCGAGGCGAAAGGTGAGTCCCACATCGACACTGGTGCCGCCGAGGGGGTTGCCCGCAGCGTCCCCGAGCTCGCCACAGACCAGGAGATGGTAGAGGCCATCGGGCAACGCCTCCGACCTTCCCGGAATCAGGGTCGCGGTGAACGTGGAGCTGTTCCACTCGACACTCTCGATCGCAACCGGCACATCACTCCCCGGCGGGCTGTCGCAATCGATCGTCGAGAGGTCCAACCCCTCGGCCGGCCGCACCCAACGATAGCTGCCGGGGTTGGTCACACTCGCCGGCACATCGGCTCCCGGGTCCGCCATCGCTTCGCTGAAGCCGACCCGTAGGAACCGGAACCGCTGGCCCAGGGTCTGGCAGGAGCCCACGGTCCGGGCAATGCCGGATCCGAGCGCCTCGACACCGACCACCTGCGGCGGCACCAGGTCGAGAGAGGTGGCCTCGCTGGCACAGTCATTCGCCGCGTTCGGATCGGGGTTGGCACTGGCGACACAGGCCTCGAAGGTCACCTCCTCCCCGGCCCCCGGTGAGACGCTGGCCTCGATCGTGAAGCTCACCGACGCTCCGGGAGCCAGGAGGCCGAGCCGGCAGACCGGCGAGCCGACCGAGTCGTCGAGACATCCCTGGGTTTCGACGAGCTCGGTACCTGGAGGCAGGGGCGCCGTAACGAAGACATCGGTCGAGTCGTCGATCGCGGACTGGTTCGTGACCTCCACGGTGTAGATCAGCGAGACCCCCGCCGGCAGCGGATCCCGGAGGTCCACGACCATGACGCCCAGGTCCGTCTCCGGGGCGATCTCGAAGCTGACCCCGAGACTCTCGTCGTCCGCGAGGGCAATCTCGCACGGTCCGTCGCCGGCACACGCTCCCGACCACTGCTCGAACAGGTAGCCGGGCTCGGGCGTGGCGGTGAGGGCGATGGGGGTGTCGAAATGGAAGCGCGCCGTGCAGCTGCCCGGGCAGTCGATGCCCGCGGGGCTGCTGGTGACCCGACCGAGCCCGGCATCGACCGCGACCGCGAGCTCGGCCCGGGTCGAGTAGAAGCCGAGACGGCTCGAGGGCCTGCCGCCGGCCAAGGCGAGCTCACCGCCGACGATCAGCTCGTCGGCGGTGGGCAGCTCCATCGCCCACACCGGACCGTCGACCCCCGAGCCCAGTCCCGCCCAGTGGCTGCCGGTCCAGTGCGCGAGGCGAGAGGCAGGAACCCCACCGGCGGTGGTGAAGTCGCCGCCGACGTAGAGATCGTCACCATCCAGGGAAATGGACCGGACGACGGCGTTCAGGTCTCCCGACGGACCGCCTTCGAGAGTCGACCACGAAACGCCGTCCCAGCGGGCGATGTGGTTGGCGACCAGGGGGTTGCCGACATTCACCTGGCCGAAGCTACCGCCGACGTAGAGCTCGCCATCTCGGGCGCCGAGGGCAAAGACGAAACCATTCGCCCCATCGCCCCCCTCGGAGCCCAGGGCGTGCCAGGCCTGGCCGTCCCAGCGCGCGAGGCGGTGGACCGGAAGGCTCTCTCCGAGGTTGGCGAGCAGGAACGAGCCCCCGGCGTAGAGGTCGTCGCCGTCGCAGGCGAGGGCGAAGACCGGGCCGGAGAGCCCGTTGCCGGCCCCCGAGCCGACGGCCGACCACGAGGCTCCGTCCCACCGGGCCAGGCGGTTCGCCACCACCGGCTCGCCCAGGTTCGCCTCGTCGAAGCTGCCGCCGACGTAGACATCCCCGCCACAGCGAGCGAGGGCGAGGACCTGGCTGTCCAAACCCTCGCCGGCTCCGGAACCCACCGGATGCCAGGTGGTGCCGTCCCAGCGGGCCAGACGGCTCGCCGCCGTTTCTTCTCCGACATTGACCTCGGAGAAATCGCCTCCCACGTAGAGGTCTTCTCCGTCGACCAGCAGCGCGCGGACGGCGTTGTCCGTGCCGTTCCCGATGCCGGTGCCGAGGGCCGACCAGGTTCCCGTCGAGCGCTGATACCGGGCGAGATTGTTCGCCGGCACTCCACCCACAGCGCTGAAGAGCCCTCCGAAATAGACGAAATCCCCGCTCGACGCCACCGCGTAGATGCGGCTCGACAAAGAGCCCGAAACCTTCGGGGCCACCCCCTTTGGGCCCTCCGCGGACCAGGAGGAGCCGTTCCAGGCCGCTATCGAGCGAACCGAGACCTCCTCACCTCCGAGATTGGTCCGGCCGAACAACCCGGCCACGAAGAGCGCTCCGCCGCTCACCGTCATGGCGTTCGGACCGTTATCGAGCCCTTCGCCTCCCTCCGAGCCGACGGGCGACCAGCTGCTGCCATCCCAGCGCGCGATCCGGCTCGCAGGCACCGCGCCGGTGGCCGAGCCGAAGTTCGCCAGTGTGAATACACCGGAGACGTAGAGATCCCCGTCGAGCATCGCCAGGTCACCCACCGGGCTCGAGACCCCGCTGCCGCCATTGCTGCCGAGGGACGACCAGCCGTCGATCGGATTCCAGCGCGCGACGTACAACGCGGCCGAGGGCCCCGCCTCGACCCGGGTGAAGCCGCCACCGACGTAGAGCTGGCCACCCGCGAAGAGCAGAGAGCTGACGGAATTGTTGATACCGCCGCCGTCGACATCGAGGGACGACCACTCCGTGCCGTCCCAGCGAGCGAGAAAACGAGCCGCGACGGGATTGCCGGCATTGGCTTCCAGGAACGCACCGCCGACGAAGATCTCACCTTCCACCTCTTCGATCGCGAACACGTTGCTCGAGAGACCCGCGCCACCGTTCGATCCCAGGGCCGACCACGAGACCCCGTCCCAGCGGGCGATCCGGTTGACGGTGATCGGGGCGCCGACATTGGCGACGTCGAAGTTGCCGCCGGCATAGAGCACACCTCCGGCGACCTCGAGCACCAGCACGGTATTGTCGACTCCGTTGCCGCCCCCCGAGCCGAGCGCCGTCCACGCGACCCCGTCCCAGCGGGCGATGCGCTGGGCCGCGATCGGCGCGCCGAGATTCGCCTGGGTGAACTCGCCACCGACGTAGACCACGCCCCCCATCACGGCCAGAGCGCGGACTCGAGCATCGACTCCGTTGCCGCCCCCCGAGCCGAGCGCCGACCACGTTCCGGTCGCCGAATCGAAGCGCGCCACATTGTTCGCGGAGACGCCCCCACACTCGCTGAACAGGCCGCCGACGTAGATCTCGCCGGCATCGCCGGCCACGACGTCGAAAAGCGGCCCGTTGCATCCGCTGGGCCCGAAGCCCGGGGCCCAGCGCAGATCGGGATCGATCTCCCCCGCCTTCGCCGGCAGGGCAGGAGCCGTCGGGCTCGCCGATCCGAGGACGACCTCGGCGGCGAGCGGGAGAGAGAGCAGGAGGAAAAAGGCGGACAGGACGGAGAGAGAATGCTTCATCGAGGGTACTCCGAGAAGGGATCGAGCGCCCCTCGGAAAAGGGCGCCGGGTTGACATCGTTGCCTTCGGGCCGAAACACCGGCCTTCATCGAGGATTGCGAGGTCCGTGCGGAGGTACCCTCAAATCTCCTCTGCAAGGCGCCTGCGGCGCTCGGTGGGCGTCAGTGCCGGGGAAGGTCGGCAGCAGGAAGTAGAGGAAGACCGGGATCAGCTTGGCGAACAGGCGCGGTCCGTAGACGGTTCCGCCCCACCCGTTGTCCCACGACGAGAGGACGACCCAATGCAGCACCAGTAGCAGGGCGAGGCAGCTGTCGAGCGGGCTCCAGCGCCGCACATGGCTTGGTTCTCGGGTGGGGTCCGGGCGACCTCGAGGCCTCTCTTCGAGACCGCCGGGACCCCCTACCGCAGGTCTTCGAAAGGTGTCAACGTAGTGCCCGGAGGCTTCTCTGCCCGGCCGCTGAGCCTGGCGAGCCATGTCCCGCTCCGGCGGCGGTGAGCAAGCCGAGATCCTCCAGCAGACGGGCGAATCGCGGATGCTCGCGCAACCCGTCGAATGCCGGCCATACGCCGAGAAAGACCACGAAACGAGAGCGGTCTTCGAGGGCCAGCTCGAGCTCGCGGAGGGCGGGCTCGGGATCCTCGAGGCCGGCATGGATCAAGGCCCGGTGGCTTGCGTCGACCAGCCCTCGCGAAGGCTGGCCCTGCGCACCTCCGAGCAGCCGCTCGGCTTCCTCGCGACACCCGCTCCGCGCCAGGCTGAAACCGAGGGCCGCCCGGGCGGCCGCGCTGTCCCCGAGAAGCGCAGCCGCCTTTCGTCCCGCCTCGATCGCTTCCCGGTGGCTCTCCATCTGGCTCCAACACAGAGCCAGCGCGAAGTGGGCGTAGCCGAAATCCGGTGCGACCTCGACCACGTCCTGCAGCTGGCGCAGCGCGTCGTCGAAGCGACGAGCAAAGTAGAGCGCCATCCCGAGGTCGGTGCTGATCACGAGGGAGAGCGGATCCAGGCCATGAGCCCTCCGCGCCAGCTCGATCGCTTCGCCGTGGCGGCCCAGAGCCGTCAGCAAGAAGCCGTACCAGTGGCAGGCGGTTGCATAGCCGGGATCCTGCTCCATCGCCCGGCGGAACCCTTCTTCGGCAGCCCGCCAGTTGCGGGAGTAGACGAAGTCCGTGTAGGCGAGAGAGGTCTGTGCCTCGGCCAGTCGATCATCGAGAGCCAGCGCCTGGCGAGCCGCCTCCCGTGCCTGGCGGAAGGCGTTGGCGGGCCGGGCCGCCCCGTAGAAGGGAAGCAGGATCAAGGCGTCCGCCAGGCCGCAGTAAGCCCGGGCATAGGACGGATCCTGCGCAATGGCCTCACGGAAGAGCTCGATGGCGCGCTGCAGGTCGGCCGCGGTGCGACGGTTCCAGCAGTACCTGCCCCGCACATAGGTTCGGTACGCCTCCAGGCTGTCGGTCGGCGGACGGGCGAAGCTCGTCGCCTCGCGGCGGGTCAGGGTCAGCCGCAGACGGCGGACGAGCTCTCGGGCGATGGCGTCCTGCGCCGCGAAGAGGTCGTCGAAGGAGTCGCGGAAGCTCTCCGCCCAGCAGGGAACACCCCGCGCCACCGAGATCAGCTGCAGGGTGACACGGAGCTGGTCCCCGTGGCGTTGCACCGTGCCTTCGAGCACTCCTTCGACCCCGAGCTCCCGACCGACGGAAACGGAATCGAGGATCGGCTGGTCGACAAACCGCAGAATCGAGCTGGTCGGCCGCACCCGGAGCTGGCGGACATTGCTGAGACTGGTGATCACGGCGTCGGTGATGCCGAGACCGAGCAGAACCCCCTCTTCGTCCGGCCGCAGGGGCCGCAGCGGCAGAACCGCCAGCGAGCGCATCGCCGCCAGCTCTTCCTCCACCGCCTCTGCCTCCGGGATCTCGCCGACCCGCTCGTCGTCGGCGACGGGGGCCAGGGGAACCACCGTCACCTCACCGTCGAAGCGGTATCCGCGGCGCGGCAGGGTCCGGATCCAACGCCTGGGATCGTCCGGATCGAGCACCTTGCGCAAGAGATAGACGTTCTGGCTCAGGGTGGCCTCGGTCACGAAGCTCTCGGGCCAGATCTCCGCCATCAGCTCTTCCTTGGTCAGCACCTTTCCGCGGTGCTGCAGCAAGGCCCAGAGGGTGTCGAACGCCTTGGGAGTCAGCGGTAAGGGCTCGTCGCCCCGCAAGAGCAGCCGATTGGCGACATCGATCCGGAAATCGCCGAACTCGAGATTGCCGTGGGGTCGGGTCATGGGAGGCGGATCTTACCGCGTTCCTCCGAGCGGGCTCTCAAATGTCTGTGAGAGAGCTTTGAGGACTCCTTGAAGACACCGCGGAGGCCTCGCCCCTAGAGTTCACACGTCGTCGGGGGCGACCGACCGATCGTTTTCTCACCATTCCCCGGGGACGCCGAAAACCAACAGCCCGACAGGAGCTTTGATCATGCAACGTACTTCCCTTTCGAGCCGCCTCGCGGCCTTCTTCCTGACCGTCGCGATTCCGCTGGTCGCCGAAGCGCAGCCGGTCGATCTCTCGACCTGGACCGTCGAATCCGGCCCCGCCCTGGAGTCCGAGCCCTTCGACGAGCCCGCGTGGCAGCTGGCGCCGGATGCCGCGACCGTGATCCAGCTGGAGAACACCAACCCGACGTTTTTCTACAGCGACTTCCCGGTCGCCAGCGCCCGGGTCGAAGCTCGCTTGCGGGTGCGCTCCAGGCTTCCGCAGGACGACGATTTCATCGGCCTCGCCATCGGTTTCGATCCCGGAGAGCTGCGGGCCGCGGACGCCGACTATCTCCTGCTGGACTGGAAGAAAAGTGACCAGCTGCGACCGGACGGGCTCGCGGCCGGGGGTCTGGCCCTGTCCCGAGTTCGTGGGATCGCTTCGGTCCAGGAGCTCTTCCTGCACATCGACAATCCGGCCAACCCCCACGGCAGTGTGGTCGAGCTGGCCCGCGGAGCCACCCTGGGCAACACCGGCTGGGAGGCCGATCGCGACTACCGGATCGAGCTCGAGATCCTGCCCGGAGAGCTGCGGATCTTCGTCGACGGAAACCTGGAGCTCGAGGTGGCCGGCATTTTCGACACCGGTCGCCTGGCCTGCTACAACAACTCCCAGCCCCTGATGGAGTGCGGCGACATCACGGTGGAGCCGCTCGAGGCGCCGGTGGTGTCCCTCGACACCTGGAACGACGAGAGCTACCGCTTCGGTGTCGAGGCGCCGGGCAGCTGGCGCTTGTCGCCCGACGCCACCTCGGCCGAGCAGTTGAACCGCAACGACGCCTCCGTGTTCTACAGCGATTTCTCGCTCCATGACGATGTCGTGATCGCGGAGCTGTCGAGCGTCGACAACTCCGACGACGACTACATGGGTTTCGTGCTCGGATTCGACCCCGGCGAGACCCAGGATCCGAACGCCGAGTACCTGCTGATCGACTGGAAGAAGGTCACACAGAGCGGTCAGATCGGGGGCGAGACCTTCACCGCCGACGCCGGTCTGGCGGTGTCGCGGGTGGTCGGCGTGCCGAGCATCGCCGAGCTCTTCGGCCACCAGGATCTGCCGGCAACGGCAGGCGCCGGAGTCTTCGAGCTGGCCCGCGCCGCCACTCTCGGCGGGGTCGGCTGGGACGTGGGCTCCCGCTACGTGTTCACCTTCGAGGTGAGCCCGACCTCTCTCCGGGTCTGGGTCGAAGACCTCACCCGAGGTTTCGAGCCCCGGCTCGAGCTCGACCTCGGCGGCGATTTCTCGGCCATCAGCGGCCGCTTCGGATGTTTCAGCAACTCCCAGCCACGGGTCGAGTGTGCCCGGGTTCGGCTGGTCGCGGTCGACTGATCGAAACGGTCCGCGACCCGGCGAGCGGTCGAATCGAGGGCTGGCGGGTGGATCCCGCCAGCCCTTCTCTCGTCTCGTGGAGTTGGCGTCCGCCCCTTTGAAGTCGACTCCGAGCGCGAGGACAAGCTGAAGCTGCGATCGATACCGCGATCCCATGCGAAACGATAGGACCAGAGCCCCGAACGCTCCGGCTCACTTTGCAAGGTGGCCGAGGCCCTGCACAGAATCGACGAGCGGCTCGCCGCGATGAGCGATGGCTCGGACGGCTCCTTGGGGCCGGAGCTGTTTCCTTTCGGCCCACTTCTGCGCACCGAAGACGCAGAGTCTTCACGACCCGACCCCGAGACTCCACCATTTGGCGCGCCCCCGGCTCGTGGCACATGAGTTGCTTCTATCCC
>CAZMEL010000181.1:0-16379 GCA_964565225.1 uncultured Thermoanaerobaculia bacterium | reverse complement strand
GGTTTCGTAAGAGTCGGCGTTCCTGGAGCCAGGTCGAGCGGGTCAACGACAATCGGGCCGAAGATGACTCCCCGACACAGCGCCGAGAGGGATTTCGGAGCCCAACCGGCCGGCGCGACCCTTCGAGGCCTGGCAGAAGGAACGCCGACTCGACCCCGCCAGGGAATCTGACAGAGTAGAATCATTGACACGACTCTTATTGACACGACTCAGTGAGTCTAGACTCTGTGAGCCGTGACTCGAGCTGGGCTACCTAGGCAAGAGATATCCCCTCACCGGCAAGTCCAAGAATTCGCGACAAGTCCGCTATGACCTCAGCGATCCATTGTTGCGATTCTGGTTCCGATTCGTGTTCCCTGCCCAGAGTCAGATCCGCCGGTCGGGCCCCAAAGCGTCTTTGCAGAACCTCGTGCGCCCTCAGCTCGAAGCCTACCTGGGCCATTGCTTCGAAAGGCTGTGCCGCGAGGCTCTTCCTTTCCTCTACGAGAAAGAAGGCGTGGCAGCTGCCTTCGAGGTCGGAGAATTCTGGTCGAAAGACCTGCAGATCGACGTCGTGGGCATCCGTCGAGACGGCTGGACTGACCTGGGAGAGTGCAAGTGGGGTCGCGTGCGTTCGACCACCGCGCTCACCGGAGAGCTGGAGCGGAAGGCAGCTCTGTTCCCGAATCCGAGGAATGCCACCCTCGGCCCGAGAATTTTCAGCCGGCAGCCGGCGCCACGATCCTGGACCTCGAGCACCGTGCGCTGGCACGATCTGCCGTCTCTCTACGACTGATCCGGCTCGGCTCCGGGGCGTCGCAGCTGCAGCTTCTCGAGAACCTCCCGGCGGATCTCGGCCTGCAGAGCTCGGGTTCGTTCGTTCCCCAGACCGTTCTCGGCTGCCACCGCGGCCTCTTCGTAACTCAGCCTCTTCGCCGGGCGGCTCTCGAGCTTGCGCAGGATCCACAGGTTGCTGGCTCCCGACATTCCCTCGGGCTGCTGCACCAGACCGCTCACCTCTCCGGGCTCGAGCTCTTCGACCGTGGCCAGGACGTTTCGCCCCATGGCGGCGATCTGGGTGCGGTCGAGCCAGCCGACCCGGCCGCCCTTGGCCGCCGAGGAATGTCGGGAATGGAGCCGGGCCACTTCGGCGAAGCTCGACCGGCCGCTCCGGATCTCCTCGACCAGCGCCTCGCCCTGCTGGAAGAGGCGCCGCAGCTCCGAGCGCTCCGCCGGAATCGCGATCACTTCGAGGTGGATCTGTGGCGGGCGGCGGTAGCGCTCGCGGTTCGCATCGTAGTAGGCGCGAATCTCCTCTTCCTGCAGAGGCACGAATCGCTTCTTCAGCTCGGACTTCGTCCACTCGGTAGCGAGCTGGCTCCGCCGCGACCATTCCATCAGAGCCCTGGCTTCTGGCGTCCGGTCGAGCCCCAGCGCCCGGGCCTTCTCCGCCGCCAGGTGTTGCTCCACGAAGCCGCGGAGGAGGTTCTCGAGCCGCAAGGGAGGCAACCCGCCCTCGGGTACGCGGATCCCACGCACCTGGAGCAGCGCCCGGGCCTCGGCTCCCGACAACCGGAGCGTTCCCGGAAGCTCCAATACCGGCCGGTCTCCACCCGAGCGAGCCGCTTCGAGGTCGATCGATACCGCCGCGGCCCGTTCTTCGATCGCACTCCAGTGTTCCGCCAGGCGCTCCTCCCGCAGGTTCTTCTCCACTCTCTGACGAATCTGGGCGAGAGGTGGCCTCTGCTCTTCTTCGATCGCCTCACAGCGCAAGATGGTCAAACCGTCGTCGGTCGCGAGCACCGGGCTGAGGTCGCCGGGCTGCATGGCCATGGCCAGCCGCTCGATTTCGGGCGCCATGTCGCCCGGCCGGACCCAACCGATCAGGCCACCACGAAACCGGGTCTGGGAATCCGACTCCCGCTGCGCCAGCTCGGCGAAATCGGCACCTTCGAGAAGCTCTCGGCGAATGGCTTCCATGCGCTGCCGCAGGGCGTCCTTCTGCGATTCGTCGCTTCCCTTTGGGAATCGCTTGAGGAGATTCGAGAGGCGCACTCGCTTCGGACGAAAGAAATCGTCCTTGCGCTCCTCCACCGCTCGATCCAGCTCTTCTGAACCGACTTCGATTCGCTCGGCCAGGTGCCGCCGCAGCTCTCGCTCCAGGTACCGATTCGCGGAGTCGAGCATGGCCATTTGCGAGACCTGGTCGCGGCCCAGGCCCGCCGCTTCGGCCGCCGCGGCCTGGAACTCGAGCATGGCGATCGACGCGATGCGTTCGACCCGTTTCTCGGCTTCCTCGGGCTTGTCCAGAAAGAGCAGCCAGCTCTCGTACTGCCCGCGGGTAACGGCCCCACCTTCGTAGACGGCGAGGATCTCGTCGGCACCCGATGCGTCCGAAGGCGGGCTCGTCCCGGGCTCGGCAAGGGCGGGCACGGCGAGCGTGAAGACCAAGAAACCACGGAGGAGAGACTGGAAAATCATGGGTCGGAGGGCTCCTGAGCCAGGCTGCAGAGGAAGACCAGCTCCGGCCGGAGGCTGGTCGCGACATGTAGAGCGTAGCCTGATTCTACTTTGTCAGATTCACTCGTGAGGTCGAGGTCGAGGTCGTCCTCTGACAAAGTAGAACGAGCCCGACACGGGAGCCCGTGCCGAGCCGACGACCCGTCGTCGGGGATTCGAAGATCTCTACAGGAAGAAATCGGGCAACAGGTCCGCGCCGGGCTCCACGGAGTACGCTTCGAGGTCGGTCACCCCCTCTTCGCGCAGGACTTCGTCGTCGATGTAGAAGTTGCCGGTGGAGCCACGGCTGTTGCGACGCAAGACCGCCACCGCAGCGTCGGCCACGATCTCCGGCCGTCGGCAACGGCGGATCATCTCTTCGCCGCCGAGGAGGTTGCGCACGGCAGCGGTGGCGATCGCCGTCCGTGGCCACAGAGCGTTGACCGCGATCCCCTTCTCCGCCAGCTCGGCCGACATGCCCAACACGCAGAAGCTCATGCCGTATTTCGCCATGGTGTAGGCCAGGTGGGGCGCGAACCACCGCGGATCCATGTCGAGGGGCGGCGAGATGTTGAGGATGTGGGGATTCTCCGCCTTCTCGAGATGGGGCAGGCAGAGCTTCGAGCACAGGAAGGTGCCGCGGGCGTTGACCCCGTGCATGAGGTCGTAGCGTTTCATGGTCGTGTCGGCGGTTCCCGTGAGGCTGATGGCGCTGGCGTTGTTGACCAGGATGTCGATGCCACCGAAGGCCTCGACGGCCTGGTCGATGGCGACAGAGACCTGGTCTTCGAAACGAATGTCGGCCTGCTGGGCCAGGGCCTTGCCGCCAGCGGCTTCGATCTCCTCGCAGGCGGAATGGATGGTGCCCGGTAGCCGTGGATGGGGCTTCGTGGTCTTGGCGACCACCACCACGTTGGCGCCGTCCTGCGCCGCCCGCAGGCCGATCGCCTTGCCGATGCCGCGGCTGCCGCCGGTAATGAAGAGGGTCTTTCCTCGTAGCTCACTCATCGCGTCTCTCCTGGTGATGGGTTCGGTCCACGGACCCTATCGCGCCTCCGGTGTCGATGGCATCCGGGGTCGTGTCATCGCCGGCCATCGGCCAGGAGCTGCGCCGCCGCGTTTTTTCCCGGCAGACCGGTGACACCGCCGCCGGGAGGAGTGCCCGGACCGCAGAGGTAGAGGCCCGGCACCGGCATTCGATACTGGTACCAGCCGGCGAAGGGACGAAGGAAGAGCATGGAATCGAGCGCAGGCTCCACGTGGTAGAGGCATCCGCCGGTGAGGCCGAAGTCGCGTTCGAGGTCGAGGGGCGTGCGGATCCGCCGATCGACGAGGGTCGCGGCGAATCCGGGCACATGCCGCTCGATCGCCCCGATCACCACCTCGCCCAGCCGCTCGCGGTGATCGTCCCAGCTCTCGCCGCGCAGATCGTGGGCCGCGTGTTGCACCCAGACATGCATCAGGTGCCGGCCCTCCGGCGCCTGGCCGGAGTCGGTGAGGCTCGGCAGGGTGAGCTCGAGCAATGGGTCGTCCGGCAGCTCGCCGTACTTCACCCGGTCGAACGCTCGTTCGAGGGTATCGAGATCACCGCCGATCTGGATCCGGCCCGCGAGGTGTCCGTCGTCGGCCGATCGGCCCGAGAAGACCGGCAGGCGGTCGAGCACCAGCTGGAGCGTTGCTACGGTGCCGCGGGTTCGCAAGTTGCGCACGGCGAAGATCACCTCGGGATCGAGCCAGGCCGGGTCACCGAGCTCCAGGAGGGTGGTCTTCGGATCCAGCCCGGAGACCACCTGCCCCGCCTCGATCTCCTCGCCGCCTTCGACCACCACGCCGACGGCCCGGCCGTCGGGCGCCAGGATCCGCTCGACTCCACGTCCCGTCTCGATCTCGGCACCATGCCGCCGCGCGGCGGACGCCAGCGCTTCGATCAACGCTCCCATGCCGCCTCGCGGGAAGACCGGCGGAGCGAAGAGCCCCCCGCTCCAGGCCGGGCGATGCTGCAGCAGCCCCAGGGCCGATCCGGCCGACCGGGGACCGTGCCAGGAGGCGGCGAGGGCCGGACCGGCAATGGCAGCCTGCAGCCCCGGGTGCCGGAGCCGCTCTTCCACGACGTCGCGGATCGGCATCGGCAAGAAGCGCAACGCCTCCGGCATCTCCTTGCGGCCGAGGCTGCGCAGCCGCCAGCCGAGATTCAGCAGGTCGAGAGAGTTGCGGATCCCCGCCGGCTCGAGGTCGGGCAAGGGCTGGGTGAAGACCGGTTCGAGCGCCGCCCCGAGGCGACCGAGAAACCCGTCGAGCTCGAGAAAGGCGGCCGCGTCGTCGGCCGAGCACTGCTCGGAGATGGCCCCGCCGACCTGCTCGGCCGATCCCACGGGCAGCAACAGACCACCGTCGGGGCCGGGCAGAAAGATGCTTCCTCGGGCCGGCAGGAGCTCGAGACCAAAGCTGCCGAGATCGAGATCACGCACGATCGACGGATGGAATCGCTCGGCCGACGAGAAACAGATCGGGGCCTGGACACCGGGCGCCAGCTGCTCGGCCCCTGCCGTGCCTCCCAGGCTCTCCCGGCGCTCCAGAACCCGGACCGAACGTCCCGCACGGGCGAGATAGGCCGCCGCGACGAGGGCGTTGTGCCCTCCGCCGATCACCACTACATCGACTCGGGACGATTTTCCGGTGCCCATCACCGTGCCCCCTGTCCGGCGTCCTGCAAGATCACCTGAGCCGCCAGCTGCCCCGGGGCCCCCATCACACCACCTCCGGGATGGCTGCCGGAGCCGCAGAGGTAGAGCTGCGGCACCGAGGTGCGAAAGGCCGCGTTGCCCGCTGCAGGGCGCAGGAAGAAGAGCTGCTCCAGGGTGAGCTCCCCGTGGAAGATATTGCCCTGGGTGAGGCCGATGGTCTGCTCCATGTCCCAGGGAGTCACCACCTGGCGGTGCAGGATCAGATCCTTCAGATCGGGCGAGTACTGCGAAAGGGTATCGATCACGGCGTCGCCGAAGGGCTCGCGCTGCTCCTCCCAATGCCCTTCCGCCAGCTCGTAGGGGGCGTAGGCCACGAAGATCGACATCACGTGTTTTCCCGGAGGCGCCATCGACGGATCGATCAGCGACGGGATCACGATATCCATGTAGGGCCGGCGCGAGAACCGACCGTATTTGGCGTCGTCGTAGGCCCGTTCCAGGTAGTCGATATCCGGGCTGATCGACAGGGCCCCGGAGAGGTAGCGGCGTGTCTCCTCCGGGCTCTTGCCCTGCAGACAGGTGAATTCGGGAAGAGCGTCCAGCGAGAGATTCACCTTTCCCGAAGAGCCGCGGATCTTGTAGCGCTCGATCGCGGAGCGCAGCTCGGGGTCCACCTCGTCGGGCTGCAACATCTGCAGGAAAGTACGCTTGGGATCGGCGCTCGAAACGACGGTGCGGGCACGGATCTCCTCGCCGCTGCCGGCGAGGACGACTCCGACGGCCCGCCCCTTCTCGACCAGGATCCGCTCCGTGGCGGCCTCGGTCCGGATCTCGACACCGAACGACCGGGCGGCCGAGGCCAGGGACTCGGCAAGACCTCCCATGCCACCGCGCGGAAGGCCCCAGGCCCGGAACTGGCCGTCGATCTCGCCCATGTAGTGGTGCAACATCACGTAGGCCGAGCCCGGGGAACGCGGCCCCAGAAACGTGCCGATGATGCCGCTGGCCGAGAGGGTGCCGAGCAAAGCCGGGGTCTCGAAATGTTCTTCGAGGTAATCGGCCGAGCTCATCGTCATCAACCTGGCGAGGTCGAAGAGATGCTCGCGATGCCGGCCGAAGTCTCTCCCGACCCGGCCCATCTGCAGCAGATTGCCCGGCGCCAACGAGGTCGGATCGGGCGGGACCCGGCCGAGGATCGGGCGCACCGCCATGCACAGGTGGTACATGCGTTTGCCGAAGTGCTCGTAGGCCTCGGCATCGGCCACCGAGTGACGCATCAGCTCCAGGCGGGTGGCCGCGGAGTCGTGCCAGCGCATCAGGTGATCGCCGTCGGGCAGTGGGGTCAGGGTGCCGTCGAGAGGGAGCAGCTCGAAGCCGTGGCGCGGCAGATCGAGGTCGGCGATGATCTGCGGGCGCAGCAGGCTGACCACGTAGGAACAGACGGTGTATTTGAAGCCCGGGTAGAGCTCTTCCGTCACCGTGGCGCCGCCCACGAGATGGCGGCGTTCGAGAACCAGCACCGAAAGACCCGCGCGGGCCAGGTAGCTGGCGCAGATCAGGCCGTTGTGGCCGGCGCCGATGAGAATCGCGTCGTAGGTCCGAGCCATGGATACCTCGAAAACGTTGGAACGGGTCGACCGGAAAGCTGCCCACCAAGTGTCCCATATTGTAAGACATTCGAATACAATATGGGATCTCGAAACCTCGACGATCTGGCAACGTTCCCCGGGAGCTCTGACCATGGCCGAGCCCACACCCTTCCACCCTCGCACCTCGGAGCTGTGTCGGAGCCAGGACTGGCGCCATTGGGCGGGGTATTGCACACCCGCCACCTACGACGAGTTCTCCCAGCCCGAATACGCCGCCATCCGCCACGCGGCGGCTCTGATCGATATCTCACCCCTCTACAAATACCGGATCGAAGGCCCGCAAGCCGCCGACTGGCTCCAGCGGGTGATCACCCACGACCTGCGCAAGCTGCGGGTCGGCCGGGTGCTCTATACACCCTGGTGCGACCCCGACGGCAAGGTTCGCCAGGAAGGAACCGTCTTTCGCCTGGCGAAGGATCGATACCAGATCTGCGCCGCCGAGCCGGCCCTCGGCTGGTTGCGCCAGAACCGAGCCGACCTCGACGCCGAGCTCTACGACGACTCCGCGGCCCTCGCCGGCCTCTCGCTCCAGGGCCCCCTCTCCCGCGACGTGTTGCGCTCGGCCTCCACCATCGATATCGACCGCCTGAAGTTCTTTCGCCTGGCCACGGGAGAGATCGCCGGAGTGCCGGTGACCGTGTCGCGCACCGGCTACACCGGAGACCTGGGCTACGAGATCTGGCTGCCGGCGGCCGCGGCGGTCGAGGTGTGGGATGCCCTGATTCGCCTGGGCGAGCCCTTCCGCATCCGCCCCTGCGGCCTCGCCGCCATGGATATCGCCCGGGTCGAGGCCGGCTTCGTGTTGATCGACGTCGACTACACGAGCTCCGAGCTGGCCAAGATCGAAGCCGAAAAGTCGTCTCCCTTCGAGCTCGGCCTCGGCTGGGCGGTGCGGCTCGACAAGGGACCGTTCATCGGCCGCGAGGCGTTGGTCGAGGAGAAGCGCCGCGGCAGTGAGTACGCCCTGGTCGGTCTCCAGATCGACTGGCAACCCCTCGAAGACCTCTACCTCGCCGCCGACCTCATGCCCGATCTCCCCCTCGCCACCCGCCGCGATCCCGTCCCGGTCTTCGCCGGCTCCGGCGGCCCCCAGATCGGCCGTGCCACCTCGCGGGTGTGGTCCACCCGGCTCAAGAAATACCTCGCCCTCGCCACCGTCGAGGCCGCCTACGCCCGCCCCGGCACCGCCATCGCCATGGAGGTCACCGTGCACTGGGAGCGTAAACGCGCCCCCGCCCGGGTGGTGGAGCTCCCCTTCTTCCGCCCGGAACGGATGAAAGCTTGATCCGTACCGACTCGTGCGAGCTGTGGGCGGAGCATGACGAGACGACTCTACGCGAGGGAGTCCGTGGGAGGTACTTCGCGCAGTATCGAGGGGGAACGATTCTGCGCCGTTCCCGACTCAGACTCTGTCAATCAGGCGCTTCGCCTCCTCGTACAAGCCGCCAAAAGCGCCAAGTCCGCTTGAAACGAGGCTCTTGCCAGTAGAGGACCAAGCCAACTAGCCAATCTTGGGCGAATGAAGTGCTCAGTTTCCTACCGGACGAGAATGCCGGCGCGAAAGGCGCTCGGCGGCGGAGCGGAGGGTCTCTCCCAGGCTCTCGGCTCGCTCCGCGGTCAAGCGGCTGGCCGGCCCTCCGAGGCTCAGGGCGCCTTCGGGTTCCCCGAGTGCTCCGCGGAAGACCGCCGCCACCCCTACGTAGTCGCTCTCCAGCTCTTCGAATGCGGTGGCATAGCCACGTTTTTCAATCTCTTCGAGCTCGCGAGACAACCGATCGAGATCGGTGATGGAGCCTTCGGTGAAGCTCACCAGGGGCGGCTGGAGCAGAGACGAACGCGCCGGCTCCGGCAAGCTCGCGAGATAGGCCTTGCCGGAAGAGGTGAGGTGCACCGGCCAGCGGGTGCCGATGTCGAGAATGGCCGAGACCAGGTGTCGGCCGGCGACGCCGTCGAGCACGAGCATCTGGTCGCCCACCAGGATCTCCAGGGTCGCCGTCTCGCCGGTCTCGGCGTTGAGCTCTTCGAGGGTCGAGCGCACCTCCCGCCGCAGGTTGCTGCCGAGAAGCGCCTGCGAGCCGAAGCCGATCATCGCCGGGCCGAGGTGGTAGAGGTTGCGGGCTCCGTCGCGGGCGACCAGGCCTTCGCTCTCGAGGGCGGCCAGCAGGCGGTGGGCCGTGGTCTTGGTGAGCCCGAGAGCGGCGCTCAGCTGCGCCAGGCTCTGCTCCGGCTGCTCGGTGGAGAAGACCTTCAGCAGCCGGATGGCGCGGATCACGGTCTGGGTGCCGCGGGGGGCGTCGGGCTGGCTCATGGAAGGAGGGTAAGAAGCCTGCCTCCTCCGGTCAAGTCGTCGGAGGAGAAGAATGGCTCAGCCGGAGCCCGCTCGCTGCTCGAAATGAGCCACGAGCTGCTCGAGCACCCAACCCCAGGCGGCATCGAAGTACTCGTAGCCGCGGTCCCAGTCCTCGCCCTCCTGCCAGCCGGTCTGGGCGAAGCGCACTCGCACTCGATCTTCGCCCACCTCGTCGAAGAAGAGCACCACGTGGGTCTTGATCCCGGCGTTGCGAAGGCGGGGAACCTCGGGCGGGAAGGTCCAGTCGAAGACCAGCATTTCTCGGGGCAGGAAGGTCACGACCCGGCTGCCCTCGCTGCCCCGGGCGCCGTCGGCCGCGGGCTCACCGGTGAGGAACCACTCGTAGGGACCACCGACCTCCAGCTCGACCCGGGAGCTCGGCGAGGCGAAGGCCACTCCTTCGGTGGTGGTCCAGGCGTGCCAGACCTCTTCGAGGCTGGCCTTCACGACGACTTCCTTGCGCAGGATCCGCTCGGACGCCTCGGCCTCGAGCCCCGAAGTGCCCACCAGAGAGAGCAGAGCGACGCTTCCCATCCATTTTTTCTTCATCTCGTCCTCCTGATTTAGCTTGGTCGAATTCGAAATCCGGGCCAGGAAGAGTCGCTTCCTGGAGCCAGCTCGAGCGACTCGACCGCTTGAAAGAATCTGACAGAGTCGAATCGAGTCCCTCGTCCTGCTACGAAATTCGAACCCGAAGGTTGAGCCCCGCCGTCTCCCTCCGCCTCGGGGAAAGATATACTGAGTGGCAGCTCCCGCATCACCGAATTCACGGCAACCCTGCGAGAAAGCCCCTGGACTTGCGCACCCTCCCGACACGAATCGATCCCGAATCCTCCACCTACCGCGAGAACCGCGAGTGGTTCCTCGAACGCCTGCAGGAGCTCGAGCAGGCCCAGACCCGGGTCAATGCCGGAGGGGGGCCGAAATACGTCGAGCGCCACCAGCGGCGGGGCAAGCTGATGGCCCGGGAACGGATCGAGCTCCTGCTCGACCGCGACGCGCCCTTTCTCGAGCTCTCGTCTCTGGCCGCCTGGGGCACCGACTTCGCCCTCGGCGCCAGCATGATCTGCGGCGTCGGCGTGGTGTCGGGGGTGGAATGCCTCGTCGTCGCCAACGAGCCGACGATCAAGGGCGGCTCGATCAACCCCTACGGCCAACGCAAGGTGGCCCGGGCGATGGAGATCAGCGCCGAGAACCGGCTGCCGATGATCCACCTCACAGAGTCCGGCGGCGCAGACCTTCCCTTCCAGTCGGAGATCTTCGTGCCCGGGGGCCAGATGTTCCGCGAGCTCACCCGGCGCTCCGCGGAACGAATTCCCACCGTCTGCCTGGTCTTCGGCTCCTCCACCGCGGGCGGCGCCTACGTACCCGGAATGTCCGACTACGTGGTGATGGTCAAAGATCAGGCCCGGGTGTTCCTCGGTGGCCCGCCCCTGGTGAAGATGGCGATCCACGAAGACTCCACCGAGGAGGAGCTGGGGGGCGCGGAGATGCACAGCCGGGTCTCCGGTGTGTCGGACTACCTCGCCGAAGACGAGCGCGACGCCCTCCGCCTCGGCCGCGAGATCGTCGCGCAGCTCGCCTGGCAGAAGCTCGGGCCGGCGCCGACACCCGGCGCCGAGGAGCCCCTCTACGATCCCGAGGATCTGCTCGGCATCGCCAGCGCCGACGTGCGCAAACCCTTCGAGGCACGGGAGGTGATCGCCCGCATCGTCGACGGCTCCCGCTTCCACGAGCTCAAGAGCACCTATGGCACCACCCTGGTGACCGGTTACGCCCGCCTGCACGGCTACCCGATCGGCATCGTCGCCAACAACGGCGTGATCTTCTCCGAGTCGGCGGAAAAGGGAGCCCAGTTCATCCAGCTGTGCAACCAGCAGCACCGGCCGATTCTCTTCCTCCAGAACATCACAGGTTTCATGGTAGGTCGCCGGTACGAGGAGGGTGGCATCATCAAAGACGGCGCCAAGATGATCAACGCCGTGTCGAACAGCACGGTGCCTCACCTCACCCTGATGATCGGAGCCTCCTACGGCGCCGGCAACTACGCCATGTCGGGGCGCGCCTACCGGCCGCGGTTCGTGTTCTCCTGGCCGAACCACAAGATCGCGGTCATGGGACCCGAGCAGCTGGCCGGCGTGCTCTCGATCGTCCGCCGGCAGGCGGCCGAACGGGCGGGCATTCCCTTCGACGAAGACAAGGACACCCAGCTGCGGCGAGCCGTGGAGCAACAGATCGAAAGCGAGTCGTTCGCCTTCTTCGCCTCCGGACGCCTGTGGGACGACGGGGTGATCGACCCCCGCGACACCCGCACGGTGCTCGGCCTCGCACTTTCCGCCGCCTGCTCGGCCCCGGTTCGGGGCGCCGAGGGTTACGGCGTGTTCCGGATGTAGGGGCGGAGAGCGATCCATGGGAAACGAGGTCCGAAAAAAAACGTTTCGCAAGGTGCTGGTCGCCAACCGGGGAGAGATCGCCCGCCGCATCTTTCGCACCCTGCGCGAGATGGGCATCCCCTCGGTGGCGGTCTTCTCCGACGCCGACCAGGACGCCCCCCACGTGGCCGAAGCCGACGAGGCCGTGCGGCTCGGCCCGGCTCCGAGCGGCGAGTCGTACCTGCACCAGGAACGGGTGCTGGCGGCCGCCCGGGCCACCGGCGCCGACGCCGTCCATCCCGGCTACGGATTCCTCTCCGAGAACGCCATTTTCGCCGCCCGCTGTGCCGACGCAGACCTGACCTTCATCGGCCCCACTCCCGACGCGATCCGCCGCATGGGAGACAAGGCCGAGGCCAAGGCCCTGGCCCGCGAGGTCGGGGTCCCCGTGCTCGACGGCTTCTCGGTGGCCGGCCTCTCTGCCGAGACCGTCGCGGCCCGAGCCGCCGAGGTAGGGTTTCCGCTACTGGTCAAGGCGACGGCCGGCGGGGGCGGTAAGGGCATGCGCGCCGTGCGGAGCCCCGAGGAGCTTTCGAGCGCTCTGGTTTCCGCGGCCCGGGAGGCGGAGAGCGCCTTCGGCGACGGCTCTCTGCTCGTGGAACGACTGGTGGAGTCGCCCCGGCACGTGGAGATCCAGATCCTCGCCGACCAGCACGGCCGGGTGCTCTCGTGTTTCGAACGCGACTGCTCGGTGCAGCGGCGGCACCAGAAGGTCTTCGAGGAAGCACCCTCCCCGGCCGTCGGCCCGGAGCTGCGCCGGCAGCTCGGAGACGCCGCGGTGGCTCTCGCCCGGGCGGTGGAGTATCGCGGAGCCGGTACCGTCGAGCTCCTGCTCGATCGCGATGGCGACTTCTACTTCCTGGAGATGAACACCCGCCTGCAGGTCGAGCACCCGGTGACCGAGATGGTGACCGGGCTCGACCTGGTGGAGCAGCAGATCCAGATCGCCCAGGGTTGGCCCTTGCGCCCGGAGCCGGACGATCTCGAGATCGACGGGCACGCGATCGAGGCGCGGCTCTACGCGGAAGACCCCGCCAACGACTTCCTGCCCGCCGCCGGCATCGTGGCCCTGTGGTCGCCGCCCGAGCTTCCGGGTCTGCGGATCGACAGCGGAATCGAGGCCGGCAGCGAGATCGGCGTCGACTACGACCCCATGCTGGCCAAGGTGATCGCCCATGGTCGGGATCGCGACGAGGCTCTGCGCCGCCTGCACCGCGGGCTGAGCGAGCTGGCGGTGGGTGGGCTCGTCACCAACCGCGATTTCCTGCTGGCGGTGCTCGAGCACGAAATCTTCCGAGACGGCCGGGCCGATACCGGCTTCCTCTCCCGGCACCTCCCGGGGGCCGACCGCTCCCGGGTCCTCTCTCCCGAATCTCTCCGGATCCTCGCCCTGGCGGCGACGGCGAGCCTGGTCGTCCGGCGGCGCGAGCGCCCGGGTCCGGTGCCCGCGGGAATCCCCAAGGGCTGGCGCAATCACCCCTGGCGCGACCAGGAGCAGGCCTTCGAATCCCAGGCCGGGCGGCTCACCGTGGCGTACCGGACGAGCGGACGAGACCAACCTTCGAGTCGCCGATTCTCGATGACAGTAGCTCTGCCCTCGGACGACCACCCGGCTGCCGAGAACGAAGTTCACGTTCGATCGTTCGGAGCCGGGGCGGAAGCGCTGCTCCTCGAGATCGACGGCATCCGCCGCCGCTTTCGGTTGGGCTTCGAAGGAGATGGACCCGAGCCCGACCGGGTGATCGTGCACGGCCTGGGTCGGGTCGTCGCCTTCGAGCGCGTGCCCCGCTTTCCCCGCACCGACACCAACGCCGTGGCCGGCGCCAATACCGCGCCGATGACCGGCAAGGTGGTGGAGGTGCTGGTCGCCGAGGGTGATCTCGTCCGGCCGGGCCAGCCCCTGCTGGTGCTCGAGGCGATGAAAATGGAGCATCAGCTCCAGGCCCAGCACGGAGGCGTCGTCCGCACGGTGCGGGCCCGGGTCGGGCAGATGGTCGATCCCGACGAAATTCTGGTGATCGTCGATCCCGAAGAGGAAACCTCGACGTGAGCGCGACGCCACAGCTGATCTACGAGGTCCGCGGCGACGCGGCCTGGCTCCTGCTCGATCGCCCGGAGAAACGCAACGCCCTCTCCCTCTCCCTGCTCACCGAGCTCGACCGGGCTCTCGACCGAGCGCTCGGCGACGACTCGGTCCGTGCCGTGGTGCTGGCCGGGCGAGGCCCCGCCTTCTGTGCCGGCGCCGACCTCGACACGGCGGCCGAGATCGGCGAGGCCGGGCGGGAGGGCGGGAGCCCCTTCGCTTCGCTGCTGCAACGGTTGCAGGCCTCTCCCAAACCGGTGCTCGCGGCGGTGCACGGCCCGGCGTTCGGCGGCGGCCTGGGACTGGTGGCGGCCGCCGACATCGCCATCGCCAGCCGCGGGGTGGTGCTCAGCTTCAGCGAGGTGCGGCTGGGCTTGATTCCCGCCATGATCTCGGTGGTGGTATTGCCGAAGCTGGGAGCCCACCACGCGAGCCGGCTCTTCCTCACCGGACGCCGGTTCGATGCCGACGAAGCCCGGGAGTACGGCCTGGTGCACCGGGTGGTCGATCCGGAGAGGCTCGAAGCCGCGGTGGCGGAAGAAGTTGCAGACATCTCCAAAGGCGGCCCCGAGGCGATCGCCGAGGCGAAACGCCTGATCCGCGACGTGTCCCGGCTCGACCCGGAGGCAGCCTTCGCCCATACGGCGCGGCGGCTGGCCGACCGCATGGCGTCGGCCGAGGCCCGCGAAGGAATCGCCGCCTTCGCCGAGAAGCGGTGGCCGAATTGGCGCCGCCGGTGAGCGTTCGACCGCTCCGCATCGCCAACTGCAGCGGCTTCTACGGCGACCGCCTGGCGGCGGCCCGGGAGATGGTGGAGGGCGGCCCCATCGACGTGCTCACCGGCGACTACCTGGCCGAGCTCACCCTGATGATCCTGCACAAGGATCGCCAGGCCGACCCCTCCGCGGGCTACGCCAAGACCTTTCCCACCCAGCTGCGCCAGATCGCCGCGACCTGCCTGGAGCGCGGGATCAAGATCGTGGTCAACGCCGGAGGCCTCGAGCCCGCCGGTTGTGCCGAGGCCTGCCGTGCGGTGTACCGCGAGCTCGGCCTCGACGCCCGGGTCGCCCATCTCGAAGGAGACGACCTGCTGCCGAAGATCGCCGAGCTACAGGCTCAGGGAGAAGAGCTCCGCCACCTCGACAGCGGCCTGCCTCTCGCCGATCTCGGACGCCCCCTGCTCAGCGCCAACGCCTACCTCGGTGGCTGGGGAATCGCCCGGGCCCTGGAGCTCGGTGCCGACCTGGTGATCTGCCCCCGCGTGACCGACGCCTCCCTCGTTCTCGGGCCCGCTGCCTGGCATTTCGGCTGGCGGGAAGACGATTGGGACCGGCTCGCGGCGGCGGTGGCAGCGGGCCATATTCTCGAATGTGGCACCCACGCCACCGGCGGCAACTATGCCTTCTTCGAGCGAGTTCCCGGCCTCGAACGCCCCGGCTTTCCGATCGCCGAGATCGAGGCCGACGGCTCGTTCGTGATCACCAAACACCCCGGAACCGGCGGCCTCGTCTCGGTAGGGACCGTCACCGCCCAGCTGCTCTACGAGATCGACTCCCCCCGCTACCTCAATCCCGACGTCACCACCCGCTTCGACACATTGGACCTGAGCCAGGAGGGCCCCGACCGCGTGCGGGTCCGGGGAGCTCGAGGGGAGCCGCCGCCGCCGAGTGTGAAGGTCTGCTGCAACTACCACGGGGGATTCAAGAACCGGGTGACCTTCCTGCTCGCCGGTCTCGAGATCGAAGCCAAGGCCGAGCTGGCGGAGCGCACTCTCTGGAGCCAGCTCGGCGGCCGCGAGTCTTTTGCCGAGACCGCCGTGAAGCGACACCGGGCAAGGGAAGGTGCGGGGGGCGAGCCGTTCTCCTTCTTGACCCTCGCGGTCAAGGATCCCGACCCGCGCAAGGTCGGCCGGCGTTTCTCCGGCGCCGCGGTGGAAATGGCCCTGGCCTCTTACCCGGGTTTCAATCTCAGCGCTCCGCCGGGCCGGGAGAGCCCTTTCGGGGTCTACTGGCCGACCCTGGTGCCCCGCGAGGTCGTGGTGCCGAAAGTGGTCTTCGAAGGCCGAGACATCGAGATCTCCTGGCCATCGCTCCCGCCTCCTTCGCAGGAGCCCACCGCTTCCACATCCTACGAGCCGCCGCGCCTCGAGACCTCCGAAGAGACCCGGCGCGCTCCCCTGGGGACGATCTGCGGCGCCCGCTCGGGCGACAAGGGTGGCAACGCCAATCTCGGAGTGTGGGTCGAGAGCGACGACGCCTACGCCTGGCTGCAGCCATATCTGACCGTCGACCGGCTTCGCGAGCTCTTGCCCGAAGCCCGGAACCTGGTGATCGACCTCTATCCCCTGCCCAATCTGCGAGCCCTCAACTTCGTGCTTCGCGGCCTCCTCGGCGAAGGTGTCGCCGCCTCCCTCGCCACCGACGCCCAGGCCAAGGCCCTGGGCGAGATCCTGCGTGCCCAGGAAGCACCGATTCCTCGCGCCCTGCTCGAGAGCGCTCGAGCTCGGCTCAGTCGTCGATCGTAGGGCTCGGCGGCTCGAAAAGGGCTCGACCGGGCCGCATCTCCTGCAGGAGCTCGGTCACCGGAAGGCACCAGACCCCGTCGATCCGCAGCCGTTCTCTTCCGCGATAGAGAAACATGCCGGTCGCCTCCGGATAATCACTTCGGAAGGCACTCAGGCCCCGCAGGTCTAAGAGCCTGTAG
>CAZMEL010000180.1:0-16485 GCA_964565225.1 uncultured Thermoanaerobaculia bacterium | reverse complement strand
TTCGAGCTGCGGGAATCACCTCCTGCGCTCCTACGTCCTCTCTATCGAACCCTGCCGCGCTCGTTTCGAACGAGTGAGGGGCGGGTGGTGGAGACCTTCCAGGGTTTGCCACCCCTCGAGGACTGAGCCAGCGATGGCCCCATACCCGAGCCCGGCTCGGAAACCACCAGGAGTCGACAAGACATGAAAAAGATCTTCAGCTACATGGCATTCGCCATTTGCCTCGGTGCCCAGATCCTGCCTGCTCAGGTACCGGCCGATGCGGTGCTCAGCGGTTTCCAGCCCAATGGCGAGTTCCTCTTCGAGCTGGATGGCCAGGATCTCACGGATGCCGAGATCTTCTTCGGCGAGAAGGCGGGGGCTTTCCTGATCATGGCCCCGGCCCTCAGCTCCCCCATCCTGCTCGGCACCCGTACCGGAGTGGTGGAGAGTGTGCACCTGATGAAGGTCGCCAAGAGGGAGGACGGAACCGTCGATCTCCTGGCGGATGCCACCCTCGATCACATCAGCCAGTTCCGCCTGGAAGGTACCGAGGTCTCCTTCGACCTCAAGGGCAAACCGGCGAAGCTGAAGCCCAAACCCGCCCTGGTCGGCTTCCACGACGCCGACCAGCTGATCGAATACAAGGCCGACTACGGCCATGCCACCGAAGCCTACACCCCGAGCCACTCGGCCCTCGCCGCCCTGCGCAAAGAGACCCGCGACGTGCGGGTGCTGATTTATTTCGGCACCTGGTGCCCGACCTGCGGCCGCCTCGTGCCCAAGGTACTGCGCACCGAACGCGAGCTGGAGGGCTCGAAGCTCCAGTTCGAGTACTACGGCCTGCCCCGGGACATGAGCAGTGACCCGCGCACCGCGAAAGACAAGATCCAGGGTGTGCCCACCGGAATCGTCTACCTCGGTGGCAAAGAGATCGGGCGCCTCGGCGTCAAAGAGCTGAACGAGCCCGAGGCCGCCATCCGGCGGATGCTCGCCAAGAGCTGACCTGGGAAGGCCGGGTAGGAGAGCCGACATGTTGCAGAAGATCAAGAGCATCGCCACCGTTTCTCTGCTGGCCCTCGGACTCTCGATCCCCGGGACGTCCGAGGCGCAGAGCAACCGCACACGGATCGAGGAGCCCGGCCTGCGTTTCGGTTTCGAGGTGAAGGCGCATTGGAGAGATTCCGAGGCCACCCGCCTGCCGATTCCGCCGGGTCTCTTCCAGTTCCCACCGATCTTCCTGCCGGTGGGTCAGGACGTGGGCTTCCTGGAGACGGTGGAAGAGGGAAGCCACGCCGAGCTCTCGAATATCTCCCTGTGGCTGGAGGGGAGCTGGGCCAGACGTTGGTCGGGGCGCCTGAAGGTCGATTTCATCGATCGCTACGAGCGGAACCCCACGTCCAGCGGTGACGAGATCGACATCGACGAGGCATGGATCCGCTGGGGTGACGAGGTTTTGCCCGGGGAGCTCGGAGAGCACCGGTTCAACGGCTACGCGAAGCTCGGCAAGTTCGCCAAGTTCGAGCGCCAGAACGACCGCCACCTCGAGAGCTACGGCCTGCTCTCCACCGCTTTCAACCGGCTGGAGGACGTGGGGCTCGAGCTCGGTTTCGATCTCTGGCGGCGGCTCTATCTCAAGGCTTCTTACACCCAGGGCAACCCGCTCTTCATTCGCGACGTCAACGCTCTCGCGGGCGAAAACGGTCCGCCCGAGCGCGAGTTCGGCTCTCCCAACTTCGTGCCCAATGCCGTTCCCGACCTGAAGTCCGGTTTCCCGATCCTCTACGATACCGACGTCGACGACATCGCCTTCGACGATCCCGAGGTCGGCCTGGGCTTGGGGCTCCGCCTCGGGGGAGACGATTCGCCGTGGAGCCTCGACCTTCTCGCCTTCGCCTACGACCGGGATCTGGCCGACGAGGTCGACCTTCCCGGCACCTTCTACGGCGGCGACCTCGACCTCCTCTTCGGTCCCTTCAACAGCACGCCGCTGCCGCTCACCGACCGTGAGAAACACGAGAAGGGCGCCAACCTCTGGTTCTATGCCGGCAGCTTCTCCGCCTTCGCACAGTACGTGGATCAAGAGATCGGCGGCCTGCCTCGCGATGGTTTCGAGATCGAGCTGGCCTACGCCTTCGAGCTCCCCTATTTCGCCGCTGCCGGCGGGCGGCAGATGTTCTCCTACATCGCTCCCGCCATCCGATACTCCGAAATCGACAACGATTTCGCGCTTCAGCCCTTTCCCGCCCCGAGCATTTTCTGGGACTGGGAGAAGACCGACATCGGCCTGCGCCTCGGGTTGATCGAGCAGTTGCTCGATCTCACCGCCGAATGGAGCGACAACGAGTTCATTCGTGCCGGGCGGGCGGAGAGCGCCGGCGAATTCCTGCTCACCGTGCGCTGGGCCATGGAGTGGGACCGCTAACCCGAGCCACTACGCCACGCTCATGAAGGCGGCAGTCATTCGCCGGTACGGCGGCCCCGAGGTGCTCGAGATCGAAGAGCGCCCGGTGCCGGTGCCCCGGGCCGACGAAGCACTCGTCGCCGTGCGGGCTTCGAGCGTCAATCCCCGGGACTGGCTGATCCGGTCCGGCCGCTATCCGTTCCAGGCCCTGGTACCCGGACTTCCCCTCGTGCTCGGCAGCGATGTCGCCGGTCGGGTGGTGGCTCTCGGCCGAAGGGTCCGTTCCCTGGCCCTGGGACAACCGGTCTTCGGCATGGTTCCGTCGCGGCGAGGCTTCGGGGCCTACGCCGAGTATGCGGCGGTACCGGCCAGAGCCCTGGCGCCCATCCCATCCGGCGTTTCCTTCGAAGCAGCAGCAGCGGCTCCCCTCGCGGCGCTCACCGCCTGGCAGGGTCTGCTCCAAGACGCCCGGCTGGCCCGCTGGCAGGCCGACCACTCGCCTCGCGTGCTGGTAGTAGGCGCTTCCGGAGGCGTGGGCTCCTTTGCCGTCCAGATCGCGCGAGGTTTCGGCGCCGAGGTGGTTGCGGTGTGCAGTGGTCGCAACCGCGAGCTGGTGGCGGGCCTCGGAGCGGAGCGCGTGATCGACTACCAGGTCACCGACCCGATGCTCGACGAAGGGACCTACGACGTCGTGTTCGACGCCGTGGGCCGGCACAGCCTGGCGGCGAGCCGGCGGCTCCTGGCGCCGGGTGGGATCTATGTCACCACGGTGCCACGGCGGCCGCAGATCGCCGAGTGGTGGTCTTCGAGCCTGCGGGCGAGAGTGTCTCCGGGAACGCCGAGGGCCGCGGTAGTGCTGGTGCGCTCAGAGGGCCGTCACCTGGCGGAGATCGGCCGGCGTATGGGCCAGGAGGAGATCCGCTCGTTGATCGACACCGTGTACCCGCTCGAAGAGATCCGCGAGGCGCATCGCCACAGCGAGACGTTCCGGGCTCGCGGGAAGCTGGTCCTGCGGGTGTCCGAAGACGGTGGAGCCGACGCCGCGACCTGAAACCTCGCGGCTCCGGGGGTAGCAGCCCACTCAGTTGTCGTCGTCGAATCCCAGGAAGAGCATCTCCGTGACCAGCGCGCGCCGGCCACTCGAACGCAAGAAAATCTCTCCCCGAATCCGCATCAGGACACCACCGGCCCTGCGCCTGGCGCTGACCAGCATCACCCGCAGCCGGACCGAGTCGCCCGCCGGAACCGGTGACATGAACCGGACCTTGTCCATCCCGAAATTGATCATGCGGCTCATTTCCGGAAACGAGACGATGTCGAAGAAGAGCTTCGGCAGGAGAGAGACCACGAGAAAGCCGTGCGCGATGGTGGTGCCGAGCTCACTCTTCGCAGCTCTCTCCCGGTCGACGTGGATCCACTGGTGATCCTCGGTCGCGTCGGCGAACTGATCGATCCGGCTCTGCTCCACGGGAAACCAATCGCTCGTCCCGAGCTCCCGATCCTTGCTCTCCAGCGCTTCGGCGAAAGTCAGCGTCTTCGAACTCACGATTTCCTCGATTTTGGCCACCACCTGGCCACTCCCTAGCGATCTCGGAACGAGGGAACCCTTTGCACGGGTTCCTGGTATCGACTCGGCGAGATTGTACCCGCAGGGCCCGCGGGCCGCCAGACCTCTCCGAGCCCATTTGGATCGGGAACCAAAACCGGCGGGGACGAGTCTCAAGGGTCAGTTCGTAGGAAACGGCCGAGGCGCCCCGGATCTTTCCTGAATCTCTCCACGGAGCCCACCGACTCGGGCTCGAGATCGAGGAAGGAGTCCCCGATGCGATCCCAATCCGAACCCGCACCCATCGCCGAAGATCTCTACGGCATGCTCGCCCGAGAAGACGCCGCCGAGCGCCACAGCCTGCGATTTTCTCTCCTGGTGGCCGGCATCGCTCATCTCGCTCTGCTGCTCCTCACCATCCCCGAGATCTACTCCAGAGAAGTGGAGCCTCAAGAGCGCCCCAAAGCCCTGGTGTTGGCGCAGACTCCGAGGTTTCGCCCACCGCCTCCGCCGCACCAACCCATACCTCAGCGCCGGGTCCAACGCATTCCGATGCCGGATCCAGAGCCCGATCGCCCGGAGCCCCTGCGGCTCGAAGAGGTCGATCTGGCGGCGGTCGACCTGCCGATCGACGACCTGCCCTTCACGATTCCCGAACGCCCGCCGGAGCCCGAGCCGAGCGGCCCGTTGCAGGCGGGGGTGGGTGGTGTCACCAAGCCGGAGCGGCTCGTTTCTCCACCGCCGATCTATCCGGAGATCGCCCGCCAGGTCCGCAAACAAGGCCAGGTGATCCTGCAGACGGTGATCGACGAACGTGGCTACGTGCAGGAGATCACGGTCCTCAAGCCCCTCGGATTCGGGCTCACCGAAGCAGCGGTGGAAGCGGTGCAGAAATGGCAATTCTCCCCCGCCACCCTGCGGGGAAAGCCGGTGGCCGTGATCTACCACCTGACCGTCAACTTCGAGCTCAGCTGACCGAACGAGCGAGCAGGGAAACAAAACCGGCGGCTGGTCCGTAGTGCTCGATGGAGGACATAACGATGTGGACCTTTTTCGTCTGGTGCCTGCTCTTCGTCATCTGCTGGCCGCTGGCATTCCTGGCCCTTCTGCTCTACCCGGTGGTGTGGCTCCTGCTGCTGCCGTTTCGGCTCATCGGAATCACCGTCGATGCCGTGTTCGAGCTCCTCAAGGCCGTTCTCTTCCTGCCGGCCCGGCTGTTGGGTAGCCGCCCCGCGCGCGCTTGATACCGACCCGGAACGGCCGCCCTCCCGGGCGGCCGTCGTCTTGACTTCTCACCGATCAGCCGACAAAATCGCGCCGTATTTCCACCTCGCAAGTGATCGACGGCCATCGAGCCGATCCTGGCAGCTCAGAGACGCCAGGGCCGATCGGGCGACGATTCTCGCAGGGTGGCAAGGCTCCAAGTCCTCTCCTATGATTGTTGTCGAGGGAGCCTCACCGGCATTCGTCGACCGTGACCATGAATCTCCATTCGACCACGCCACCACCCGCGGCGGCCCGGTTCGCCATCGACGTCGGTTATGCGACCGATGTCGGACGCATGCGGCAACGCAACGAGGACAGCTACGCGATCTACGCCCCGGCCGAATCGGAGCTGCCGCTGGCCGCGATGCTGCTCGTGGCCGACGGCATGGGAGGTGAACGGGCCGGAGACCGCGCCAGCCAGATGGCGGCCGAGGGACTCCACCAGCTCTTCGCCAACGGCCTCTACCGTTCCTGGCCCGAGTTCGAGGACGAGCAATGGCCCCAGGCGGTCGCGGAACGAGCCATCCGAGAGGTCAACAACGAGATCTACCGGATGGGCGAAAGGGACCCCGAGCTCCAGGGACTCGGCAGCACGGTGGTGCTCACCCTTCTACGCGGGTCGCAGATGGTGATCGCCCATGTCGGCGACAGCCGCTGCTACCGCATCCGCAACGGCACGATCGCACAGCTCACCATCGACCATACCTGGGTCGAGCGCCAGGTTCTCGCCGGCATTCTGTCCAGAGAGCAGGCCTCGGTGCATCCGCAGCGCAACGTCCTGGTGCGTTCTCTCGGGGAGCCCGTCCCTCCCTCGGGCGACGTGCAGCAGCTGGAGATCGAAGACGGCGACCTCTTCCTGCTCTGCTCCGACGGCCTGACCGGTGGCCTCAGCGCCAGTGATCTGCTCGCCCTCGCCCAGCGCACATCCGATCCCCAGCTCCTCGCCGAGCAGATGGTCCATCTCGCCAATCTCAGGGACGGGAGCGACAACATCACCGCGGTGCTCGGCCGCTGTCGAGAGCTGCCGAGCCCCAGATCATGAAGCTCCCGCCGGTGTCCTGCCGGTGGATCCCCTGCTACCTGACCCTGCTCTCCACAGCTGGCTTCGCCTGGGCCCACGCCTTTCACGTGTCCTGGGGGGAGCTCGACCACAACTCCGAGGCCGGAGCCTGGGAAATGGCCTTGCGGGTGGCCCCCGAAGACCTCGAGGACGCTCTGGGGAGAGCCGGCCGTGGAACGGTTCGCCTCGGCAAGACGCCGGATCTCGACGAGCGGATCCTCACCTACCTCGAAGAGAAGCTGGTCGCCCGCGATTCCGCAGGGCGACCGTGCTCCTGGCGCTGGGTCGGCAAGGAGACTTCGTGGAAAGACGTGTGGATCTACGCCGAGCTCCTCTGCCCGGGCCCCTTGCTCGGTGGTGAGATCGAGAATCGGATCTTCCTGGAGCTCGACGAAGAGCAGGTCAACACCCTGGTGGTCCGTCGGGGTGACCACGAGACGACCCTCACGTTTCACCGTGGCCGGCCGCGGAGCTCCGTGGCTCCAACGCCGGTGCAGACGCCACCGGCTCCGGCCGATCAGCCCAAGACTTGACGGGCGATCTGGTTGATGGTGCGTCCGTCGGCCGCGGCGCCGAACTTCGCCATCATCGCCTTCATGATCACGCCGATCGCCTTCGGACCTTCCAGCCCCTCTGCCGCCACCAGCTCCTCGATCGCCGTCCGGACCTCTTCTTCCGATGCCTGGGCCGGCAAGAGCTCCGAGAGGATCTCCGCCTCCGCCAGCTCCTGGGCTGCCTGCTCTTCTCGGCCGCCGGCCCGGAACTGATCGGCCGCGTCTTGCCGCTGCTTGATTCCCTTCTTGACCAGCCGCACGAGGTCGTCGTCGTCGACCTCGCGGCCGAGCTTGATCTTTTCGTTCTTGATGTCGCTCAACAACATCCGCAAGGTGGTGAGGCGAGAGGTCGCCTTGGCCTTGAGGGCGTCTTTGATATCGCTCTGGATTCGTTCTTGTGGAGTGCTCATCCGCGGATTATACCCACGGTCGAAGGATCTCCGGGCACTGCCCCCGGATCTGGTTCCGAGCTCGAAGGATCGAACAAGGTCCCGAGGTCGGACCCGAGGAGGGACGCCGGGATCATCCGGTCAGCTCTCGGGCTTCCGCTCCAGCGCCCGGGGTGGCTCGATCTCGTAGGTGCGCATCTTGCGGTAGAGATTGCTGCGTTCCAGGCCGAGGACGGCGGCAGTACGGGAGACGTTGCCGTCGCATTGGGCGAGCTTGCGCTCGATATAGCGTTTCTCGAAGGCGCCCCGGGCGTCTCGTAGGGAGGAGAAATCCTCTTCGAGCAAGACTCGAAAACGGTCGGTGGACTCCGAGCGCATCTGCGGCGGCAAGTCGCGCACGGAAATCTCCTCGCCGGAGACCATGATCATCATGCGCTCGATGAAGTTCCGCATCTCCCGCACGTTGCCCGGCCAGTCGTAGTCGAGCAGTCGGCCCATGGCCGCGGGGTCGACCCGTTTCGGCCGCTTGCCGATCTCCCGGGAGTAGTGGGCGATGAAATACTCCACGAGGCGAGGAATGTCGCCGCTACGCTCGCGCAAGGGCGGAACCTGCAGGGGGATGACGGCGAGCCGAAAGTAGAGGTCTTCGCGAAACCGCCCCTCTTCGATCTCCACTTCCAGCTCTTTGTTGGTGGCCGCGATCACCCGCACGTCGACCTGGATCGAGCTCGTGCTGCCGACCCGTTCGAAACGCTGCTCCTGCAGCACCCGGAGCACTTTCGCCTGGGTCTTGAGAGACATGTCGGCGATCTCGTCGAGAAAGAGGGTACCGCCATCGGCCTGCTCGAAACGCCCGGCCCGATCGGTGGAGGCGCCGGTGAAGGACCCCTTCACATGGCCGAAGAGCTCACTCTCGATCAGCTCTTCGGGGATCGCCGCGCAGTTGACCTCCACGAACGGAGAGGACGACCGCCGGGAGAGCAGGTGCGCCTGCCGCGCGACCAGCTCCTTGCCGGTGCCATTCTCCCCGACGATCAGGATCCGGCTGTCGGAATCGGCGGCCCGGGCGAGATCGGCCTTGAGCCGACGCATGGGTGGGCTGTCGCCGACCATGCTCTCTCGGCGTTGCACACGGTTCGAGAGAGCTTCGAGCCGGCGACGCATTCGCACTCGCTCGAAGGCATTCTTTACCGTGACGAGCACCCGCGACATCGCCAGAGGTTTCTCCAGGAAATCGTAGGCACCGAGGCGGGTGGCCTTCACCGCCGCCTCGATATCGCCATGGCCGCTGATCACCACCACCGGCACCTCGGGCCAGTCGCGCTGCAGCTCCGCCAGGAGATCGAGACCGCTCTGGTCGGGTAGAACGAGGTCGAGACACACCAGATCCTGCCCGTCTCGGGCCAGGGCCTCCCGCGCTTCCTCCGCCGAGCCGGCGAGCGATACCCGGTACCCCTCGTCGGCCAAGATGTCCCGCAGGACGATACGAATTCCCTCGGCGTCGTCGACGATCAAGATTCGTTCTGCCATCGATCTCTATTGTATTCCTTCCGGCACGGGCCGTCGGGCCGGATCGACGGACGGCCCCGGTCCGGGGATACGCCGCTCCGCCCCGCTGGTGGCGCTGGAAAACCCGGATCGGGCCCGCCCACGCCCCGCCGCCCCGGCCATCGCGACGTGGAATATTCCTGGTGAGCTATCTGTTGACCTCTACGAAGTCGCTACCTCGGTTGGTAGTGCCTCTACCCGCTCCCGACGCCTGCTCTCCGTTCGCGAACGATCCGAATCATGAAGAGATCCGAAGTCTATCGCCACAGCCTTCGCAACTTCCTGCACTCCATGGGCTGGCTCGGCGGTATGTTGGTGCTGCTCGGCAGCCTCGGCCGCTGGGTCATGGGAGACCTCGGATTGACCCTGGCCATGCTCACCGGCCTGCTGCTCTTCGGGCTCCACGGCCAGATTTCTCCGGCCTGGCTCCTCCGCACCCATCGGGCGCGTCTGCTGACCCCACGCGAGGCGCCGGGGATCTACCGAATGAGCGGTGAGCTGGCTCGCCGAGCCGGTCTCGCGCGCGCTCCTACCCTGTTCCTGGTCCCTTCTCTGGCGATGAACGCCTTTGCAGTAAATTCCAGTGATGGGCCGGTGATCGGACTGACCCGGGGGCTCGTGAGCCGGCTGAGGCGCAACGAGCTGGCGGCGGTTCTGGCCCACGAGATCGCACATATCGCCCACCGGGACCTCTGGATCCTCGGCATTGCGGCCACGACCCAGCACCTGACTCGAGCCCTCGCCTGGGTCGGCCAGATGGTGCTCGTCTTCATCGCTCTGCCGCTGGTGCTCACCGGTTCTTCCCCGGGAGTGAGCCTGCTCCTCCTGCTGGTCCTGGTTTTTGCGCCGGTTCTCAGCGGGTTGATGCAGCTCGCCCTCTCCCGGACCCGTGAATTCGAGGCCGACCTGGGAGCGGTGCGCCTCACCGGCGATCCGGAGGCGTTGATCTCCGCTCTGCGGACGATCGATCCGCCGATCACCAGCTGGTGGCGAAGGTTCTTGCGACTCCCGCCCCCGAGCTCCTCCTCGGCCTGGCTGACACATCCGCCCACGGAGGAGAGAATTGCTCGTCTGCGCTCCCTGCGAGAGCCGGGCCGGCCGGAGATGCCCCGGTTCGAGGTACACTCTCCTCGCCATGAAAACCTCGCATACCGCCTTCGCCCTGCTGCTCCTCGTCGGATCCGCATGCCCCACTTTCTCCACTGAACCCTCTCTCGACCTCGAGCTCCTCGCCCTACGCGATGCGGGGTTTGCGGAGCTCGAGAACGAACGGCCCGAGCAAGCCGAGGAGATCTACCGCCAGCTGATCGACAAGGCTCCCGACGACCCTCTCGGTCATGCCAACCTGGCCATCTCCCAGCTGCGCCAACAGAAATACGACGCCGGCCTCGAATCGATCGCCAGGGCCCAGGACCTCGCTCCCGGCCGCGGCGACCTGCTCGCCATCGAGGCCGAGATTCTGCAGTGGAAGGGCGATCTCGAGGGAGCCCTGCGCACTATGGATCGAGCCGCCCGAGCGGCACCCGAAGATCCCGAGATCCTCTACTCCGCCTACCAGATCGCAACCACGCTGAGCCATGAAGCCTCGGAGCCGGTCGCCGACTTCGCGTTGCGCCGGCTGGTGGAGCTTCGCCCCGAGAATCTGGTGGTGCTCCTGCAGAGCGGGCAGAAGGCCATCGCCGAGAACGATCGCGCCGCGGCCACCGGCGCCTATCTGCGGATCGCCCAGTTGCTCTGGCAAGTGGACGACCTCGCGACCCGGGCCCTGAAGATGGTCAATGACGCCCTGCGCCAGGGCGACCTCGCCGCCGCCCGTGTCCCCGCCCTCCGGCTCGAGAATGTGCTCAAGATCAGCCCGATGTTCCGGGAGAGCCTGCGCGAGCTGAAGACCGGCATCCAGGGCATTCCCCTGCGCGAGCTCCGCGACGAGCCCAGGCCCACGGCCTTCGGACAGCCCATTGCCGTCGGTTTCCACGGCACCCGTCTCGACGATCGGCCGACCCGCGGCCGGGCTCTCGCTTTCGGTGATTTCGACGGCGACGGCAAACCCGATCTCGCCCGGATCCGCGCTTCCGAAGTGGGTGGCACCTCCTCCGAAGTGGGTGGCACCCTGGAAATCCGCCGCGGGGCGGCGGGTTGGAAAGTCCACCAGGAGATTGCGGCCAAGGGGCTGGATCGGCTCCTGGCGACGGATCTCGACAACGACGGCTCTCTCGATCTCGTGGCCACCGGCCCCGAAGGAGGCATGTTCTTTCGCGGCGCCGGTGACGGCACTTTCACGACCGACTCCGACCGCGGGCTCGGGGCCTACGGCGGAACCGATCTCGCGGTGGTGGATTTCGACATCGAAGGTGACCTCGACCTGGTGGTCTCGGGGCCGGGGGTGCGAGGGGCCGAGCTCTTTCGCAACAACCTCTCCGACACCCTCGAGGCGGTGGGCGACCGCTCCCTCCCGAGCCTGTCGGAGGTCGACAGCACCTCTGCGGTGACGGCCAGCGACCTCGATCGCGACGGCGACCTCGACCTGGTGCTCGCTCATGCCCGCGGGCTGACCTGGCTCGACAATCTTCGCCAGGGCCGTTTCATCGACCGCAGCTCGACCGCCGGGCTTCCACTTACGGAGGCGAAAGGGGGCGGCTCGGCGAGTGTGCTGGCCGCCGACTTCGACAACGATGGTTTCCCCGAGCTGGTGACCGGTGGCGCGGCCGGTGCCGCCGGCTGGCACAACGACGGGGGCCGCTTCACCGCCTGGACTCTCGGCGATCTCGCGCCCCTCGGCGAAGGGCTCCGGGACGTCATCGCTCTCGACGCCGACAACGACGGCCGCAAAGACCTCGCCGCCGTCGGCACCCGGGGCCCGAGGGTTCTGCTGCAACAGGCCGATGGCTCGTTCAGCGCCGCTGCCATCGAGCAAGCACCTGCCGGCGGAGGCGCGGTGGCCGCCTCCGATCTCGACCAGGACGGCGACCAGGATCTCGTGGTGGCCGGAGAGCACGGCCTGCACTGGTTGGAGAACCGTGGCGGCAACCGGAATCACTGGCTGACGCTGAGCCTGCGGGGTCTCGACAAGGGCAACTCGAAAAACAACCTCTTCGGTGTCGGCTCGGTGGTCGAGGTCCGCTCGGGCGACGCATATCAGTTCTACGAGGCGGCGGGAGACGTGCTGCATCTGGGGCTCGGAGACCGCGAGCAGGCGGAGGTCGTGCGGGTGGTCTGGACCAACGGTGTGCCCCAGAACCGGCTCCAGCTGGCGGGCAACCAGCGGGTGGTGGAAGAGCAGCTGCTGAAGGGCAGCTGCCCCTTCCTCTACACCTGGGACGGCGAACGCATGGCGTTTGTCACCGACCTGCTCTGGGGAGCACCTCTCGGCCTGCCGGTCGCTCCCGGCGCCTGGGCTTCGAGCGACCCTTCGGAGCTGGTGAAGGTCGAAGGGCTCCGGCCGCGGAACGGCAAGATCGACCTCCGCATCACCGAAGAGCTGTGGGAAGCGGCCTTTTTCGACTATCTGCGGCTTTGGGTGGTAGACCACCCGGCCGACGTGGAGGTGGCGAGCAGCCTGCGGATCGTTCCCGGCGAGACTCTCGACGAAAAGGTCTTCGCCAGCCGCCGGCTCCGCCCGGTCGCAGCCGCTCGGGACGGCAGCGGCAGGGACGTGACCGAGGCGATCCGCCACCGCGACGAGGTCTATGCCGATGGATACCGCGAGAGCGCCTACCAGGGAGTGGCCGCCGAGCCCTGGGCCTTTACGTTCGACCTGGGCGAGGCGCCGAACGACCCCGTGCGGCTCCACATGGACGGCTGGATCTTCCCCTCCGACGCCAGCTTGAACCTGGCGGTGGCCCAGCGCTCGGATCTACACCACCTGCCGCCCGTATTGGAAGTCGAGACCCGCGATGGCTGGCAGCCGCTGCTCGCCAATTTCGGATTCCCCGCCGGCAAGACCAAAACCCTGGTGGTCGATCTACCGCCGCTGCCCGAGGGAGCACAAAGGTTGCGTCTGCGCTCGAGCCTCTGGCTGCACTGGGATCGGATCGCCTGGACCTCCGATCCCGCCGATGGTGAGGCCGTGGTCCGCGCGCGGCTCGAAGCCTCCCGGGCGGAGCTGCGGTACCGCGGCTTCTCCGCCATGTACCGGACCGCGCCCAACGGGCCCCACGTCTTCGACTACGAGCGGGTTCGTCTCGATTCCCCGTGGCTGCCCTTCCCCGGCGGGTATACCCGATTCGGTGATGTGCGCCCGCTGCTGCAGGAGGCCGACGATTTTTCGGTAGTGCTGGCGCCCGGCGACGAAATGGCCCTGGAGTTCGACGATCGCCACCTGCCGGAGATCCCCACCGGCTGGCAGCGGACCTACTTTCTGGAGAGCCATGGCTGGGACAAGGACGCCGACCGCAACACCTTCGAGGCGCAGCAGCTCGAGCCCCGACCCTTTCGTGCGATGAGCGGGTACCCGTTCGCTCCCGGAGAGGCGTTCCCGCGCACCCCGGCACACGACGCCTACCGCCAGGAGTGGCTCACCCGGCAGCTTCCCTGATCGCGCGGAGGGGCGCCTGCAAGCTGGTCTGGTGTGGTGGCGGCGAATCCCGCGGAAGGCTCAGCGGCCTTCCATGGCCTCGACGTACTGGGCGACCAGCTCGGTGGACTCTTCGTCGAGGTCGACGAACTCGATCCCCATGCAGGAGCGTTCCTCGTCGAGCTCTTCGAGGTAGACGACCTTGCCGCTGACATCGATGATCTGCTCGCCGAGAACCAGATTGAGGCTCACTTTCGAGCGCAGAGGGAGAGGGTGGTACAGCTCCAGGCGGATACCACCTCGGGAGATGTTGATGGTTCGCCCGGTGGCGAGATCGGCCCGGAACCCCTCTTCGTCGAAACGACTGACCTGCACCAGGTTGATCTTCTCGACCCGAGTATCGATTCGGCGTTCGTCACTCATGAAGGAATGTCCCCCAGGCTCTGGCACGGCCCTCGCCGCGCGCGGATGTTTTTATTTCTATTCCCCGATGGCCCGACCTGGCTTTCGGGGCTCCCTTGTTGTTCGGATCGGCTCTGGACCTATATTTTCTTCAATACTCTAGAGCCCAGACCTCTACAGGTCAACCGATCGGGAGATTTCTTCGAAGTACAGCAAGAAAGCGCGGCAGCTCCCCTTTCTCCAGATCGGAAGCCTTGAAGGTCAGGCCCGAGCCGTCTTCGAGCCGTAGATCGACCCGCTGCTCGTCACCCTCGATCTCCTGGATCTGCGACCAGCTCAGGGAATGGGCACGATTCGGCCCCAGGTGCATTGTGAGCCCGGTCTCGGAGATCTCGAGGAAGGGGATTTCCTTCGCCCAGCTGTAGCGGCGAAACCAGAAGATCGCGATCAGCCACCAGAGAATGGGAATCCCCAGTCGCCCGGCCAGGAAGGTGATGATTCCCGCCACCAGGAAGAGGAGCCCCGCCGCGAGATTCGCCTTGATCATCCACTTGGGACGGTGGAAGGTTAGGGTCTCCATCCTACGAGCCCTTGTGAAACTTGATCCACTGCACGGGTTTGGTCGCCAGGCGGGTGCCCCGGCTGCCCAGCCCGCAGACCTCCAGGTGCTCGAGGTTGTACCAGTCTTCCTTCTTCCGCTGGCGCTTCATCGGCACGAAGATCAGGTGTGCCAGATAGTCGGTGTCGCCCACCCAGAGCCGATCGATCTTTCCGTTTCGACCCTTCACCAGGTCGTACTCCTTGTCGTGGATGAAACCCTGGATGTGGATCTTCTTGCCCCAGGCGTTGCGGGTCTCCTTGTCGCGGTAGACGTAGGTGAGCACCACCCCCTCTTCCTTGTTGAAGAGCAGGATCTGCAGGGGCTTCGCCGTGAGCAGCATTTTTTCCGGTGGCGCCACGATGCGATAGACCCCGTCGGCGGTGACGATCAGGATCTTGTCGTACTCGCTGGCGGTGAGCTGGAACTTGTCTCCCTTGACCTCGGAGCCGAAGAAACCGGTGCTCGAGTCGAAGCTCAGCTTGAGGGTGGCCCGCGCCACCTCCACCAGCTTCACCTCGTCGAAGCTGGTGATCTCGGTGCGACGAGGATACTCGGCCTCGTACTTTTCGAGCAGATCTTCGAGGTAGCCGATGGTGGTCTTGGTCAGTGCCCGCAGACGGCTCTTGCACAGGCGGATGGCCCGGGAGATGTCGTCGAGCTGCTTGCGGTATTTGTTGATGTCGTAGACCGAGATCCGGTGGATGCGGATCTGCAGCAGCCGCTCGACGTCTTCGTCGATCAGCTCGCGGAGGAAGAAGCTGCGGTAGGGCTCCATGCCTTCGTAGACCGCTTCCCGTACCTTCTTCGCCGAATTCGCCGTCTCGATCTGCTTGTAGACCCGGTTCTCGATGAAGATCTGCTCCAGGGTCAGGAAGTGCTCCTTGTCCTGCAGCTCCTTCAGCTCGAGCTCGAGCTCCGCCTTGATCTGGGCCTTGAGCCGCCGGGTCAGGGTCGAGAGCACCTCGGACACGGTGAGCTCGGCGGGGCGATCGCCGCGGATCACCACGATGTTGGAGGAGATCGACACCTCGCATTGGGTGTAGGCGTAGAGCTGGGGCTCCACCTCGTCGGCATAGACCCCGCGAGGGAGGTGGATCACGACCTCCACGTCCTCGGCCGTGCGATCCTCGATCGAAGAGATCTTCAGCTTGCCCTTCTGCGCCGCCGCCTCGATGGAGTGGATCAGGCTCTCGGTGGTGGTGGAGTACGCGATCTGGCGTACGGTGATGGACTTCTTGTCCTTCGCCACCTCGAGACGCGCCCGCACCCGCACCTTGCCGAGGCCGTCTTCATAACCTCCGGCGTCGACAAATCCACCTTGTGGGAAATCCGGCAGCAGAGCGACCGGTTTCTCCTGCAGCAGGGCGATCTGCGCGTGCAGGAGCTCGGAGAAGTTGTGCGGCAGAATCTTCGTCGCCATGCCGACGGCGATTCCCTCGGTGCCGAGCATGAGCAGGACCGGCAGCTTGGCGGGCAGGAAGACGGGCTCTTCTTTGCGCCCGTCGTAGCTGGGCTGGTATTCGGTGAGCTTCTTGTTGAACAGCGTGTCGCGGGCCAGGGGTGTGAGGCGGCACTCGATGTATCGCGGCGCCGCGGCCGAGTGACCGGTCAGGATATTGCCGAAGTTCCCCTGCTTCTCGATGAAGTATTCCTTGTTCGCCAGCACCACCAGGGCGTCGCCGATCGAGGCGTCGCCATGGGGGTGGAGCTTCATGGTTTCGCCGATTACGTTGGCGACCTTGTGGAATCTACCGTCGTCGATTTCGAAGAGGGTGTTGAGGAGCCGCCGCTGTACGGGTTTGCAGCCATCGCGCAGATCGGGGATCGCCCGGTCGATGATCACGTAGCTGGCGTATTCGAGAAAATTCTGCCGCATCAGCGGCTCGAGATAACTCATGGATCGACCTTCTTGAGACTCAGAGGACTTCGCTGATCAGGTTGTCGACGATGAAAGACTTGCGCTCGGGTGTGTTCTTGCCCATGAAGAACTCCAGGGCCTTGGAGACCTCACTCATGGCCCGCACCTGCACCCGCACCAGCCGCATCTCCCCGGACATGAACTGCTTGAGCTCGCGAGGCGAGATCTCTCCGAGGCCCTTGAAACGGGTGACCTCGGGCTTGCTGATCTCTTCCATCGCCCGGTCCTTCTCCTCTTCGGAGAAACAGTACCGGGTCTCTTTCTTGTTGCGCACCCGGAACAGCGGTGTCTCCAGGATATACACG
>CAZMEL010000179.1:0-16562 GCA_964565225.1 uncultured Thermoanaerobaculia bacterium | reverse complement strand
GCCGAGGACAGCGGCCTGATCGGCCGGATCTCGCGCGACGCGCCGATGGAAACGCAGGTTCTCGACGCGGCCTGGAAGCTCGAAGACGGAGAGCTCAGCGAAGTGGTGGAGGTGAAGAACGGGTTCCACCTCCTGCTGCGGGAGAGCTCCGACGTCGAGCCGGTGCCCGATCACGAGACCTTGCGCTCCCACCTGGCGGAGCAGGAGTCTCTCCGGCGTCGAGAGCTTTGTGGCCAGGAGACTCTCCGCCGGCTCGCGGAGGAGATGCCGGCACGCATCGAGGCCGACATCCTCGACCCCGCGTCGCCCGAGACCGAGGTTCTGTGGATCGGTGAGGAGGCGTTCACCTCGGCCCAGCTGGCGGGGATCCCGGGCGACGGTCAGCCCCTGGCGCTCTCTCCCCGGCCCCGTGGGCTCGTGCGCCACTTCGTGGAGTCGATGCTGCTCTCCCGGGCCTTCGCCGCGGAGTCCGAGCCGCAGGCGGCGCAGCTGGAGGAGATCGTGCAGCGAACCCGTCGCCAGCTCCTGATCGAGGGACGCTGGGAGGAGGAACGGGTCGTGCAGGTCGCCTCGCGGGGAGAGGAGGCCCTGCGCCGGGCCTTTGCGGAGCAGCCGGAGCGTTTCTCGAGCGACCTGGTGCTCGACGTGGGGTTGATCCTGGTGCGCTCGGACACCCTCGGGCAGCGCCGAGAGGTCTTCGAGAAAACCCTCGCTCTGCGCCGTAGGATCGAAGCGGGGGAATCGTTCGCCGATGTGGCGAAGGCGGAATCGAGCCATCACAGTGCCGCGGAGGGTGGGCGTCTGGGGCCTCTCCCGCTGCCTCGTCTACGCATCGTGCTCGGCTCCGAGGGAACGGCGAAGGTCACCTCCCTGCCGGTGGGTGAGGTTTCCGATCCGGTGAGGATCCAGGATGCACCGGCCGCGGCCTACGCCCTGCTCGAGGTCTACGGCCGTGAAGAGCCGGCCCCCCGCAGCTTCGAAGAAGCGAGGGCCGACGTGATCGAAACCCTCGCCAGAGACCGAGTGCGCCAGCTCGACGCCGAGGTGCGGGAGCGTATCCTGGACGAGGTGGGCTGGCAGCTCCATCCGGCGGCGGTTGCGGAGTACCTGGCCGGCAGCGGCAGCCCCCCGGAGCAAGCGACCGGAAGGGCGGGGTCTTGAGCGGGGTAGGACACGGGATGTGCAGGCGGCGCCGGCTCGGACCCGCGTTTCTCGGACTCCTGGTCCTGGGCCTGGCCGGCCTCGGTCTCTCGGGCTGCGCCGATCCGCCCCGCACCAACGTGCTGCTGATCACCACCGACACCACTCGCCCGGATCACCTCGGGGCGTATGGGTACTCCGAGCCCACCTCGCCGGTGCTCGATGCCCTGGCTGCCGAAGGAGTTCGTTTCGATCGCGCCTTTGCCCACGCACCGGTAACCCTGCCTTCGCACACCAGCATCCTCAGCGGCACGTTGCCGATCTACCACGGAGCACGGGACAACGGACGTTTCGTGGTCCGCGACAGCTTGACCACACTGCCCGAGATCCTGCGTCGCGAAGGATACTCGACCGGCGCCTTCGTGAGCGCTTTCGTGCTCGACTCTCGTTTCGGTCTCGACCAGGGATTCGACGTCTACGACGACAGCTACACCGCCGAGTGGAGTGAAGAGAAGCTGCGGGACGCCAGGATCTACAACCAGATGGTCACCGATCGACCCGCCGATCAGACCACGGCCCGTGCAACCGCCTGGCTCGAAACCGTGGAAGAGCCTTTCTTCCTCTGGGTGCACTACTACGACCCCCACCAGCGCTGGGCCCCGCCGCATCCCTACGACCAGCGATTTCACGACAGCCCCTACGACGGCGAGATCGCCTTCATGGATTCGGAGATCGGCAACCTGCTCGATGCGGTGAAGAGCCGCTTCGACTGGGGCCGCACCGCGGTGGTGGTGACCGCCGATCACGGCGAGGGGTTGGGCCAGCACGGCGAGTTGACCCACGCGGTGTTGGCCTACGACTCGACCTTGCGGGTGGGGTTGATCGTCAAGTCTCCGGAAGACGCCGAGGTCGAGCCGGGGGTGGTCGACGACCTGGTTTCGCATGTCGACATCCTGCCCACGATCCTCGACTTTCTCGGGCTGGAATCTCCCGCCGACATCTGGGGGCGGAGCCTGCTCCCGCTGCTGCGCGGCGGCACTCGCACGGAGCGGCCGGTGTATTTCGAGACCATCCTGCCGCGGTTCTCGTTCGGCTGGGAGACTCTGTTCGGGGTGCGTTCCGAGGGCTGGAAATACATCCATGCCCCGGAGCCCGAGCTCTACCACTCCGTCGACGATCCCGGGGAGCTCTACGACCGGGCGGAGCCCGAAACCGAGCGCCGCCTGGCGATGGAAGAAATGCTCTTCGCCCTGGTCGGCTCCCGCCAGCCGCCGGAGGAAGACCTGGTGTCGGGGCCGGCGCTCGATGCCGAGGCTCGGCGCCAGCTGGCGGCCCTCGGATATGTGGGTGGTGGCAGCGGGGTCTCCGAGGACGAGCTCAACCCTCGCCAGCCCACCGGCCGCCCGAGCCCGGTGACCGGCCTCACCTACCTGGCCGACTACTACCTCGCCAACTCCCTGGCGGGCCGCGGGCAGCTCGCCGAGGCGGCACAGATCTACGCTTCGACCCTGCTGCCCCTCGACCCGGAGAATCCGAGCTTCCTGACCAACCTGGCCAACCTGGAGCGCCGGCTCGGGCGGTCCGAAGAAGCGTTCGAGCTGTTTCGGCGAGCCCAGGCGGTAGACCCCAACGATCCGGAGATCCTGGTGCAGCTGGGGCAGCTGGAGAGTGACCGAGGCCGCCTGGAAGCGGCCGAGCAGCTCTTCCTGGGCGCCCGCCAGCTCGATGCCGACAACCTCTCCGCGGCCTACCTCTCGGCTCTCGTCGCCGCGCGGGCGGGCCGGGGTGAAGAAGCGATCGAACGGTTCCGGGAGGCGTTGGAGATCGACGCCAGCCATCTCGACAGTCGGATCCACCTGGGGATCGAGCTGGCGAAGCGAGAAGATCTGGACGGTGCCCGCGCAGAGCTGCAGCTCGCGCGCTCGGTGGCCCCCTTCTCGGCCCGGGCACACTACAACCTGGCGCTGCTGGAGATGCGGGCGGGGAATCCGGCCGCAGCACGCGACGGGTTCCGCACCGCGCTGCGGTTTCGCAAGCCCTATCCAGCGGCGAGGTTGGGCCTGGCGCTGGCCCTTCGCGAGCTGGGCCTGGAAGCCGAGGCGCGCGAGGAGCTACGCCGAGTGGTCAGTCTCGGTGCCGAGACTCCTGCCGGGCGCCGGGCGCAGATCCTTCTGGACGAGAGCTCGCGGGGGCCGGCTCCGCCAGGCAGCGACTGAGACCTTCGGCCAACATCTCGAGCTCGGCCTCGCGGAGGATCTCCTGCCGGACCGCCTGCTCGATCTCGGGAATCCGGCGACGAAGCGCAATGCGCCGCAGCCGGTCGCGGGCGGCTGCGAAGCTCGGGATCTGCTCGGCCCGGCTCACGCGGGCCCGCAAGACCACGTAACCCTCGGGGCGAAATCGAAGGCTGCCGGAATCGTAACCCTCCATCCGCAACGGCGAGCCGATCGACTGCGAAACCTGCTCGAAGGCTGCGGCGGCGAACCGTGGGGAGAGCGAGTTGCCCAGGGTGGTGCGCGGAAGGGGGCCCCAGCGAATCGGCTGCCCGCCGGTAGGAATCGGCTCCCCTTTGCGCCAGGCTGCGGCCGCCTCGGAGGCGAGCGTATGCGCCTTTCGCAGCTGGCCCTCGGTGCCGGCGTAGAACCAACCTTCGAAGCTTCGCTCTTCCGGAGTGCGCAGGCTCTTCTTGCGGCGTTCGTAGAGCTTCCGCAGAGTCACCTCCGCCACCTCCGGGAGCCTGGCTTCGACCCGTCGGGCGAGGCTCCGCTGGGCGAGCAGGGCATCTTGCAGCCGAGCCGCCCGGCGGTCGATGCCGCCGAGTCCCGGGTCGAGATGTTGCCGGGCGAGCATCGCCAGGCGTTCCCGGTCGAGGGCCTGCTCGATCCGCTGCTCCAGCCGTGGCGGGCGATGTTGCAGGCCGAGGTCTCGCAGCTCGAAGCGTTGCTCCCCGAGGTAGAAGATCTCCGCCTCGGGATCGGAGGCCGGACCCTCCCCGCGGGTGGTTGGCCAGCGGCGTCTCGCCTCCGCCAGGAGCCCTTCCCTCCGCCGATCGAGCTCCCGTTGCTCGAGGATGCTGCGCAACCGAGGGGTGGCCTCTGCAAGGGAGAAGCGGCGCTCGGGGAGGAAATTCTCCACCAGAACGAGAGCCCAGCCGTGGGGCAGGCGGACGGCTCCGCTGATCTGCCCCGGCTCCATCTTCCAGGCCACTTCTTCGTAGGTCGAGAGCAGGCTGCCGCGGGGGCGTGCCGCGACCATGCCGCCGCGAGAGGCGTTCTCGGCTTCGCTGTGTGCCCGCGCGAGATCGGCGAAGGGCTCGCCTTCGAGGAAGCGGTCGCGTAGCGCCTCGACCTCCTGGCGAACGGCCTCGATTCGCTCCGCGGAGGCGCCGTCGGGAACCCGGCGCAGGAGGAAACGGCTGACCAGCTTTCGGGGGCTATGGGTTCGTTCGGGCTCCTGCTCGTAGAGCGCCCGGATCTGGGCCGCAGAGATCTCGATGCCCTCGGCGAGCTGCGCTTCGAGGGCCGTGAGCCGCTCGTTCTGACGAAATCTCCGCACCCGCGCGGCGATCTCCGGATCGCCGTCGATCCCGATGGCTCGGGCGTCGCGAGCCAGGAGTCTCTCGACCACCAGCTCGGCGGTCAGGTCTCGCCACTCTTCGATCGACGGCGGGATATCCGCTGCCGGCCCGAGGCGCCGCCCTCGTCGATCGGCTGGACGATCGGTGGCCGCGAGCAGCTCCTGGCAGATCACCTGGCCGTCGGCGTATCGAGCGATCGGCAGGCCGAGGACACCCTGGACGCTTGCCGGTGCTTCCTGGCCGAAGCCGGGAACCGTGACGAGGGCCAGCAGGATGTGGAGCCGCCAGCCGCGGAAGCGCACGCGGCCGGGTCTCACCGCCGCAGGCGACGCCAGGCCAGGCCTGCCAGCAGGACCAGCAGGGTCAGCGAGCCGGCATTGCCCAGGGTGGGGACCTCGACCACGGTTTCCAGGCTCGGCACCGCGCGGATCAAGAAGGCCCGGTGGTCGTCGAAGATCGGGTCGTTGGTCTTGAAGACGCTGGTCCATCCGTTGGCTTCCTCGTCGCGGAAGTAGGCGTTGACCGGCGGGGTTTCTTCGGTCTGGTCGGAGCAGATGAAGAAGAAGGTGTCGGCATTGGCGTTCCAGCGCAGGCCGATATACGAGGTTCCCGTGGGCATTCGCACGCCGCTGACGTCGATCTCGTAGAAATGCTCACCGGCTCCCTGGGGTACTCCCTCGGCGAGGAAGGGGTAGGAGGCGTAGGGCTCCCGGGCCGGCATCCGGTCGAAGGTCTTCTCCAGATCCTCTTCCGGCGGTACGGGAACCGACTCGTAGAAGACGACCTCGAATTCGAAGGAGTCGTCGGTATCGTTCTGGGAGCCTCGGAACACGCAGACACAGACCTTCTCGAGCCTCCGGGTGGGGAACTGGCTGGCTCGGTACTCCTGGACGTAGCGTCCGTCGAGCACGGAAGGCACCCAGCCGAAGCCACCTTCCGCGGTACCGTCGTCGACCACCACACCGTCGATGCAGTCTTCCGCGGGCTCGCCCTCGCCGATCGACTGGCGAGCCTCGAAGGTGGGGTTTGCGAGAACGGCTCCCGCGAAGATGGCCCCGGCCATCCAGGAGCAGAGAGAGAGGACGGGGAAAGCGCTGGGCATTCGGTGGCGACGGGGCATCGACTGCTCCTTGCAATGGCGTGCTCGGCAGAGCCGGGGAGTGGCTCGATATCGTGACTGTACCATTCTCACTCGGTGCCCGAGCCAGGGTGGTTTTTCGGATTCCTCCAGGTGAAGAGGCGTCGAGGTTGCATCCACCTTGGCTGGTTGACTGACAGGCCGGTTGCAGGCCTGGCTCGGGCCAGAGACGAGAATCATCGGGGGGCGAGTGCGGGCCGAGGGAGACGTCAGCTGGAAGCAGCTGGAGACCTGTGTCGCCGATCATTCCGAGGCCTCTTTCGGCCACGGATTGTGTGAGCAGTGGGAGGGGTCTCTATGCCGAGGTTATCGACGACGGCACGGAGGTCCCCCCGAGATACCAGGTCGAGCGGATTCCGCCCGTTCCCTCAAGAGCCCGACAGGAGCTTCGGCCAGTGCTGATCGGCCGCTTCGATATGGCCGGGAATGTCCTGCTCCCACTTCTTCTGGATCCGCGAGCTGAAGTTCAGATAGAGCTTGTCGTCGACGATCTTCCACGCCTTGGGGTTGGTCGAGGCGGTGGAGTTGTTGCTCACGGCGTATGCGCAGTAGCCACCGTATTGGGGAGCGTAGCGTCGGGGCTCGGCGATGAAGAGATCGCGATTTTCGGTCGAGGTGAAGTGCCAGATCGCGCCCTTCCAGGCGTGGGAGATCTTCGATTTTCCCTTGGTCGCTTCCCCGGCGGTGAAGTAGGCCACGGGGTCGTATCCCTTGATCGCGATCCCTCCGCGCTCGGCGTAGATCGGTTGGAGCGCGCGGGCGCCGGTGGCGACGAACAGGATGCCGGCCACGAAGAGCAGAACGGGATCCAAGGGGAGAAAGCGATTCTTTCGGGGCATGATTGGGTGCTCCTTCGAAGAGTAGGGGATCAGAATCGGCCGGGGGCTCAAGACTCGGGTGAGCTCTTCTGCCGGGCCGCTAGGATGGCAGCGACGAGATCCTCCGGGATTCCGGGGGGCGGACCGTCCGGATCCTGGCAGAGGATCTGTCCCAGGCGTACCGTTTCCCGGTAGCTGTCGAGGTAGTCGCTGCAGTCGGTGCAGATGCCGAGATGACGTTCGAATTCCAACCTCTCGGAGCTCGGCAGCTCTTCGTCGAGGTAGGCCATCAAGAAATCGATCAGCTCGCGACAGGTCAATGGGGCCTCCGATCGCGTTGCAGGGAATCCGCGAGGGTTTCCCGCAGTGCCAGTCTCGCCCGGTGGAGCCGCACCTTGACCGCGTTGACCGAGAGATCGAGCACCTCCGCGGTTTCCTTGCCGCTCAACCCTTCGATGTCTCGAAGGAGGATGACCGAGCGGTAGGAGAGCGGCAGGCGGTCGATCGCGTCGCGCACCCGCTCCTGGAGCTCCCGGCGTTCGAGCCGGGTCTCGGGGCTCGAGTCCCAGCCGGGTCCTTCGGCCACCCGGTGACCGTCTTCGAGGAACGAAGGCAGCAGGGGCTCCAGGGACTGTTCCATCTGGTGGCTCTTCTTGCGCAGGCGCATGAGGCAGGCATTGACGACGATCCGGTGCAGCCAGGTGGAGATCTTGGAGTTGCCGTCGAAACGGTCGATGGCGCGGAAGGCCGAGAGAAAGGCTTCCTGCACGGCATCGGCAGCTTCCGCTTCGCCCAGGAAGCGGCGGGCGACCTGCCACAGCCGGCCGCCGTACCTCCGGACCAGGGCTTCGTAGGCCTCGTCGTCTCCTCGACGTAGGCTGATGAGAAGAGCTCCTTCGTCGATTTCGACGAGTCCACCTGAGGGTTCGGCGAGCATCGGGATCCGGGGAACGGGCTCAGCTGTCGAGCTCGACTTCCACATCGTCTCCACTGATTCGAACCTTGAAAGTCTCGATATTTTCGTAGGCCGGTGGCGACAGGGCCTCTCCGGTCTTGATGTTGAAACGAGCCGCGTGCCAGGGGCATTCCACTTCTTCGCCGTCGATCATTCCCTCGCTCAACGGCGCATCTTCGTGGGAGCAGCAATCGTCGATGGCGAAAAACTCTCCACCGAGATTGAAGAGTGCGATCGAACGACCGCGGATCTCGACGCATTTGGCGCATCGGTCCTCGATTTCGGATGTCTTGGCAAGCTTGACGAACTCTCCCATCGGGTCGGTCTCCTAGGAGCTGTGTACGTAGGTGTCGAGATTTCGGATCCGGCTGGACCCCGCGAACCCTATCATTCCCCGGATTCGCCCAGAGGGCCGGCCTCTCCACCGGCATGGAGCTCGGCGAAGCTCCGGAGCTCGGCCTCGAGGGGGTCGTCCCGGCCGAGCAGGAGCACGAAGGATTCGACCTCTTCATGGCCGGGAACGGTGGAGAGCTTCCAGTACAGCAGGCCGCGGAGGAAGGGGTCTTCCAGCTCGCGGTGGGTCTCGAAGAGCGCGCGGACGGCGAGGGCGCGCTCGTACCGGTCCACCGGCTGGTCTTCCCACACCACCAGCTCCCGCTCCCAGGTGTCCGGGCCCTTGCGGATCAGCGAGAAGCCGGTGTGTGCCCAGGGCTCGAGGGTGCTCTGGGCGCGGTAGGTGTAGCCGAGCTCGGTGAAGATCACGGGTTTCTCGCCGAGCCCCTGCGCCGCGCGAAACGTCTCGATCTCGGCCAGGGCTCGGTGCCAGCCGTCACGCAACATCCCGGGAAGGAGCTCGTGGCGCCGGGCTTCGGGGATCAATGAGTCGCGGAGCCTGAAGTAGGCGTTGATGCCCATTACGTCGAGCTCCTGCCAGAAGCCGACGGACGGGTACTGGTCGAAATTCGCCGCGTAGCCGAGCGGACCGGAGTACACCTCGCGCAGCCGGCGGATCAGCTCGATCCAGCGGTCGTTCAGCTGCTGGCGACGCCGGTTGATCGTCTCGAGAGAGAGCTCGTTCCCGTCGGTCGCCACCTGGGCCGCCCAGGCCTGCTCGCTGGCGATGCGGGCGTCGATATAGGACTCGAGGCTCTCGTAGCCTTGGCGGTCACCGCCCAGGTGGTGCGACTCCACGACCTCCTGGTGCTCGAGATACCGCCGCCGCCGGTCGGCCTGTTTCTCTGGATCGAGGTAGTAACCCTCGAGGGCCGGCTCCGAGCCGAGGGGCACCGTCGAGGCGAGGGCGTTGAGCTCGCTGCCGATCATCAAGACGTCGACCCCTTCGTGCTCGGCGATGGCGGCCCACTGCAGGGCGAACCGCGTGTAGCGCTCGAACCAGGCGTCGATCATTTCTTCGCCCTTGGGCTGGATCATGCCGTGCCACAAGAACTGGTTGCGCTCGTGGCTCTGGTCGAGGTCGATCCGCAGCACGAGCACCGCGTGGTGACCGAGGGCCTTGGCTGCCCGCAGCTCCGCCAGCAGGTCGGGGCTCTCCTCGTTCCAGGTCAGGTCGGCGCTGTCCCAATCCCCCTGCCTGGCGTAATCGGTGAGAGCCACGGTGTTCATACCGGCGGCTTCGAGAGCCCGGACCCAGACCGCGTCGTCTTCTTCGTTGACCTGGATCCCGCCGAGGAAGAACGAAGGGGCGGGCGGGCGTGGCCGCGACTCGAAAGAGTCGTCGTCTCCGCCACCACAGGAAGGCAGCATCAAGGCGACTCCGAGCGCCAGCAAGAGCCGTAGAGCACGAGGCGGAAGGGGCGAGCCCGGAGCGGACAGCAGACCTGGAGACATGGGGTTCGGATCCTCGGGCACATGTTGGAAGATTCGCGAATTCGAAGCGTTGGCCGGTGGGACCACGTTGCCAGGCGCCCTGCGACGGGAGCGCGTCATGTTAGCAGCAAAGGCGTACGGCCTCGGGGAGAGCGGAGACACGAGAGGGGTGCTTGCCATACAATGGGATCAGGCTACGAAGGGAAAAGCTCTGGACTTGCCGAATCTCTCCCCTAGAGAGAAGCGTGCCATATAGAGGATCGGTGCTGAAGGTGGCGAGCAGAATCGGACCTGGGATCGTAGGATTTGTGGGCGGGGCCATCGCCCTCACCGCGCTGGCGCTCTACGCCGGGCATCAGGAAAATTCGGCTGCATCGACGGAAACGGAGCCGTTGGAGACGACCGTGCTCTCCGAGACCTACCAGGTCGATCGAGAGTATCGATCCATGATGGGCCCCTACAGCACGCAGAAGGTACGTCTCGGGGATCCGGAAACCGAGGAGCTCCTGTGGATCACCGGCTACGAAGCGGTAATGGTGGCCGCCGACGGGACGACCCAGATGGACCAGGGGTTCATGTGCCACAGCAATCTCGACGTGAACCTCGAGTCTCACCGCCGGGCCCTGGGGGTGGACAACTCCTTCGGCTCGCGTCTGTTCACTCTCTCTCAGGGGCAGCTCGAGGTCACCTTCCCGCAAGGCTTCGGCATTCCGGTGCTGTCGACCGAGACCCTGGATCTGACCACCCAGGTCTTGAATCTGAATCCCGATGGTGGGACCCACGAGGTGCGCCACAAGGTCACGGTCCAGTACCGGCGGGATGCCGAGACCGGCGGTGGCCTGGTGCCCTTGTTTCCGTCCAGCGCCTATGGGCTGGCTCTGCTCGAAGGGGAAAGTGGCCACTTCGGCGTGCGGCAGCCGAGCGCAGAGACCCATGGCCCGGGATGCCTGCCGGGAGAGAGCGCTTCGGAGCATTCCTATGAAGACGGCTTGGGCAGAACCTTCTCCGGCCACTGGGTGGTACCGCCCGGGCGCCAGGTGAACCGCACCCTGGTGACCCACCTCATGCGCCTGCCCTACGACACCACGATCCACTACATCGCCGTGCACCTGCATCCCTTCGCCGAGTCTTTGGAGCTGCGGGATCTCACCGCCGATCGGGTGGTCTTTCGCAGCGAGGCCGAGAACTACGACGGCCGGATCGGCCTGGAGAGGGTCGACTCCTTCTCCAGCGAGGAAGGAATCGAGGTCTACCGCAACCACCAATACGAGCTGATCAGCACCTACGACAACACGACCGAGGTCGACCAGGACTCGATGGCCGTGATGTACCTCTACCTTCGGGATCGGGCGACCGAGAAGCGCCTCGACGAGCAACGCCGACGCGGAGGTTGGCGCGGCTGACATGATGCCGCTCGAATCCAGCGGAGTGGGCCCCATGGCGGAAAGGTCGAGACCGGAGATCGACGTCTTCGAGACCGGAGAGCTGGTCGCCGAGCGGTATCGTGTGATCCGGCTGGTGGGCAAGGGGGGCGTGGGTGAGGTCTACGAGGTGGAAGACCTCCAGGAAGGCCGTCGGCTGGCGCTCAAGACCCTGCTGCTGCACTTTCTCGATTCCCCCATGGCCTTGCTCCGTTTCCAAAGAGAGGCGGAGTACTCTCGCCGGATCGGTCATCCCGGGGTGTTGCAGATCTACGAGATCCTCAGGGTGCCGGTGCCAGAACGTCTGCTGGCCCTGGACAGTCGCGCTCCGCGCAGCGCGTCGGTACCCTGCATGCTCATGGAATTCCTCGAGGGAGAAACGGTCGCCGATCGGCTGGTCGCGGGCCGGCTCTTCACCACCGAAGAAGCCGAGCCCCTCGTCTGCCAGGTGGCCTCGGCGCTGGCGGCAGCCCACCGCGCCGGAGTGATCCACCGCGACCTCAAACCCGACAACATGTTCATCGTGTCGGGGAGCGGCGACGCCGAGCCGCGGATGGTCGTCACCGATTTTGGCGTCGCCCGGCAGTCGAAATCGGACAACGAAGAGAATCAGACCGCCTCCAACGTCTTGCTCGGGACCCCGTCCTACATGGCGCCCGAGCAGCTGGAGCTCGAAAAGGCGATGCCGGCGAGCGACATCTACGCCCTCGGGCTGGTGATGTTCGAGATGCTCACCGGCAAGCCGGCCTTCCAGGCCGATACTCCGATCGAGATGGTCTTCAAGCGGGTCGACGAGCCCGCGCCCTCGGCCCGAATCTACCTCCCCGATCTCGACGAGACCTGGGATCGAGCCATCGCCCGCTGCCTCGCCCGCGATCCCAAGAACCGCTACCTCTCCGCCGCCGACCTGGTGCGGGATCTCGACGGTCCCAAATCCGTCTGGCTCAAGGCAGATCCCGGTCGCCGTCGCAGGCAGCGCTGGATAGCCCTGGGCCTGGCCGTGGCAGGGCTCGCCGCGGTGGTGGCGGTGCTGCTCCTGCTCTGACGTGGCAGTCCCCGGAGCCTTCGATGCGAGTTTCCATGGAAACGCTGGTTTCTGCACTCCGAACGATCCGCTCCATGGACGAAGAAGAGATAAAGCGAGCGATCCAGACGATCGCCGCCGAGCAACCGAACCTCTTCTCTTCGGTCCTCGAGGCTCACCGCATGGGTGTCTCCGAGGAGGATACAGAATTCCTCCTGGAGCTTCTTCATCTGGTCTTCGAAGCCATGAAACAGTCGCCATACGATTGGGAGGTGATCTCCGAAGAGGAGATCGATGGGTACATGGACACAATTGTCGACGAAGCGAGGACGTTCGAAAGCCTGGATCCGAAGTCGAGATCGGACCACACTCGGAAACTTGCGAGCTCCCACCCCGAACAGCCAACCTATGCATTTGTCATCTGCGAGCTCAAGCAGTTGTGCAAACGATCGAATGGCCCTCAGGAGACCTACAAGTATGTTGCGATGTGCGCCCTGGGTTTCGTGCACGCGGTCGCTCGAGGGACTCTGAAGGCCCGGTCGTCCTGAGAAAAATGCGGCCTCGGAATCTTTCGAACCTCATGTTACGAAGCGGTTGTATCGTCCTGTCGCTCTGGGCCGTCCTGAATCTCCTGCCTTCGATCTGGATCCTCGTATCGACCACATTCTTCGACGGCGACTCACCCGCAGTCTTCCAGATTCTCGATGCCGAAGAGGTCGCCGCGCTGTCTGCCAAGGAGCGAACGAGCATCAATTCGGTAGCCGTGTTTGCGAACGGGTTGAATATCGCTTTCTGTTCGACGGCGTTGTTCGTCGTCTGGTTCGGGCTGTATCGAAGGTCGATGTGGGCGTTCTGGTGCTCGATCCTGGGGATCGGTTCGGCCTGGTCGGCCGCAGCTCTCGGTGATTACGTGTTGGGAACCGTACATCCGGAAATCAGCCTTCTCTCGGGCGGCATTCTGCTGGCCGGGATCGCCGCGGCGGCCATCGATCTGTTCTGGCTCGATCGTCGACGTTGAGGGCTATGCCTCGAGCCCTGCCGACAGAAGCCTCGGCACGGAGGCGATTGCAGCGCGCGCCGAGGCAGTCGTAGGCACAGAGGCAGAGTTCGATCTCCTGGAATCACTCCGGTTGGACGAAGCTCCTCGGATCTCCTGTGGCTCGGTCGAAGAGCTCGCTACGGTAGGTCGCGGTGTTGTCTTTCATCCAGGCAACCTGACCCGGAGTAAACCGGGTCATACAACGATCGTCGGCATGGTCCATGAAGTTGTCGATCGGGTCGAACCCCGGTTGGTCTTTGCAGGTGTCTCGAGACCCTACAGCGGGGCAGAGCCGGCCGACTCCGGGGCCCTCGGCCGGGGATCCCTCGAAGGGTGTGTCCTCGATCCCGTCGCCCGGCGGCTCGCAGCCACCGAGTGGCTTCTTGTATCGGTCCCAGCCGTTGAAGGTGTGCTCCAGGCCGAGCCAATGGCCTACTTCGTGCACCCCTGTGTAGCCCAGGTCGAAAGGCGCCGGGCTGCCTGGAAGCGCTTCCCGATGGTCGAGAACCACACCGTCGAGCTCGGGGGCTTCCGAGAGCCAGGCCGGCAGCGTCGCCCAGCCCAGGTAATCGATGTCCGCGGTATAGAAGTTGAGTGATCTCTCGGGATCCACGTGGAGAGCCGTCTTTGCTTCGCTTTCCTCTTCCGAGGCGAGTCCCATGCGGAACCATCTGGCGTTGTCCGTGAAGTCGACGCCTTCGAAGTAGAAGACGAAGCCGTGAGGCCCAAAGATCTGGTTGAGAATATCGACCTGTTGTTCGAGGGCCTCGACGCCGACCTGTCCCTGCTCCCGATCGTGAATGACATGGAAGTTGACCGGAATGACGACCAATCCTTCCCGGTCGGCGAAATCTGCATTGAGAGCACGAAATCTGGTGGTCCGGGCCAGAACCCTGTCTCGTGCCTCGGGCTCGAGGTTCGGGGTGCCGCATCTGCCCCTCCCCGCCGCGGCAGCTCCCGATCGTGTTTGGGGAGTCGTTGTACTGGCCGTGCCGGCGGGTTCTTCCTGCTCCGAGCCCTCGCCACTGTCGTTCGCAGGAGGATTCGTACCGACCGTAGCATCCGCGGCATCCTTCCGGCATTTGGCGAGCCCTACCTGATGCTCGGCCTGTTTCGAGCGGAGACAGGCTTCGCGTTTCTCACCTGCCTCGGCCGGGCAAGAGGCCTCGGCATCTGTCTGTTTCTTCTCGGCCTGTTTCAAGCACAGCTCGAGAGCGGCTGAGCGTTGCATGGAGGCAGCTCGCTCCTTGTTGCGCTCCGCTTCGACGGCCCTGCGGGTCGCTTCCCGCCGCGCAAAGATGTTGTTTCCGAACCGAAAGGTCGCTCCGAAATAGAGATTCGGCTCGAAGGATTCCTGCACCAGGAGGCTCGAGTCGAGGCTCTCGCCGATGGTCTCTCCTACTTCGAACCGCCCGGCCAGAGAGGTGCGCTCGTGAATGGCGACGCCAGCCGTCAGCATGATCCTTCTTGGTCCTCTACCGGTCTGGTGATGAAGCGATCATCGAGGTTGGGTACGAAGGTGAAACCGTAGCTGGTGCGCCATTCACCACCTCCCGGCGTCAGAACCAGGATCCAGGATCGGCCCGGGCGGGTGATGGTAACCACCACCTCTTGTTCCTTTCGGACCTCTGGCAGTGCCTCGATGGTACGGGTCGTGAGGTCGGAAATCACTTCTTCGAGCTTGTCTTCGCAATTGCTTCCGACATTGCCTCTAGATACGGCAACGAGCTCCCGGATTTCCGATTCGTTGCTCTTGGAGCGTGCCGACTGGGGAAACGCGGAAACACTAGGGCAACCGAGATTCGCGCTTCTTGCTCTGCTGATTCTCTTCAGGTCTTCTTGCATCGACCGGGTAGAGGCGATCGACTGACCACCGAAGCTGAAGGAATCGATCGAGAACGAATCGATGAGTGGGAGTCGGGTTTCCACCGAAACGTTGTAGGCCACTCCTGGGAGAAGGTTGAGGATCTCGAGTTGAAATTTCTTGCCTCGTTCTACCTCATGGGTTTCTTCTTCGCCCCGTCCGGCGAGGTCGAATTCGATCGGTTCGCTGGCGGCACTGGTGACTGTAGGACCCGACAACAGCAAGAGAGAGAGTATCCAATGTCGAAGTAGCACTCTGCATTCCTCCTGGTCAGAGAATCGTCGCCCGTTTCGGCGCGGCCCGCAGGCCGCTAGAGTCATCCGCTTTGTCTACCCACAGCGCATTCGAGTCTTGGAATCACCCAAGATCGTTGCACCGAAGGGATCGCTGCGGGTTGGATGTCGTGTTCCGAGGATCGTGCTATGAGCGCGCTGAATCGTGTTTCGGGCCGGTTCGGGGCGCCCCGGCGAGCCCTTCCAACACCCGCTCCGCCAAGAACCTCCCGATCGCCAGGGACGCGGTCGCCGCCGGGGACGGGGCGTTGAGCACGAAGAGGCCGGATTCTTCGTCGAGGAGCTCGAAGTCGTCGCAGAGTCGGCCGTCGGGGCCGACGGCCTGGGCGCGGATGCCGCAGCGGGTGGGGCCGAGGTCTTCGGGGCGGACGGCGGGCACGAGCTCGGCGAGGGCGGCGGCGAAACGGTGGCGGCTGAGGGAGCGGAGGATTTCGTCGGCACCGGTGCGCCAGTAGCGGCGGGCGAGGTTCCAGGTGCCCGGGAAGGTGAGGGTGTCGGCGGCATCGCGGAGGGAGAAGCGGGGAGGATGGTAGCGCTCCCGGGCCAGGGCGAGGACGGCGTTGGGGCCGGCTTCGAGGCGACCGTCGATGGTGGGGGTGAGGTGCACGCCGAGGACGGGGAAGCGGGGGTCGGGCACGGGGTAGACGGGGTGGTGTACCAGGTTTTGTCGCTCGGGGCGGATCTCGAAGTAATCTCCACGAAACGGAACGATGTGGACGGGAGACTCGAGTCCGGCCAGCCGGGCGAGGCGGTCGCTCTGCAGGCCGGCGCAGGCGATGAGGCGACGGCAGTGGACGGTCTCGGTCTGCGTCTGTAGCTCGAGGCCCCGGCCCTTGCGAGCGATGGCGAGCACCCGGGACGAGGTCGAGATCCGGGCTCCGCATCTCCGCGCCTCAGCTGCCAGGGCGAGGCTCACCTGGCGATAATCCACCAGGCCCGTCTGGGGCACCCAGAGCCCGGCGATGCCGGTGGCCTCGGGCTCGCGACGGCGAATCTCGTCGGGATCCAGTCGTTCGATGCCCCGGAGGCCGTTGGCTCGGCCTCGGAGCTGGAGCTCGTCGAGCCGCGGCAGCTCTGCCTCGTGGCTGGCGATGACCAGCTTGCCCCGGCGGTCGTAGGGGATGTCTCTTTCTTGGCAGAACCGTTCGAGAGCTTGCCGACCCTCGCGGCAGAGCCGGGCCTTGAGGGAGCCGGGTCGGTAGTAGAGACCGGCGTGGGCGATACCGCTGTTGCGGCCCGACTGGTGGGACGCGAGCTGGTCTTCGGCTTCGAGCACGACGACCGAGAGATGGGTGGCGAGCTCCCGGGCCGTGGCCAGGGCGAGGATGCCGCCTCCGACCACGGCGATGTCGTAGACGGGCCGGCTCAAAAGAAGGGCAGGTCCGAGGTGGGGGAAAGGCCCTCCTCGCGGTCGATCATGCGGCGGATGGTGCCGGCCGGATCGTCTCCCAGGTCGATCCGCACAC
>CAZMEL010000178.1:0-16778 GCA_964565225.1 uncultured Thermoanaerobaculia bacterium | reverse complement strand
CATCGACCGGAGCCCGCACGATCACACCCGATCCCACATCGCACCCGATCACACACCGAATCACACAAGGAGCCCAGGCCATGAGCGACGAGACCCCTCGAGTCGGAACCATCGGATGGCAGGATCTCACCGTTTCCAATGCCGACGAGGTGCGGGACTTCTACTCCCAGGTCGTGGGGTGGGAGCCCGAGCGCTTCGAGATGAAGGACGATGCCGGAGACTACGCCGACTACTCCATGAAGACGTCCGCGGACGGCCAACCCGTCGCCGGCATCTGTCATGCCCGCGGATCGAACGCCGAGCTCCCGCCGGTGTGGCTGATCTACATCACGGTCGCCGATCTCGACCACAGCGTCGCCCAATGCCGGGAGCACGGCGGCAAGGTGCTCGATGGCCCCCGAGGCATGGGAGGTTACGGCACTTTCGCCGTGATCGAGGACCCTGGCGGCGCCGTGGCCGCCCTCTTTCAGCCCGCTGCTGCCGGCGACTGATCTCTCTACGAAGAGACCTCGGCCTCGGCCTCGATCTCCACGAGCCAGCGGGGATCGAGCAGCTCCTCGACGACGACCATCGTGGCGGCGGGATCGATTCCACGGAAGAGCTCCCCGTGGGCCCGCCCCACTTCCCGCCAGTCCTCCGCCCGGGTCAGGAACATTCGCGTACGCAACACGTCCTCGGCGCGGCCGCCGAGGGCTTCCACCGCCTCGATCGCGATCTCGAAGCAACGGCGGGCCTGGGTGTAGGCATCTCCCACCACCGGCTGGCCCTCGGGGTCGATCGGAGCGGTGCCCGAAACCAGGATTCGTCGGCCGCGGCGAACGGCCCGGGAAAAGCCGATGCTGGATTCGAAGGGAGAGGCGGTGCGGTAGCGTCGGGTCATGCGAGATCTCCTCGATACGTCCTGCCGGCATCTCCAGCCGGCCACGATGCTCGGTCTCCGATCCGGGCTCGGTACTGGCCCGTGGTTCGAAGTCCAACAACTTCGGACGAGGAAAGCAACCATGCGCACCTGGCGCCAGGCGTGAAAAAGCCCAGGACGTAGCCTGGGCAAAAATTCGGCCGGGGGGCCGATAGGGGATGCGAGAGACTTCTCCCTCCCAACAGATTTTGCGCCGGGTTGGCCGCGGATCTCGCGGCCCGGCGGCTCGTACCGCTCCTGCGAGCGGCCGGGCCGACCCAGGCATCGAAGTCTCGAACCAGGGAATCCGGGGGTCGGCCAACGATTCCCTTCCTTGTCTCTATATCGCGCAAAGCGGCCGGGAAACGGCTCGCCGAGTGGGGAGGAATCTGCAGCCGGGGCAGGAGACGGCTCGGGATAAGATCTCGCCATGGGACGACAGGGTGAACCCGTGGTGAATCCGTGGTGAATCCGCGAGCTCGCGGAGACGGCACCGAATGGCTCGACCCCACCCCCGAGGTCGAGGCGGCGATCGCCGCCGGGGAGCCGGTGGTGGCGCTGGAATCGACCATCATCAGCCACGGGATGCCCTACCCCGACAACGCCGCGACGGCACGGCGGGTCGAGGCGACGATCCGAGAGCAGGGTGCGACTCCGGCGACCATCGCCGTGTTGGGCGGGCGAGCGAAGATCGGGCTCGACGACGAGGCTCTCGAGCGCCTGGCGCGCGGCGGGAGCTCGGTGGCGAAGGTCAGTCGGCGCGATCTCGCCCTGGTCGTGGCGCGAGGCCAGGACGGCGCCACCACCGTGGCCGCCACCATGCTGCTCGCCGCGCGGGCCGGAATCGAGATCTTCGCCACCGGAGGCATCGGCGGCGTCCATCGCGGCGCCGGACGAACCTTCGACATCTCCGCCGACCTGCAGGAGCTGGCACGAACCCCGGTCGCGGTGGTCTGTGCCGGCGCCAAGTCGATCCTCGACCTCGGCGCGACCCTGGAATACCTCGAGACCCGGGGGGTACCCGTCTGGGGCTACGGCTGCGACACTTTCCCCGCCTTCTTCGCCCGCTCCAGCGGGTTACCGGTCGACGCCCGCAGCGACGACCCCGCGGAGCTGGCCTCCTGGCTCGCCGTGCACTGGAACCTGGGAATGCGCTCCGGGGTCGTCGTGGCCAATCCCATCCCCCGGGAGGAAGCGCTGGATCCGGTGGAGATCGAGGCCACCATCGCCGCAGCGGTCGACGAAGGAGAGCGCCGCGGAGTGAGTGGCAAGGCTCTCACCCCTTTCCTGCTCCAGCGCATCGTGGAGTCTTCCGGGGGAGCCAGCCTGCAGGCCAACCGGGCATTGGTGACCAGCAACGCCACCCTCGGAGCTCGCCTGGCGAAAGAGCTCGCCTCTCGGCGACGGCTATAATCGATCGGTGCGAACATCGGGCGCCACCATGGAGTCGTTTCGCCTCCTCCAGCCACTGGGTACAGGAGGTATGGGAGAGGTGTTCCTGGCGCTGGATCTTCGCCGCGACCGAAGGGTCGCCATCAAGCGTCTGCGTACCGAGACCCTGCGTTCCGACGAGGGCGAGATCCAGCGCAAACGGTTGCTCCACGAGGCCCACACCGTCGCTCGCCTCGATCATCCATCGATCGTACAGATCCACGAGATCGTCAACGGCGACGAATGCGACTGGATCGTGATGGAGTATGTCGAGGGTCGCACCCTTCGCTCTCTGCTCGCCACCGGGCCGCTGCCGGTTCCCGCCACGATCGCCCTGGGAATCGAGATCGCCGCCGGCCTCGGAGAGGCACACCGCAAGCAGGTCGTCCATCGCGATCTCAAGACGGAGAACGTGCTGGTCAGCACCGAGGGGCACGTAAAGATCGTGGACTTCGGCATCGCCAAGGAGATCACCGGCGCCAAGACCCTCAACGGCACCCAGGGGGTCATCGGCACCTGCCGCGCCATGTCGCCCGAGCAGGTGCGCGGCGGCGTGGCTCTCGATCCGCGCAGCGATTTCTTCTCTTTCGGTATCCTGCTCTACGAGATCACCACCGGCAGGTCTCCCTTCTCCCGGGTCAACGACCTCGAGACCATGCAGCGGATCCTCTCCTTCGATCCGCCCCCGGTCACCGAGCTGCGGAGCGAAATACCCTTGGAGATGTCGCGCCTGATCGACCACCTGCTGCAGAAGGACCGAAACCTGCGGCCTCGGAACACCCAGGAGATCGTCGACGCCCTGCGGACGATTCCTGTGGCAGGAGCCACCGTCGAGGGGGCCCTGCGCGTCGATCCGGTCGCCCCCAGCAGCGAGATCGACGGCGAGCCGACCGTCTTGATCTGAAGCCGTGATCCGAGGCCGTGATCCGAGGCCGTGGTCCGAGGCTACTCAGCCCGCGCGGTCGAGGGCCTCGCGCACCGTCCGCAGAAGGCGGTTGGTGGAGAACGGCTTGTGCAGTAGGAAGCCGCGGTGGGCCAGGATCTCACCGAACCCCTCCTGGTCCTCCGCATAGCCGGAGATGAAGAGGACGGCCAGGGCGGGATCGATCTGGCGCACGCGATGCGCCAGATCCTGGCCGCTGCAGCCCGGCAGGCCGATATCGCTGAGCAGCAGCGCGTAGCGGCCGGGGGCCAGCACTTCCAGTGCCTCTTCTGCCGAGGCGGTGGCGGTGACCTCGTAGGCATGGCGCTTCAGAGACATCTCGATGACCGAACGCACGGATTCGTCGTCCTCCACCAGCAGGATCGACTCGGTGCCGACGAAGGTGCGCATTTCGAGCTCGCCCGTCGACTGCACCGCCCCGCCCTCGTCGCTGAGAGGCAGCAGCACCCGGAAGACCGATCCCCGGCCCGGAGCGCTCTCCACCTCGATCTGCCCGCCGAGATCGGTGAGGATGCTCTGCACCGTCGACAACCCGAGCCCCGTGCCGCGCCCGCCCTTCTTGGTGGTGAAGAACGGCTCGAAGATCTGCAGCCGGGTGCTCTCTTCCATGCCGCAGCCATCGTCGGCCACCTGCAGCTCGGCCCAGGCGCCGTCGTGCCGGTCCACCGCCCGGGCCGACACCACGATCTCTCCCTGCTCCTCCACCGCGTCGCGCGCATTGACCACCAGGTTGAGGATGACCTGCTCGACCTGCCCGCGGTCGACCTCGACCCACAGCGGCTCGGAACCGAGGTCGAAGCTCAGGGTCAGGCGCTCGCTCACCAGCTGCCGCAGCATGTTCTCCCACTCCCCCACCAGGTGGCAGAGGTCGACGATCTCCCGCTGGATCAGCTGCCTGCGGCTGAACGCGAGGAGGCGGCTGGTGAGGGTCGAGGCGCGGCGCACGGCCTTGCGCAATCCCACCGCCTCGCGCGATCTCTTCTGTTGCTCGCCTCCCAGATTCATGATCATCAAGTCGGTGTAGCCGGCGATCGCGGTCAGGATGTTGTTGAAGTCGTGGGCGAGGCCCCCCACCAGGCGCCCCACCGTCTCCATGCGCTGGGAGTGGCGGAGCTGCTCCGAGAGCACCTTGAACTCGGTGGTCTCGCGACCGACCGACTGCAGCTCGACGATCTTGCCCTCGCGGTCGAAAATGGCACGGTCGGTCCATTGCAGCCAGCGCACGCTGCCGTCCTCTTCTTCGAACGACTGCTCGTGGGAGCGGATCGGATTCTCGCGGTCGAGGCTGGCGAGATGGGTCACCACCTGCACCCGGTCCTGCTCCGGCAGGAGGTCGAAGAGATTTTTCTGCTGCAGGGCTTCGGATGCATGACCGAAGAATCGGCAGAAAGCCGAGTTGACGAAGGTCAGCTCACCCCCGGGCCGGAATCGACACACCAGGTCGGTCTGATCTTCCACCACGGCGCGATACCGGCTCTCGCTGGCCTCCAGGCGAGCCTCTGCCCGGCGCCGCTCGGTGACGTCGCGGGAGATACACAGAATCTCGCTCGCTTCTCCTTCGCCACCCTCCTCGCGCACTGCCCGGCATCGCACCTCGAGCCAGACCCGGGCCCCGTCTTTGCGCCGCAGCCGGAAGGTGAGCATCTCGATCCCGGTGCTGCGGGCGAGCTTGCGCACCCGGGAGGCGGCCATCGGGCGATCCCGCGGCTCGAGCAGCTCCACGAAGCTACGCCCCACCAGCTCTTCGGGCTCGAAACCGAGCAGGTTCCGGGCCGCCTGCGAGGCGTAGAGAGTGCGGCCGTCGGGTGCATGCCGGGAGATCAGGTCGCTGGCGTTCTCCGCCATCATGCGGTAGAGCGCCTCGCGGGTCTTCAGGGCGGCCTGGGAGCGGCTACGTTCGAAAGCGTAGCGGATCGAGCGCGCCAGCAGATTCGGCGTCAGGGTCGACTTGACGAGGTAGTCCTGGGCCCCGTTCCGCACGGCGTTTTCCGCCAGGGAGTCGTCGTCGACTCCGGTGAGCACGATGATCGGAACCGCCCGGTGGGTGTTGCGCAGGCTCTCGAAAGTCTCGTAGCCGCGACTGTCGGGAAGGAAGAGGTCCAGCAGCACGAGATCGGCCTCTCGAGCCTCCAGGATCTCCATCCCTTCCTGCAGGCTGCCGGCGAGCTCCAGCTCGATTCCCTGCGCGGCACCGTGCAAGAGATAGGCGCGAATGATCTCGGCCGACACCGGGTCGTCTTCGATCATCAGCACCCGCATCACGGGAGATGGCCGGCTCGCCTCTTCACTCATGTCTCGATCTCCCTGGTCCTCGGTTTCCCCAGACACATCGTACCAATTCGGCGTCTAGAGAAATAGGACAGAACGGGTCCCGACACGAGCTCACCCGAGCTCAGAAGAAGGGTTGTAGAAAACCTCCCTCTTCCCGGCACGGTACCCAGGCGACGGCGACCAGACGAATGTCGATATCGGTCTTGCGAGGCTTGAGCTCGAAGGTCGTGGTGTCCGCCACCTCGGCTTCGATCTCGGTGGCGAGATTCACCAGGGCAGCCTGGAGCTCGGCCTCCAGCTCTTCGTGTTGCTCGAGCAGGGCCTGGAGATCGTCTTCTGCCCGCTCCACGTCCTGGCGCTCCTTGGAGGCCCGGCCGAATCCGCGCACCGCCGTGCCGGCGCGGCGCATGTTGGTGCTGGAGAAGGTCTTGCGTCCGAGGAGCGCGCCGAGGAGGGTCGAGCCGACGGTCATCACCGCCCGCAGCTTCTGGCTCTGGGCCTGCTCCTTCTCTTTCTCCACCTTCTGCTCCGCCCGGCGGATCCGTTCCAGCAGGGTGTCCAGCTTGCGACCGAGCTTCTCCCGCAGAGCGGCGCTCTCGCGGTCTCTCTTCTCGCGGGCGACCTCGGCGAGACGGATCTTGAAGTCGCGCTCACTCTCGCCCGGGCGGGAGTACAGCTCGAGGGTCTTGTTCTGCCGCAGAGGGAAGCGACGGGTACGGTAGATGGAGTCTTTCCAGGCCTTCTTCCAGGTGGTGAATCGTCTGGCCAGAGGCCCCGATTCCGGAAGCGGGGTGAACCGTCCGCCTTCCGTGGGCTCGGGCTCCAGGTCGTCGAGGGAGATTTCCACCGGCCGCGCCTCGCTCCAGTCGAGCCCGCCGACTCCGGTTGGCCAGGGGGCCAGCAGATACAGCTCTTCCGCGGCTTCGAGGCCTTTGCGAGAGTCGACGAAATGCACCTTGGCGGCGCCCAGGATCTGGGCGCGGTACACGGGGTCGGCCTCTCCGGGCGGAAGCGGTAGAAAGACTTCCTCCACCCCGGGCGGAAGCAGCGGCCGCGACAGCTCCTCCGGCTCGGCCGCGACCGCCTCCGGAGTGGCTATCGGAGCGGCCGCCTCTCCCGGCTCCGCGCCGGCCCCTTCGAGCTCCTGGCCCGCCGTGAGCTCCTGGATCTGGTTGCGGGTCAGGGGCCCGCGCAGATACGACATCGCCCAGCGTACCTTGAACTTCACCGGTCCGTCCTCGTGCACGTTGTGCAGCAGGAAGACCCGTTTGCCGAGGTCGCTCAGGGCGCGCTCGAGCTCGCGCCGCGAAAGAGCCCCTTCTCCGGCTCCTTCGAGACCGTCGAGCACACGTTTCTTGTCGCGTTCGGTCTGCAGCCGCCCGAGGAACCAGGTGCCGATGTTGGAAAGGGCCTTGTAGTCGAGGTCGACAGGGTTCTGGGTCGCCAGGACCAACCCGACCCCGAAGGCCCGGGCCTGCTTGAGCATGGTCAGCAAGGGACGTTTGGACGGTGGATTCGCTACCGGCGGAAGATAGCCGAAGATCTCGTCCATGTAGACGAGAGCCCGAAGGCTGGTGGTGCCGGAGCGGCTACGCATCCATCCCAGAACCTGATTCAGCAGCAACGAGACGAAGAACATGCGCTCGGCATCGTCGAGATGGGAGATGGTGAAGATCGCCACTCTCGGCTTGCCGCTGGGCGTGTAGAGCAGGCGATCGATCTCGAGGGAGTCCCCTTTCATCCAGCTCTGGAAACCGGGTGCCGCCAGCAGGTTGTTGACCGCCATCGCCAGCTCGAAGCGGTCTTTCGCCGGATAGAACGAGTCGAGGGAGAGCACCCCGACCCGGTCGAAGGGAGGCTCCTGGATGCCCTGGATGAGGGAGGACATGTCCAGGTCGCGGCCTTCTTTCCAAGCGTTGGTGAGCAGGTTCGCCAGCAGGATGTGCTCCCGGCTGCGCAGCGGGTCGGCGTCGATGCCGAGCAGCCCGAGGAGACTGCTCACCGTGGTGCCGACCCGTTCCTGCAGCAGGTCGGCGTCGAGCTCGGCGGCATCGGCGGGCGCCCGGAACGAAGAGAGGATGGAGATCGGCAGCCCCGCCTCGCTGCCCGGGGTGTAGATGGCGAATTCCGCGGCGGCGCGCAAGCGGGCGATCCGGTCGCCGTCCTGGTCCCACTCCCCCAGACCGTTTTTCCACAGCTCGGCCTGGGCGTGGGCGTATTGCTCGGCCGTGAGGCCTTTGCGCGCGGCGTCTTCTTCGTTGATCCAGGGACGGAAGTCCCGGCCCCGGAGCTCGGGAAAGGTCAGGAGGAGATTTCCGAGGTCTCCCTTGACGTCGAGGATCAGGGCCGGAATACCGTCGATGGCGGCTTCCTCCAGGAGGCTGATGCACAGGCCGGTCTTGCCGCTGCCCGTCATGCCCACACACATGGCGTGGGTCACCAGATCCTTGGAATCGTAGAGCAGAGGGGCGGCCAGGGTCTCGCCGGAATCCGGATCGAGGGGCCGCCCGAGATAAAACGCTCCCAACTTCTCGTACACGTCTGCCATCGCGCTCACCACTTCCTCCGTCGTCGCCGTTTTCGGGTATCGGGCGAGAGGATATCAGCCGGCAGAGGAAGTGGAGCGTGGCCCCTCAGCGGCGGCGGCCGCCCGTCATGCCCACACACATGGCGTGGGTCACCAGATCCTTGGAATCGTAGAGCAGAGGGGCGGCCAGGGTCTCGCCGGAATCCGGATCGAGGGGCCGCCCGAGATAAAACGCTCCCAACTTCTCGTACACGTCTGCCATCGCGCTCACCACTTCCTCCGTCGTCGCCGTTTTCGGGTATCGGGCGAGAGGATATCAGCCGGCAGAGGAAGTGGAGCGTGGCCCCTCAGCGGCGGCGGCCGCCGAGCATCTTGCCCAGCATGCCCATGCCGATCCGGGCGAGATCGTCTTTCACGTCGCCGTCACCGTCGGCGTCGAGCAGGCTGCCGAGCATGCCCATGGCGCCGGGCTCCAGCTGCTCCGCTCGGCGGCGCTCTCCGCCGAGCATGTCGCCGATCTGGCCCGGTCCCAGATCGCCCTGGCGACGCTGGCGGCCCACGGCTCCCAGGACGATCGGTGCCAGCATGGCGAGGATCTGGCCGATCTTCTGCTGGTCGAGGCCGCTCATCTGGCCGAGAGCGGCTTCGGCTCCCTGGCGCCGCCCGCCGAGCACGTGCTTCAGGATTCCGTCTCCGCTGGCCACCGCCGCGTTGCCGTTGCCGAGGAACCCGCCGAGGTCGTCGAGGATCGAGCCGTCGTGGTCGCGGTCGAGCGCACCTACGAGAGATTGGGCGCCGCCCGGGTCGGAGGAGTTCTTGGCCAGGGCCGCCACCAACAAGGGAATGGCACCGGAGACGGCCTTCGAGGTGGCTTCGTCGTTGGCGCCGACCTGCCGGCTGATCTGCTGGATGGCGTCACCGCCGAGCTGTTGCGTCAAGACGTCCAGAAGAGACATTGCAATCCTCCATGGGAAGGTGTCCGAGGGAAAAGAGGTGAATGCGGAGCTTGCCGGAGCGGCTCGGCTCGGAGTGAAATAAAGAGGCGAAATAGCATTCCATGCCAGGGTATACCCGGGCTCGAACGGAATGCAACTGCTGGTTTGCGGGTAGCTGCCGCCGAATGGGTCGGCCGTGCCCCTCGGATCGGAGCTCGGAATGGGCACCAAGGGAATTTCTCCTACCCAGCGGAATTTCTCCCTTCGCAGAGCGCGTCTCGTGGAGGCGTGCCGGAGTCGGACAACCCCAGCCTCTCCAACATTTGGGACCCTTTCTCCCGGGCCCGCGAGAGGCCACTCACCTCTGGTACGACCTTTGCTCACGAATTGCCATCGACACGTTTCGAATCTTCTGCGAGGTTCCCGATCGGCACGCCGGGCGACTTGGCGGGCCCACCCAGAGCTCGCCGATCGTGGAACCCGGTGTCGCTGCCACCGATCGCGTAGCGCTCGAAGGGTTCATCATCGGGACGTTTCTACACTTTTTTTTTCGTCGAGACTCAACATTTCTCGAGGAGATGGATCTAAATAGGTGATGGGCTTCGCAAAGGGCTCGTTCGGACCGCCTAGACCTTGCGTTCCGAGCCGCTCTGCCGAGACACTCGACCTCTTCATAGCTCTTCTTTTCGGCACCGGAAGAATCCCCCGCATCCCATCGGAATCCAAACAATCGATGGTTCGAGACCGGACATCCGGCCCGGTGTGCCCGGTTTCCAGGCGTCTGCTCTGGCAGTCCTGTGGATGAGCTCGCTCGTCGGCGGCTTCCTTCCCGAGGACTGTTCGTTTCGGATCCTCCGCAGGATCCTCTATCTGTAGAACTGTGCCTTCCTCAACCAAGGAGTACGGAGAACAAATGGGATACTCGATTCAGGAAATCGAAGGAATTGGCCCCGCATACGGCGACAAGCTGGCAGGTGTCGGCATCAACACCACCACCCAGCTCTTGAAGCGTTGCTGCGACCGCAAGGGTCGCAAGACGGTGTGCGAGGAGTCGGGGATTTCCGACCAACTGATCCTGAGCTGGACCAATATGGCCGACCTGATGCGGATTTCGGGCATCGGGCCCCAGTTCGCCGAGCTCCTGCACGCGGCGGGGGTGGATACCATCAAAGAGCTGCGGCAACGCAACGCGGCGAATCTGACCGAGAAGATGGCAGAGGTCAACGGGCAGAAGAAGCTCACTCGGCGCACCCCTCCCCTGAGCCTGGTCGAAGGCTGGATCGCCACGGCCAAAGAGACCGAGCCTCAGATGAGCTACTGATTCCTCTTCTCCAGGCCCGTGGAGAGAGCACCCGGCCAACACCGCCCGCGCGCCGATGTCGATGTTCACCGGCGCAATGGCCCTCAACCGAGCGGGGCTCGCTCCTGATATCGTCACTCTCGCATTCGGTGCACTGATCGTGGGCCTCGCTCTGGCGGGTGGCTCGCCTGATCGCCTCGTGGCGAGGGAGCAAACTCCTGAGCCGAGGCTCTTCGGTTCGTTTGGTGTCCGTAGATGCAGGTCGGCAAAGATGCCGGCTCGACCAACCAGAAAAAAAACATCCTTACTCGAGGAGACTGTTGAATGGGACTCATCAATTTCGTGAAGGCCGCGGGTGCGAAGATCTTCGGCAAAGACGACGAGAAAGAGATCAACGAGGGCGCCAAGGCGGCCAGCGATGACAAGAACATGGAGGAGATTCGCGAGAATCTCCGGCAGCGCAAGCTCGAAGGGCGCCTGCGCCAGCAGATCGAGACCCACGGTTTCGAGATCGAGAACCTGGTGATCGCCTATGACGGGGAGACCGTGGTGATCTCCGGCGCGGTCGACACCAACGAGATCCGCGAGAAGGTTCTCCTCGCGGTGGGCAATGTGGACGGCGTGGGTGCCGTGGACGACCGGATCGAGGTCACCAACCCCGAGCCCGAGGCGGTTTTCTATACCGTGGAGCGTGGCGACACCCTCTCGAAGATCGCCAAAGAGCAGTACGGCAACGCCGGCAAGTACCCGGTCATCTTCGAGGCCAACCGCCCGATGCTCGAAGATCCCGACAAGATCTACCCCGGTCAGGTGCTGCGCATTCCGCCCATCGACTGATCCACGGCCTCCGGGCCTCTCGGGAAACCCCTCCGGCTCTCGGGTCGGAGGGGTTTTCTTTTTCGGGTAGCTCTGCGAAGGGGGGATGGGCCTCTCTCTCGGCACCTCGGGCGGGACCTGTCGTGGCTTCTCGAAACGGGCTGCTAGAATGATCGCTCGGGTCTTGTCCGAGGAAACTGTTCTCCCATGCGAACCTACTCGATCTCCAATCCGGAGCTGATCCATGTGCTCGAGCCGGGAGAAGCCGGCTCACCGATCCGTGAGGTAGACCTCAGCGGAGTCTTCTGCGAGATCCTCGAGCAGGCTCGGGAATTCGTGGCTGCCGATGCCGGGGCGATTTTCTTGCTCGACTCGGCCGATGGCGAGCGAGAGCCCGAGCTGGTGATCGCCGCGGGATTCGGCGCCCGGGCCGAGGAGCAGGTAGGAGATCGTCTGCAGAGAGAACAGGGGATCGCCGGCTACGTCTTGGAGCGAGGGCAGATCTACGTCAGCGCCAGTCCTTCGATCGACCTGCTCGAGACCTCTTCCGAGGCCGACGACCCCCATTCCCGAGCGGGCACGGTGGTGGCGCTGCCGCTCCGGGTCGGCCCGCAGGTGGTCGGCGCCCTCGAGCTGGTGAAGGCGTGTGGTGGCGAGGCCTTCAGCGAGCAGGAGCTCGGGCTCCTCGAGATCTTCGCCCAGACGATCTCCGCCTCGATCGCCAACGCGGTCGAGGCCCAGCGCTCCCGGGAAATGGCTCGACGCGACGATCTCACCCACCTCTTCAACGATCGCTTCATGCATCACTCCCTCACCGAGATCCTGGAGCGAGCGGCGGTGGAGGATCTCGACTGCAGCCTGCTCTTTCTCGACCTCGACCGTTTCAAGACCATCAACGATACCTATGGCCACCTCGTCGGCAGCCGGGTCTTGATGGAGGTCGGCGGCATCTTGCGGCAGGTTCTCCCGGGACCCGCGGTACCGGCCCGCTACGGTGGCGACGAGTTCGTGATCATCCTTCCCGAGGCATCGGCACAAGAGGCCTTCTGGGTGGCCGAGACGATCCGCAAGACCCTCGAGAGCCACCTCTTCCTCGCCCGGCCCGACCCGGACGATCCGGTCAACTACCCGCAGCTCTCCCTCACGGGGATCACGGCCAGCCTCGGCATCGCCACCCTGAAAGCCGACGTCCTGCGGCTGGTGGAAGATCCCACCGACGCGGTGGCGCTCAAGAACGAGATCCTGCGCCTGGCGGATACCCGCATGTATCGGGCCAAGGACCAGGGACGCAACCGCACCGTACGTTCCCGCGACGGTCTGCAGGTCGGAGATCCCAGTGCCACCCAGCCGGTGAAGGTCCGCTGACTGCCATGTCGCCGACGATCCTTGGCATCCTCAACATCACCACCGATTCCTTCTCCGACGGCGGACGGTATCTCGCCGCTGCCGATGCCCTACGCCATGCCGACGAGCTACTCGAGGCCGGCGCGGACGGGCTCGATCTCGGGCCGGCGTCGAGTCATCCCGACGCGGCCGAGGTCTCTCCCGAGCAGGAGATCGAGCGCCTGCGGCCGGTGGTCGAGGCCCTGCGCTGCAAGGGGTGCCCGATCTCGGTCGACTCGTACCACCCCCGGACCCAGCTCTGGGCTCTCGAGGCCGGCGCGGCGTACCTCAACGACATCCAGGGTTTCCCCCACTCCGAGATCTACCCGGCGCTGGCCCGCTCCGAATGCCGCCTGATCGTCATGCACTCGATCCAGCGGGAGGGCAAGGCCACCCGGGAATCCTCCGACCCCGCCCGGACCCTGGAGCGGATCTTCGAGTTCTTCGAAAGACGGGTCGCGCGCCTGGAAGCAGCGGGCATCCGGCGCGAGCGCCTGATCCTGGATCCGGGGCTCGGTTATTTCCTCGGGGATACGCCGGAGCCTTCGCTCCGGGCTCTGGGCCGCCTCGGCGAGCTCCGCAACCACTTCGCGCTCCCGGTCTTGATCTGTCCCTCGCGCAAGTCGTTTCTCCGCGCGGTCACCGGCAGCCCTCTCGCAGCCATCGCCCCCGCGACCCTCGCCGCCGAGCTGCACGCCGTGCTCCAGGGAGCCGAGTACATCCGCACCCATGAGCCAGGGCAGCTCCGGGACGCCCTGAAAGTATGGAAGGCACTGGCAGACGCATGATTTCTCTCGTGATGATCGGAGCGACCGGAGCCGTAGGAACCGAAGTCGTCCGCACCGTGGTCGGTTTGCCGGAGGTCGAGGCGGTGACCCTGCTCGGGCGACGAGAGCTGACCGGCCTCTCTCACCCCAAGATCGAGCAGAGAATCGTCGACGTGCTCGATCCCTCGTCCTATCGGCAGCACCTGGAGGGGGCCCGGGCGGCGATCTGCACCCTCGGTGTCGGCCAGCCTTCGAAGATGAGCAAAGAGCGATTTCTCCGCATCGACCGCGATGCCGCACTCGACTTCGGCAAGGCCACGAGAGAAGCGGGAGCTCGCCATTTTCAGCTCCTCTCCTCCGTGGGAGCCGACCCGGGGTCGGCTTCGTTCTATCTCCGCAGCAAGGGTGAGCTGGAGCAGGGCCTGCGAGAGCTCGGATTCGATCGCCTCAGCCTGTTCCACCCCAGCATGATCCTCACGCCGACCAACCGCTACGGATTTTCCCAGGCCGTCACCCTGGCGGTGTGGCCTCGGCTCCGGCCCTTGCTCGTGGGCCCCTGGCGCAAGCTCCGGGGGATCGAGGTCGAACGCCTGGGTCGGGCCATGGCCCGGAACCTGGTGAGCCCCGGGGAAGGGGTCGAAGTCTTCGAGTGGGACGACTTCGTTCGCCTCGCAGCCGATTGACGTAGCAGGTGGCGAGCTCTGCGGTCCGGCTCAGGTGGGCTCTTCCAGAGTTTCCGCCAGGCCCAGACGGATCTCCCGAACCGCCTGATCGAAGGCCTGCTGCAGGAGCTCCATGAATTCCCCGGCGCTGGCCGGATTGCCTTCGGCGCTGCCAGCGACACGCTGGGTCCAGACCACATCTCCGCCCACCCCCGCGTTCAGATCCAGCAGCTCCACGTCGAGCTCGAAATGGGCCTCCACACCACCCGCTCGACCGATCTCTCCGGCCCGCACCACCCGGCCGCGGAGCAAGTGGGACGGGCGTTCGGAGCCCATGCTGCCCGAGGGCTCGACACGCCCCAGCCCGGGGGTGCCGCGGAGCCCTTCGGCCAGCGCTACGGAGACCAGGCGCCCGAGGGGAGAGGCCCAGCGATGGTAGGCGTAGAAACCGACCTCGCCGGTGTCGGCGCCGAGGCGGTAGACCACTGCGTCGCGGTCGTAGGGTGGGTCGACGAGGAAGGTCTGCACCTCGAGGGTGAGGTCTCCCTCCCCTCCGGCCGCTTCCGGGAGCGGAGTCAGGACGTAGTAGTGGGTGGCGGGCAGGGTGCTCCGGCAGCCCGAGACGAGGAACAGGGCGAGAAGCAGGCCACCGAAACGGAGCCCGTTCTTACGGAAATCGGAGAGGCCGCCGATCATGGTTTCACCTCCTCACCGGGCAGACGATCCGGAGCCGGGCGCTGGCGCAGGACGCGGGAAGGATCCTCTTGCAGGGCACGGGTGAAGGCCTTGAAATAGACCGCCGCCTCCCGCAGATCGTGAATGGCGGTTTCGAGGCTCTGGGAATTCCCCTCCACCACCTCGAGAGCTCCGTCGGCGGAGCCGAGAGCCCCTTCGGCGGCGTCGAGCACCCCGGCGAGGCGTTCGCCGTCTTCCCCCAGGGCCGTGCGGAGATCCCGGGTCAGGCCACGAACCTCGGAGGCCACCGCGGGCAGCTCCTTGGCGCCCGACTCCACCTCGTCGGCGGCCGCTTCCAGGCGCTGCACCAGCGCTGGCAGCTTGGGGCCCGTGGTTTCCAGGGTCTGGCGCAGGGCCACCAGGGAGGCTCTCGCCTCGACGAGGTTTTCGTCCGAGAGCAGGGTCTCGACCTGCCCGAGCAAGGGTCCGAGGCGTTCTTCCATGCCCGCGAGGAGCTCCGCGGCCTCTCCCAGGAGCTGGTTGGCGCTGGTCGCGACCTCGTCGATCCGCCCCATGGCCTTGTCGAAGCCGCCCTCGCTGTCGCCGAGAATGGGCTGGCCGGCGGGCAGGAGTGACCCTCCCGCCATGCCCGGATCGATGGCCAGGAAGCCGCCCCCGAGCAGACCGTCGCTGGCGAACCGAGCGGTGCTCTTCTCCCCCATCGGCAGGCTCTCGTCGACCGAGATGTGGAACACCACCGGCCACTCCTCGCCGGGGCGCAGGCTCACTTCTTCGACCCGTCCGACCTCGACCCCGGCCATTCGCACCGGGTCGCCGGCACGGACCCCACCCGCATCTTTCATCCACACTTCGTAGCCCGCCTTGCTCGGACCGAGGGGATCCGCCCCCGCGATCCACAGGGCGAGCAGACCGGTGAGGGCCAGGGCGACCAGCACGAAGAGGCCGGTCGAGATCTCTGCCGTTCGACTCTCAGGAACCACCTTGAGACTCCCATCTCTGGACCAGTTGACGATACCGGACACCGTCGTGGCGGTCTTCCGGTGGCTGGCGGTCGAGGAACTGCCGCACCACCGGATGCTCGCTGGCGCGAATTTCGTCCGGGGTACCGGTGACCAGAAAACGGCCTTGGTGCATCAGGGCGATCCGGTCGGCCACCGCAAAGGCGCTGTCCATCTCGTGGGTGACCACCACCAGGGTGACGCCGAAGACGTCGCGCAGCTGGATCAGCAGACGATCGAGCTCCGTGGCGGTCACCGGATCGAGCCCGGCCGAGGGCTCGTCGCAGAACAGGAGCTCGGGATCGAGCGCCATGGCGCGGGCGAAGGCGGCCCGCTTCTGCATCCCGCCCGAGAGCTCCGCCGGGTACCGATCCATCGCGTTCTCCAGTCCCACCAGGGCGAGCTTGATCTGCACCACGATCTCCCGGGTGGATCGAGGCAGCCGGGTGAATTCCCGCAGGGGCAGATCGACATTGCCGGCGACGGTGAGAGAGCCGAACAGGGCGCTTCCCTGGAAGGCCATGCCCATGCGCTGGCGCAGGCGAGACACCTCGGCCGGGTCGGTGCCGAAGGGATCGATGCCCATCACGGAGACGCGGCCGGCATTGGGTCGGACCAACCCCACCAGGCAGCGCAGGAGCGTGCTCTTGCCGCTGCCGCTACCCCCCAGGATCACCAGGGTCTCCCCGCGGTAGACCTCGAGGTCGAGGCCATCGAGGATCGTGCGATCGCCGTAGCGTTTCACCAGTCCGCGGACCTCGACGGCGATCGTCTTGGATTCGGGCACCCTGCTCAACCTCGCACGTAGAGCCAGGCGGTGACGAAGAGATCGGCGGCGATGACGAGGACGATCGAACGCACCACCGCGGTGGTCGTCGAGCGCCCGACCTCGTTGGCGCCGCCCCGGGTCTCCAGGCCCTGGTGACAGCCGATCAGGCCGATCAGTGCCATCAAGATGACAGCCATGCAATATCGTTTCATGATGTTTTGTCCTGTTCTGATCAATAATCGGCGTCGATGACTTCGCCATCGTTGCTCACACAAAGGCGACGGAAGTTCGGCAAATCGATGGTGTAGCGGATCGCGCGAACAGAACCGTCAGCGAAGACGGAGTTGAACAGTCCCGTGTGTGAAGAGCCAAACTTCCGAGA
>CAZMEL010000177.1:0-16897 GCA_964565225.1 uncultured Thermoanaerobaculia bacterium | reverse complement strand
ACTCCATCTCGGTCCAATGCGCCAGGGCGAGGTTGGAAAGGGCAGGGAGGTACTGCGGGTCGCGTTCCAGCGCGCTCCTGCAGGCGGCGACCCCGGCTGCCAGGGAACCCGCGACCTCGCCCGGAGCCACCTCCGCCGGGTGCTGCACACCGTAGTAGGCGATCTCGGTGTGCGCGACGCAGATCCCGTTCTCCATCCGGCTCCGCCGCACGTTCGAGCCGAGCATTCCGCGGGTATAGGCATCGATCGCACGCCGATACGAAAGGCGAGGATCCTCGGCCGCGGCGACCCCCACGAGGCCCAGCCGCGACCAGGCGTGCCCGAGGCTCTGCCAGCCGAAGGCGGAACCGGGTGCATGCTCCAATCCGGCAGCCAGGGCGGCGGCCGCCTGCTCGAATCCCTCGCCGGACGGCAAGCCGAGCTGACGCCGCGCATCGGCCAGGGCGAAGCGTGCATTCCCGAGGTTGAAGTGCGAGCCCGCATCGTCCGGAGCCAGCCGACACTGCTCCTCGGCTGCGGCGACCAGACCCTCCAGGTCGCCGATCACCGCCGCGGCCCCGTTTCGGCGCATTCGTTCGAGGGCCCGGCGCCAGCCGAGCTCCACACGGAGCGCCGCCGGGCGCCGGGCCGTGGGCAGGACCCGGAGCGCCTGGGCACAGGCGGCCTCGGCCCGATCGAAGCTCGCCTCCCAGGCGGCCTGCGGACGCCGGCTCGCGAGCTCGACCAGCGCATACAGCAGGTGACTGCCGCAGCGGCGCTCGTGCAGCGCGGGAGCGCTCGGGGCCCGCTGTAGCGCCGCCTCGAGAATCCCCTGCTCCCGCACCAGGGCAGCCATCGCATCGGCCGGGCGATCCTCGTTGCGCGCCGCCGCCGCCCGTTCCCGCTCGGTGTCCGCGCGGATTGCGTCGGCCTCGATCCGCCAGGGATCACGCTCCACGAGGGCCGAGGCCAGGCGTATGGCCTCGTCGCCGCGATCGAGCAAGAACGCCACGAGCGCCTGGGCCAGCTCCTTCTCGCTGCGATCGCCTGCAGCCGCGACGCTGGCCTCTGCGAGCAAGGGCAGGCTTCGCGCCCGCAGCTCCTCCCGCAATCGCTGGCGTTCGGCCGCCCGCACCTTCGGATCGGCCAGCTGGTCGACCTGTTGCAGATCGACGCGAGCCTGTTCGAGATGGGCCCGGGCCAGCGCCAGCGCACCGGAGGGGTCGCCGAACCCACTCTCTCGGGCCGAGGACAGCGTTTCGATGGCGGCCGCGGGCCGGCCGAGGGCGAGCTCTCCCCGGCCGACGGCGTAGGCACCGGCCGCCCGGGCCCGGCCCTTCGACTCGGCGACCTCGCGCGCCAGCGCCGCGAGCTCGGCGCCGAGACGCTCTCGCCCTTCGCCGATCGGATGCTCGGGCAGGAGCTCGAGAAAACGAAGCTGCGCGACGATCTCGGAAGAGCGGCGGGCAAAACGCTCGGCCTGGCGCGCCTGCCGGGCGGTCGAGAGGCTCTCGCGCAACGACCAGGTCAACGATCCGATCGCCACCAGGCCGAGGGCCAGCCCCACCAGCCACGGACCGGGCTGGCGCTCGATTCGCCGCACCAGCCGCCCGAGGCGGCCGACCTCGCGAGCCGACACCACGTCGGCCCGGAGAAAGTTGTCGAGATCTCGGCAGAGCGCCGCCGCGTCGACATATCGACGCCGCGGGTCCTTCTCCATCGCCTTGCGGGCGATATGCCCGAGCTCGGGCGGGATTCCGGCGGCGACGGAATGCGCCGGGGGTGGATCGTGATCCAGAACCCGGACCAGGGCTCCGGCCCCGGAGCCGGTGGCGAACGGGTTCTCACCGGTCAATACTTCGTAGAGGATCACCCCGAGACTGAACACATCGCTGCGGGCGTCGATCTCGCAATCCCCTCGGGCCTGCTCGGGCGAGAGATAGCCGGGAGTTCCGAGCACCTGCCCGGTCTCGGTCAGGCGGGTGCGATCCGCCATTCGAACGATGCCGAAATCGAGCACGAAAGGACGCAGCTCGCCCTGGGCCTGTCGCTCGACCAGAAGGTTGCTCGGCTTGAGATCGCGATGGATCAAACCGGCTCGGTGCGCACAGGCCACGGCGTCGGCGATCTCGCGGATCAGGGCGACTCGCTCCCGCAGCGGCAGACGCTCCGCGGCGCGGTCGAGCGGCTCCCCGTCGACATGGCGCATCGCGATGTACCCGCGGCCACCCGGCGTGGTTCCGACGTCGTAGATCTCGCAGATCGAAGGATGGTCGAGACGCTGCTGCGCTTCCGCTTCGCGCTGGCGGCGCTCGGCAGCGTCGCCGGGGTCCGCCTCGGTGGCGGTGGGAAACAGCTTGAGCGCGATGGTCCGGTGATGCTCGGGATCCCAGGCCTTGAAGACCTCGCCATAGGCCCCCCGACCGATGGGCACCGCGGTTTCGTACTTCACCACGGATCGATGGTAACCCACCGGCCGCCAGGCATCAGGGATCGATGCCGAGCTCGGTCAGGCGCCGATACAGGGTCGAGCGACCGAGGCCGAGCTCGGCCGCCGCGGCGCGCACGTTCCCCTGGTGATGCCCCAGGGTCTCGACGATGATCTCCCGCTCGGAGACTTCGAGCCGTTCCTTGAGGGTTCGCGATCCGCCGACCCCGGCCCGGCCGCCGGCCCGAGCCTCGTCGCTCAGGTGCCGGGTCTGGAGCAGGTCGCCCGGTTCGAGAAAGAGCGCGGCCCGCGCCATCTCGCGTTCCAGCTGGCGAAGATTCCCCGGCCATGGAAAGGCCGTCAGGGCGTCGAGGGCCGCCCGAGAGATGCCTCGTACCGCCACCCCGTTCTTCGACGCAGCACGCACCAGGAAATGTGCCGCGAGGTTCGGCAGATCGCTCAGGCGCTGACGCAGGGGAGGCAACTCGAATCGGCAATCCGCGATGCGATGGAAGAGGTCGCGGCGGAAGGAGCCGTCTTCGATCATCCGGGCGAGGTCGCGGTTGGTCGCGGCGATCACGCGCACGTCGGCCGGTCGGGCCGTCCGGGCCCCGAGGCGAAAGACCTCCCCTTCCTGGAGCACACGCAAGATCTTCGCCTGGGTCGCCGCCGCCATGTCGCCGATCTCGTCGAGAAAGAGCGTGCCGCCATGGGCCTGCTCGAAGCGCCCCGGCCGCGCATCGACCCCGGTAGCCACTCCCTTTTCGATACCGAAGAGCTCGGCCTCGAGAAGATCTTGCGGCAGGGCGGCGCAGTTCAACGCCACGAGGCTCGCTCCGGCGCGGTGCGAGCTCGCGTGGACGAACTTCGCGAGCACCTCTTTGCCGGTGCCGGACTCCCCGGCGATCAACACCCCGATCTCGCCACGCGCCACGCGACGGGCGTCGTCGTAGATCTGCCGTACCCGCGGATCCAGGGTCGCGGGCTGCGGGAGGGAGGGCTCGTCCGGCACGGGCAAGGCCGAAGCTCCCGGCGAGGCCGGGACGTGCTCGAGAGCGGCGAGGCGGGTCACCAGCTCGACCAAGGGCACGACGCCCTGGGCGTGGAGGCCGGAAGCCAGCTCGAGCCGGGTGACGAGGCTGCCGACGGCGACGCGGACCAGGCCCTCTCACTCCCCGAGGCCGTTCTGCGCGGTGTCGGACACCAGGGCTTCGCCCGCCCGGAACAACACGGCTTCCTCCGCGGCGTCCCGAGACGACTCCACGATCTCGAGACCGCGACAGGGAAACGCTTCGAAGATCGCCAGCCCCGCGGCCTGGACGAAGGCCAGGCCCCCGTCGGTCGGGGTCGGCGTCCCGCGCCGGGCTTCGAGCCCCGCGACCAGACGCGGTAGGGCGCCGAGCACGAAATCGCGCACGGAGCCGATCGACAAGGTCGCGGCTCGGGCTCGGACCTGATCCGGCGGAGGGCCAGAGTCGATGTCTTCGTGAAACTGCAGCGCGGGCTCGAGCTCACGGGCGTCCGCCCGCTCGAACCGCGCCTGGAGAGTTCCGAAATGAACGACCTGATCTGTTGCGACAAGGACCCGCTGCCGGACGGGTCGACCGTCGATCCGCGTGCCGTTCGACGACCCGAGATCGCGCACCCACACTCCATCATTGGTTGGTTCGAGCTCGGCGTGGCGGCGAGACACCGTCGGATGATCGAGCACCAGGTCGGCCCGTGCCTCACTGCCCGCAACCTGCGGTCCCGAGTCCAGGACGAGCCGCCGCGGAGGGTCACCCTCGTCGACGATCAGGAGCCACGGCATGGGCCCGAAGACTATCACCGACCCTCCGGTAGCCGTCCGCCTCCCCCAGGCACCCGAATCCACCGGAGAAGCGTCCCGGAGGAAAGAACGGAGTCCCGAGCTCGGGATTCTCGAGCCCCGCGGCCTGCCTTCTGCCGGGCCCGACCGATGCCATTCAAATCCTCATATCCACATGCATCGATTTGCAAACAAGGCACTTGCCCCTCCTATTCCCGATACCGAAGCCAGGTGGCACTCCTCTTGCTCTCTGCCGGAGCAGATCCCGGTCGATCTCCGGGACACGCTTTCGAATGAGCTTGCGAATCAACCTCCGGACCTTGGAGAAGACAACATGAGACAGAAGCCCTCTACCAGCCTCCTCGCATTCCTCCTCGCGATCTCGACCACGGGTTGTGGCACCCTGACCGGCGGCGGCGAAGGCAACGACGCGGCCACCGCCATCGCCACCGACGATTCGGGCGGTGCCTATGTCGGCGGTTACTTCGAAGGCCTGGCACAGCTCGGCCCTTCGATGCTCGAAGCCGAAGACGGATACGACGCCTTCCTCGCTCGTATCGATCGAGAAGGCCAGATCGCCTGGGCGGTATCGTACCCATCGGAGCCGGGCGAGCAGCCGACGGCAATGGCCGTGAGCCCCTATGACGAATCCATCTACATCGTGGGGCCTCAGGACGGAAGACCCCGAATCGTGAAGCTCGCCAGCGACGGCTCGTGGATCACGAGCTCGCAGCGAGACGAGGGCTGCGACGAGTTCGTCGGCGTCATGCCGACCCCGACTCGCATCATCACCGCATGCAATACCCCCGGGCGAACGGGCCTCATCAGCTTCGACACGAATCTCGAAGATCCGGCCCGCCGGGACTTCCTCTCGAGCTGGGCACAGATCCGCGACCTCCGAGGAACGCGCAACGGTGTCTACCTGCTGGGCGAGTTCCAGAGCACCATCCGCTTTCCTCGTCGACGCCCCCTCCCCGCGTTCCCGTTTCCCGACCGTACGATCACCCTCTCGTCGGTCGAAGGCACCGCACTCTTCGTCGCCCGGGTCGACCCGTTCTTCGACGACTACGAAGGAAGCCCCCTCACCATGGCGGCACGTTCTCTCGGCGCGGAGGACGACCTGGACCTCGAAGCGGCCTCCCTCGCGGTCTCGCCTCTCGGCGATATCTTCGTCGCCGGTCGTTTCGCGGAGCCCTTCTCCCTCGAGCCCGGGCTACCACCCCTGGACATCACGAGCACCTTCGGCAGTGATCGAAACTTCTTCGTGACCCGCATCGACGGGGGGCTACCCGACCGGGTCGACGACGGCAACAACGACCCCCTGCGGATCGAGTGGCAGAAGAGCTGGGGCTCGGGCAGCTTCGCGTGGGCGCAGGCCCTCGACTACCGTTCCGGCTTCCTCGGGCTGGCGGGAACCTTCGAAGAATCCTTCGAAACCCATCTCTCGAATCTCGAGAGCAAGGGTGGAAGAGATGTGTTCTACCTGCTCATCGACGCCCGCGATGGCGAAGAGCTCCTCCCTGCCCCCGGGGGTGGCCCGTTCGACGAAGAGGTCTGGGATGTCGGCCTGGACGCCGGCCTCGGCGCCATGGCCGGCTCCTTCGTGGGAGAAGAAGCGGGCTTCCCCGTTCTCGTCCTCAGCGAAGAAGAAATCGACGTCGAGACCGAAGCTCCCGAAGCCTTCGGCAACCGGGACATCCTCATCTGGAAGCTTCCCAGCTCCATCCACTGACGGGAGCGGGTGGCACCCGCCGGGGTGCCACCCGATTCGTTTCGCAAGAGATTCGAGCCTCGGCGATTCGAGAGGGGCTGAAGCCCCACGCTGTGAAAAGCGTCCGCCCGGACGCGAAGGGCCACCCGGGGTGCGGCCCAGCCGAGGGAGGTATCATCTCCAAGGCGTAATGAAAGGAGGCCATGGCGATGACCGAGCGAGCACCGGAGGAAACCGTTCCTGACACGGAGAGAACATTCCACCTGTCGACGGGCTCCGCCTCCAAGGTTTGGCCATGGATTCTCGGTGGAATCGTCGCCTTCGCGGCCGGTACGATCGGCTTCTTGCTGGCGGTTTTCTCGTCGGCCGGGCAGCTCCGGGCACAGCTCATGACCACGGTCCCGATCCTTCTCGGACTCGGTTGTTTTCTGACCGCCTGGTCGATCTCCCGCTCTCCGCGCCAGGTACGTGTCGGCCCGGCCGGAATTTGCTGGACCGGCCGCAACGGCACCCAGCACTACGGCTGGGATCAGGTCGGCTGGTCTTCGATCCAGCTGCAGGGACTGCAAAAGGGCCGGCACCTGGTGCTCTACGATTCCCAGGGAGGAACCATTGTCAAGCTGAGCGAGGCCATCGAAGACTTCGACGCCATGGCCGAGGCCATCGCCGGCCACATCGCCGCAAGGGGAGCGACGAGGGCGGCATCGATCCAGCTCGACAAGGCCCGGCGCTCGGCCGTCTTCGTCGCAGTGTTCGGCCTCGCGGGGCTCGCCCTGGCCGGGTTCCTGGCCTCCTCGACCCGTGACTCCGAACGCGCGGCTCGCCAGCTCGAGGAGCTCGGGGTGGAAGGCGAGGCGCAAGTCGAGGAGCGATTCCTCGCGCCCAACGGAGTCACGCCGCGGCTGGTGTATCGCATCACCACCTACGACGGCAGCTCCGCCACCCGCAACGCCGAGGTCCAACGTGCGTTCTGGAACGCGCTCGAAGGCGTGGAAACGGTGCGGGTCCTCTACGTGCCGGGAGATCCCGCCAACAGCCGACTCCTGCGCGGCGAGGTCGAGAGCGGCGACCTGCTCGACCAGCCGATCGCCGTCTACGGCCTGTCTCTGGCCTTCGGCCTGATGTGCCTCTTCTTCCTCGTCTCCTCGGTCTTGATGTGGCGCGGCTTCGACATCGACTTCGACTCGAAGACCGGCCGGGTGTCGATCCAGCGCTTCGGCACGGGACGCTGAGAAGCTCGGGCGCCGATCCTCCAACGAGGTGCCAACGAGGTGCCACCCGAATCGTACTCTTTTGCTTTCAACAACTTACCAAAGCAAGCAGGTTGCACACGTCGACCGAATCTCTCCAGATCGAGCCCACCCAAACGGGTCCAACAGCTCGGCACGGAGCGATGAGCCCGGCCCCGGAAGTGGCCACTCGCCACTCGAGAGGTGATTTCGGATTCCAGAAGCCGTTCGCCTATAATCGAGAGAAATGGCGCCCTCGAGTGAACGTGCTCCCGAGACGATGTCCAATCCCGAGCTGGCGCTCGCGGAGGCATTCGTCGAAGAGAGCGACCGGCACGTTTTCCTGACCGGCAAGGCGGGCACCGGCAAGACCACCTTCCTGCACGCGCTGCGGCAGAAGAGCCACAAGCGGATGATCGTGACCGCTCCGACCGGAGTGGCGGCCATCAACGCCCGCGGGGTCACTCTGCATTCCTTCTTCCAGCTTCCCCTGGGCCCCTGGGTTCCCGGGCAAGAAGCCCTGGCCGAGGAGAGGTCTCATCGCTTCAGCAAGGAGAAACGGCGGCTGGTCGAGAGCCTCGATCTCCTGGTGATCGACGAGATCAGCATGGTGCGAGCCGATACGCTCGACGGTGTCGATGCAGCGCTGCGACGGCTGCGCCGAAACGACCTTCCGTTCGGTGGCGTCCAGCTGTTGATGATCGGCGACCTCGGCCAGCTTCCACCGATCGTCAAGGACGACGAGTGGCGAATTCTCGGCCAGTACCACGACACGCCCTTCTTCTTCAGCAGTCGGGCCCTCGCCCAGACCCGCTGGGTCCCGCTCGAGCTGAAAAAGGTCTACCGCCAGACGGACTCCCGGTTCATCGAGCTGCTCAATCGGGTGCGCGAAGGACGCCTCGATCGGTCGACCCTGGAGCTCCTCCACACGAGATACCAACCCGACTTCGCTCCGCCCGAAGGCGAGGGCTGGATCACGCTCGCCAGTCACAATCGCACGGTAGACGACCTCAACCAGTCGAGACTCGGAAGGCTGGCGGGCAAGAGCCGCCGATTCGTGGCCGAGGTCGAAGGTGACTTTCCGCGCTCCAGCTCACCGGCGCCCCAGGAGCTGGAGCTGAAGGTCGGCGCCCAGGTTCTCTTCGTGCGCAACGATCCTTCCCCCGAGAAGCTCTACTTCAACGGCAAGATCGGCAAGGTGACCCGCCTCGGCCGGGCGAAGGTCCATGTGCGTTGCCCCGGCGACAAGAAAGACATTGCCGTGGAGCCCGCGACCTGGACCAACCGGACCTATCACCTCGACGACGAAACCGGAGAGATCCGCGAGGTCCAGACCGGCAGCTTTCTCCAGCTTCCCTTGAAGCTCGCCTGGGCGATCACCATTCACAAGAGCCAGGGGCTCACCTTCGAGCGGGCGGTGATCGATGCCGGCTCGGCCTTCGCCGCCGGTCAGGTCTACGTCGCCCTGAGCCGCTGCAAATCGATGGAGGGCCTGGTGCTCACCTCGTCGATCGCGGTCAGAAACATCCGCTCCGACGAGGCAGTCCGACGTTTCCTGGCCGAAATCGCCGCCGCACCGCCCGATCAGATGACCCTGGAGACCGCCCGATTCGAGTACCGGTGGCGAGTCCTGCGGGAAGTCTTCGGCCTGGATTCTCTGCGGCAGAGCACCGTGCGGCTCCTCGACCTCCTGCGAGAGAACACCAAGGTTCTACGGCTGTTCGGTGTCGACAACCTGGAAGAGCTCGTAGCAGAGCTGGAACGGACGATCTTCGGAGTCAGCGAGGCGTTCCTCCGGGAGCTGCAGCACCACGCCGCACGCCACTTCGCGCGCCGGGCCGGGCCCACGACGGATTCCGAGCTCCTGGACCGGCTGGGCAAGGCTTCGGAGTACTTTCGAAAAGAGATCGAATCACGTCTCACACCGCTCGTCCGGCTGCGCTTCGAAACCGACAATCGCGACCTCGAACGCCGCATCGAGAAGGCGCTCGAACGGACCGCGCGAGAGGTCGCGGGGGCCCTGGCCGCGTTGGATGCCTGCGCGGGAGAGTGGTCGCCGTCGCAGGTGCTCCGCGCGAGAACCGCGGCCATGCGGAAGGTGGAACAGGAGCGGCCGAAACGTGGCGAATCGAGTCGAGCTCCGGATCCTGATCTCGAGGCTACGAGCTTCGAGAATGGTGAGCTGCTCGAGCGGCTGCTCGCCTGGCGCACCGAAAGAGCGCGTGACGAGGGAGTGGCCGAATACCGGATCCTGCACCAGAAACTGGTTCTGGAAATCGCGCGGGCCCTGCCACAGAGCCGCACGGCCCTTCGCCGGATCCACGGCGTCGGCAAGAAGACCGTGCAGAGATACGGCACAGACCTGATCGAGCGGGTGGTGGCCTACTGCCGGGAGCGAGAAACGGAGCTGCAGGGCTCGACACCACACCGCTCCCATTCGGTGCATTGATCTCGACTCGCAGAATCCTCAGATCTCCACACAAACCTTCCCGAAATGTAATCCCCCCGCCAGGTAGGCCAGGGCCTCGCGCGCCTCGTCGAAGGGAAACACACGATCGACCACCGGGCGGACCTGGTGTTGCTCGAGGGCGCGGTTCATGGCCTCGAAGCCTTCACGGCTACCGACGAGAATGCCCTGGATGCGCAGGTTCGACATCACGATGGGCAGGATGTCGAGCTGGTTGGCATGGCCCGAGAGCACGCCGATGAGGCTGATCTGGCCACCGGTGCGCAGCGCTCGGCAGCTCTGGGCAAGAGTTCCGGCGCCGCCGACCTCGACCACCAGGTCGACCCCTTCCCCACCGGTGTGCTCGCGGGCGGTGCGACCCCACTCGGGATCCTCGCGGTAGTTGATCTCCTTCCAGCTGCCGAGCCGGCGGGCGCGTTCGAGCTTGGCGTCGCTCGAGGAGGTGACGATCACCCGGGCGCCGAGGAGCTGGGCCAGCTGCAGGGCGAAGATCGACACCCCGCCGGTGCCCTGCACGAGCACGGTGTCTCCAGGGCCCACGTCGGCCTGGGTCACCAGCGCGCTCCAGGCGGTGAGGGCGGCACAGGGAAGGGCCGCGGCCTCATTATGGGTGAGGTACGAGGGAACCTTCACGACGCCCGAGGCGGGTAGCACCATGCGCTCGGCGAGGGTGCCGTCGCGAGGGCCGCCGAGGGTGGATCGGAGCTTGCTCTTCTCGGGACGCCCGGCGCTCCAGTCCTGTGCGAACACGGTGGCGACCCGATCTCCGACCGCCAGCTCACTCACCGCCGACCCCACCTCGAGCACCTCGCCCACCCCGTCGGAGCAGGGAATCAGAGGCAGAGGCTGGCGCGGGTCGTAGGCGCCCTTGACCATCAGCAGATCTCGATAGTTGAGGGAGGCCGCCCGCATCTGGAGCAACACGTCGTGGGGTCCGGGCACCGGATCGGGCCGCTCTCCCGCCTGCAGATGATCGAGACCGAATCCGTCGCGAACCTCGAAGACCTTCATGGCATTTGCTCGCTTCTCATCGCCATCTCGTGGCATTCGAAAAAATCCTCGGGATCACCTCCGGAGGAGCATTCTCCAGACTCTCCATGATACATCGGACCTCAGCCGGGCCTCTCGAAATGTCGAAGAGGTTTCGCTCTGCCGCTCCCGGCTCGACCGAGATATAGTTGGTCACAGAGCCCAGATGTAGTGGCTTCCTCCGGCCGAGCCCCCCAGATGTGGGTCTCGTCGCGAAGATCCGATGGCCGGGGTCGAGCCCGTATCGACGCCGATCGTTCGCCAGATTCCAGGAGCTTCCGCCACCATGGCCCAGGACAAATCCTTCGTCCATCTGCACCTCCACACGCAATACAGCCTGCTCGACGGCGCCAATCGCATCTCCGACCTCGTCGATCGGGTCTCGAAGCTGGGCATGAACGCCGTGGCCATGACCGACCACGGCAATCTGCACGGCGCGGTGGAGTTCTACACCAAGGCGCGGGACAAGGGCATCAAGCCGATTCTGGGAATCGAGGCCTACGTCGCTCCCGACGTCGGAGGCCGCGTGTCCGACCGCACCGACCGCACCCACACCGGGGTCTCCGACGGCGGATTTCATCTGGTGCTCCTGGCGGAGAACGAAACCGGCTGGCAGAACCTGCTGAAGCTCTCGTCCGATTCCTACGTCAACGGCTTCTACTACAAGCCACGGATGGACAAGACCACCCTGAAGCAGTGGGGCGACGGCATCATCGCCATCAACGGCCATCTCGGCTCCTCGATCGCCTTCCACCTCAACAACTTCGTCAAGAACCAGTCCGAGGCCGACTGGGAGCGCGCGGTGGAGGAAGCTCGCTGGCACGCCGAGACCTTCGGCCCCAACGACAAGGGGGAGCCCCGCTTCTATATCGAGCTGCAGCGCCACATCGAAGAGCAGGAGGCGATCAACCCGCACCTGGTACGCCTGGCCCGCGAGCTCTCGCTGCCCCTGGTCTGCGACAACGACTCCCATTTCCTCCTGGCCGACGACTGGGACAGCCACGACTCGCTGGTGTGTATCGCCACCGGCAAGATCAAGGACGAGCCCGGGCGGCTCAAGTACCCGCCCGATCTCTACGTGAAATCTCCCGAGGAGATGTGGGACCTCTTCGCGGGTTACCAGGAAGAAGCCGGGATCGAGGCCCTCGAGAACACCCACCGCATTGCCGAGCGCTGCAACGTCGAGCTCGACCTGACCCAGAACCACGCTCCGGTGGTGAAGCTGGTCTTCACCGACAAAAGCGCCGAGCTGGCGGCGGAGCGAGAGGGCTCGCGCGCCTGGCTGCAGATTTTCTGCTCCCAGTACGAGCTCCAGCCCTTCGACGAATCCCGCGATCCCGACTCGCCCGAAGAGCTGAAGGCGCAATGCGACGAGGCCCTGCGCCAGCTCTCGGAAGCCGGCCTGATCTGGCGCTACGGGCGCGACGGCATTACCGACGAGATCCGTGCCCGCCTCGATCGCGAGCTCGGGATCCTCCGCGACAAGGACATCTCCTCGTACTTCCTGATCTGCTGGGATTTCGTGAACGAGGCGCGGCGACGGGGCATTCCCGCCAACGCCCGCGGCTCCGGCGTGGGCACCATGGTGGGGTACTGCCTCGGCCTGTCGAACGCCTGCCCGGTCTACTACGGCCTGCTGTTCGAGCGATTCACCGATCCGGACCGCTCCGAGTATCCCGATATCGATATCGACATCTGCCAGGACGGCCGCGCCGAGATCATCGACTACGTACGGCAGAAGTACGACGCCGACGGCGCCGGCACCGTGGCCCAGATCATCACCTTCAACGTGCTCAAGGCCAAGGCGGCGATCCGCGACGTGGGCCGGGTGATGAACATCCCTCTCTCCGAGGTCGACAAGATCTGCAAGATGGTGGGCGACCAGCTCAACATCACGATCGACCAGGCCCTGGAGCAGAACCCGGACCTGAAGGCGGCCTACGACGGGGATCCCCAGAACAAGACCTGGATCGACACCGCCCGCCGCCTCGAAGGGCTCACCCGCCATGCCGGGGTGCACGCCGCGGGTGTGGTGCTCGGCAACCAGGCCCTCTCCAACATCTTGCCTCTGGCCACCAACCGCCAGGGCGAGCAGGACGCCCTGATCACCCAGTGGGACGGCCCCACCTGCGAGCGGGTGGGCCTGCTGAAGATGGACTTCCTCGGGCTGCGCACCCTGTCGATCATCGAGCGGGCCCGGCAGCTGGTGCAGGAAAAGCTCGATCCCGAGGTGATCCGTCGTACCGTCGACCCCGAGGGGGAGAGACCCGAGAGCTGGGACCCCCTCGACCTCGATCGCCTGACCTTCGACGACCCCAAGGTGCTCGATCTCTTCCGCCGCGGCGACACGGTGTCGGTGTTCCAGTTCGAGTCCGACGGCATGCGCCGGCTCCTGCGCGCCATGTCCCCCGACCGCCTGGAAGACCTGATCGCCGCCAACGCCCTCTACCGCCCCGGCCCGATGGCCCTGATCGACACCTACAACAACCGCAAACACGGCCGCGAGCCGGTGCCCGAGCTGCACCCCATCGTCGACGAGCTCACCGCCGAGACCTACGGCATCATGATCTACCAGGAACAGGTGATGCAGATCGTGCACGAGCTCGGTGGCATCCCCCTGCGGGCCGCGTACTCGTTGATCAAGGCGATCTCCAAGAAGAAAGAGAAGCTGATCAACAAGAATCGCACCACCTTCCTCGCCGGGGCCCAGGAAAAAGGGCTCTCGAAGAAGAAGGGGCAGGAGCTCTTCGACCTGATCCTGAAGTTCGCCGGCTACGGCTTCAACAAGAGCCATTCCACCGGATACGCCATCGTCGCCTACCAGACGGCCTACCTGAAGACCTACTTCCCGGTGGAGTACATGGCTGCGGTGCTCACCTTCGAGTCGGAGAACACCGAGAAGGTGGTGAAGTACATCGAAGAGTGCAAGCGGGTCCTCTTTCCCGACGGCCACACCGGCGTGGCGGTACGCGCACCCGACATCAACACCTCGGCGGTCGGTTTCACTCCCGTGTTCGGTGACGGCGAGCCGCGGGACGCCAACCACGGCCACATCCGCTTCGGTCTGAGCGCGGTCAAGGGAGTGGGCGAGAAGGCCATCCGCGGCATCATCGAGGAGCGCAAGGAAGAAGAGCCCTTCGAAAGCCTCTACGATTTCTGCGACCGGGTGCCTCTCGGCGCGGTGAACCGCTCCACCATCGAGGCGTTGATCAAGTGTGGCGCCTTCGACCGGATCCACGGAACCGAGAGCCGGTCCGCCCTGGTCGAGGCGCTCGACGGCGCCATCCGTTCCGGCCAGAAGACCGCCGCCGATCGCGCCTCGGGGCAGACCAACCTCTTCGGTATGTTCATCGAGAGCGCCGAAGAGGAATCGGGCCAGCCGGCCGAGATCAAGCTCCCTCAGGTGCCTCCCTGGGACAACACCGAGCTGCTCAAACAAGAGAAGAGCGTGCTCGGCTTCTACGTCTCGAGCCATCCCCTCGACGAGCACACCCAAATCCTCGAGAGCTACACCAGCGCCTGGGGCAGCGACCTGGCCCGGGTCACCAACGAAGCAGAGGTCACCGTGGGCGGCCTGATCACCGGCGTCCGCAAACGCATTACGCAGCGCGGCCGTTCCGCGGGCCAGACCATGGCGATCCTGAGCTTCGAAGACCCCACCGGCCCGATCGACGCCGTGGTCTTCTCCGAGACCTTCGGCCGCTACGGCCACCTGCTCGAAGAAGACCGCGTGGTCTTTCTCCAGGGAAAAGTCCAGATGCGCGACGACTCCCCCAGCCTCCTGGTCAACCGGGTGATTCCCATCGAACGCGCCATGGAACAGCTCACCCAGGCCGTGCGGATCCGAGTCGGCCATGGACACGATGGCAACGGCCAACACGCCGAAGGCAACGGCAACAGCAATGGAACCAGCAATGGCAACGCCAAGGGCCGACATGCCAACGGAAACGGCAGTGGCAACGGCTATGACCTACCCGAATCCGACGAAAAGTTCCGCCACCGCCTCACCCGCCTCCGAGATCTGCTCTGGGATTCCAACGGCGGCGGCGCGGCCGTGCACCTCGAGATCCATACCGGCGACCGCGTGGTGGTGATCGACCCTGCCGGCATGCGGGTGAAGATCAGCCCGACCTTCCAGCAGCGGGTCGAGACCGTCCTCGGCGAGGCGTCGTGCTGCCGCTTCCTCGGTCCCCCGCGGATCGTGCCCGACGAAACGACCGCTACAGCGGAGAGCGGCGAATCTTCTGGCGATTCCTGGACCCACTGAGCCCAGTGGGTCCTTCGCCTTCCCTGAGCTCTTCGGTCAGCCCGTATCCGCAGAAGTCTCGCCAGCTCTCGTTCGGATCGGCCCGGTCACACCGCGCTGCGAGCGGCCCTTTTCCGCCAGCTCAGCGTTGCAGAATCTCGAAAGATCACCGATATTCCTGCGATTCTGCGCCTTGATCTGACGAAAAATAGCTCGCTCTTGCTTGCGGTCGACTTTCACCACGGGCTGCTAGCCATGCTCCACCATCCACTCCGACACGGTATCTGCAAAGGCCACCGGCTCCTCGAAGAAGGGCTGGTGGCCGCTCTTCTCGAAGACATGCAGGGTGGCGTGGGGAAACTGGTCGGCGACGCCATCCCACAGAACATGGGGAACTACATAGTCGTGGCGCCCCAGAGCGATGAAGAGTGGAACCCGTAACGAGCTCGATGCAGCGCGAATGTTCCAATCGACGGTCAGGGTTCCCAGAATATGCTGCAGCAGGCCGGGCCTACCATCGGCTTCGGCAAAGAGCGGAGCGGCGTCGAAACGGGCATCATAAAAGCGCATGGGGGTATGGGCGAGCATGGTCGCTCCCATGGACGCTCCCTCCGGAAGGCTCGCCAGATTGTTGCGCAGCTGTTGCTTGCGATCCTCCGAAGCGTGTTCCTCGAAGAAGGCTGAGCCCGCAGCCGCCATGCCCGTCATGTCTCCACTACTTGGCGTGCCCACCAGAATGAGATGGGAGACACTCTCGGGACGGCGCCTTCCGTACTCGACGGCGAGCGCGCCGAGAATCGAATGCCCCAAGACCATGACCTGGTCTACACCGAGCTCACCTCGAATCGCCTCCAGATCCTCGGCCAGCCTCTCGAAGGTCAGGTCGGCGGGAGCACCCGTCGATCGCCCGCTGCCTCGAAGGTCGACATAGACCAGGCGCCAGCGCTCGGTGAGGGGCGGTAGCGTCATCTGCTCGTAGGGCTTCGAGCCGATTGCGCTCAGCACCAGGCACGTCGGCCCGCTGCCCCGCACCTTGTAGTAGAGCTCCGCCCCCTCGACCGCAACCATTCCTTCTCTGTCCTCGACCACGTCCTGCCCTCCAGAGTCGACTGCGTCTTTGCCAAGCTCGGTGGTGGTACTTCGCTCCGCGGCCGCACGAGTGTCGACCCCGAGGTGCCACCCAAACCCCAACCAATACCAATACTCCGTTACCCATACTCCGACTTCAGGCGTCTCGCATGGAACCCCTGACAACATCCTCTACCGTCCAAGACGTCGCGATCGGTTCCGAGGTCTCGTGGTCGACGAAGTAGATCGGCGTCCGACCTTCGAGCGACTCCTCCGGTCGAGCGAGGTAGACATTGTCGAATTCGTCGATTGCAATCGGTATCCCGGTCTCCTTCGAGGACAAGGCCAAGAGCTCATCCTTCAAGGGAAGGTCGATCGGCAGGAATTCGGCGATCATCAGATCATCTTCGCTATCGTCTCCGAACACCAACTCTCGGCTCAATCTGCGCTCCGAGCCGTAGAGCTCACGTAGGTCCGCGGGAAGAGCCCCGTGCAGCTCCTCGGCCACAGCCAGGTCCGGATTCTCGAGATGTCGACGGTAGTCGACACCCTGGCGTTTCCCGAAACCGTCTCCGAGCCTCATCAGCCAGCTCCGCGGCACGACCCCGAAGGCCGCCGCGAAGAAGAGCCAGAACGGTAGCAGACCGAGGCCCACCACCCAGCTCCAATGGGAGCTTTCTCCAAGCCCTAGCAGGATTCCGCGGAAAACGCCGTAGAGGAGCAAAGAGAAGAACAGGAAGAGAAACCACCGGAGAACGACGGCCAGAATCGATAGAGCTTGTTTCCACATGGCAGATCCTCGAACGTGCGGCCTCCAAGGTGCCCCGTGCCAGCCAAATCTCCAAGGTGCCACCCCAATCGAACGCGCCCTTACTAAATCTACTTTGTCAGATTCACTCGCGAGGTCGAGTCGGTGTTCCTTCCGCCAGGTCT
>CAZMEL010000176.1:15985-16920 GCA_964565225.1 uncultured Thermoanaerobaculia bacterium | reverse complement strand
GGAGAGGGCGAAGGTGTGGGGAGCGGGGTGGAAGATCGGCGCCTGCCAGTATTCAGAGTAGAGCCGCTCGAAGCTCTCGACATTCCAGGCCAGGGTCCACAGATTGAACAGGGGAACGGTGGCGACCCGCTCGGTGCCGAGCGGGATCCCGCCGGCTACCTGGCTCGCCAGGGGCCAGGTGGCCAGCACCGCGAGCCCGAGAAAAAGGAGCCCCAGACCGGGCCAGACGAACAGCCGGCCACGGCGGGGCTCTGGGGAGAGCTTCGGTCGAATGGGTATTTCGTTCGGAGTCAGAACTGGAATCGGAGCGACAGAGTGACGTTGCGTCCGGGCAGCGGAGCCACGTTCTTGAGAAAGGAGGTGTGGCTCCTGGCTTCTTCGTCGGTCAGATTCCGGCCCCGCACCAGGACATCGATGATCTGGTTGCGTAGCAGCAGACGGTAGCCGAGGCTGGCGTTGACCATCGTGTAGCTGTCGGTCGGAGACTCGTTGACCGCCACGTCGGTCTGATCGTCGACCCAGCGCACTTCCGCGGAGGCGTTCCAGCTCTCGCTGTGGTAGTGCAGGCCACCACCGAATCGCATCGGCGGAATCCGCGGCAGGTTGCCACCGGCGTCGAGCTCCGCCTCCACCAGGTCGCCCACCAGGCTCAGGTGCAGGTGATGGTTTTCCCGCTCGTACAGCTCGATCCGACCCTTGAGCTCGACTCCGCTGAATTCGGCGTCTTCCTGGCTGTAGAGCACCACAGGGAATCCGTCTTCCTCCTCGCCGGTGAAGGCCTGGAAGATGAAGTCGTCGAATTCCTGCCGGAAGAACGTCAGCTCGCCGGAAAAACGGCCGGTCTGGAGACGCAGGGAGACGTCGAGACCGAGGCCGATTTCCTCTTCGAGGTCGGGATTGCCGACCTCGAAGAGGAAATCGGCCTCGGTCTCGAC
>CAZMEL010000176.1:0-15975 GCA_964565225.1 uncultured Thermoanaerobaculia bacterium | reverse complement strand
CGTGCGGGGGGGGCAGGCCCCCCCCCCCACGCCTGGGTAGCGACGTGTAGACCCTTGGAAAAAAGCTCCTCGGCGGCGGGCAGCTTGGTGGATCGGGCGAGAGAGGTGGCGAGGGAGAGCTGGTCGTTGGCTTGCCACACGAGCCCGGCCGAAGCGCTGAAGCCGTCGTGAGATCGAGACGAGAGGCCGACCGATCTCGGATCCGTGTCCTGGCTCTCGAAGCGAGCGCCGAATTGCCAGCGCACCGGCCCGGACTCGATTTCCTGCAAGGTGAAGGCGGCCCAGCGCTCGGTGGCGGTGGGAGGCAGGAAGGCTTCGGCGCCGATGGCCTCGAGGTCCCGATCGGAGTATTGGAGTCCCAGGGAGCCGCTGTGACGGCCACGCCGGGCCTGGACCAGCTCGAGACGGGTCTCGAAGAAATCATTGAAGAAGAAAGTCCCCTCTTCGTCGCCCTCGAGCTCCACGTGCTCATAGTCGGTGAGACCGAGACGGATCTTGAGAGCCTCGAAACCCGCGAAGGGCTGGTTGACCTGGCCTTGTACGTCGAAACGCCGCTGCTCCATGTCGATCCGCACCGGTACGCCTTCTTCGTGCTCGTCCTCCTCGTGCTCGTCTTCCTCGTGCTCGTCTTCTTCGTGTCCTTCTTCTCCGTGCTCCGCGTGCTCCAGGCCGCCCGGCAGGCCGTATTCGGTGTCGAAACCGCTCACCGAAACGCCGAGAAAACCCTTGTCTGCGAAGAAGTAGGTGGTACCGGCACGGGCGCCGCGAGTCTCGAGGTCGGTGTTGGGCACGACGCCGAAGGGAGCCTCTTCTTCATGCTCGTCTTCCTCGTGCTCGTCTTCCTCGTGCTCGTCCTCTTCGTGCTCGTCTCCCTCGAGACGGGCGAAGCCGGGGATCTCGTAATCGTCGGTCTCCCGGGCGCTCGCTCCCACGTGCCAGGCCCAGTTGCCCGAGCCGCCGTTGACCTCGAGTGAGCCGTGGCGCTCGTCGTCGACGCTGCCGCCGCGGAGGTCGACCCGGCCCTTCAACTCCGAGAGAGGGCGCACCGTGGGGATCCGTTCGTCGATCACGTTGACCACGCCGCCGATGGCGCTGGAACCGTAGAGCAGGGTGCCGGGACCGCGGATCACCTCGATCCGATCGGCCTGGGCAGGGTCGGTCGCTACCGCGTGGTCGGCGCTCACCCCGGAGGCGTCGCCGGTTCCGATGCCGCCTTCGAGCATCCGTACGCGGTCGCCGGAGAGGCCGCGAATGATGGGGCGGCTGGCGCCCGGGCCGAAGAAGGTGGAGCTGACACCGGGCTCACCCGACAGGGTTTCTCCGAGGGTCGACTCCAATCGTAGAGCGAGCTCCTGGCCGCTGAGACTGGTGGTCGGTGTGGCCAGCTCGTAGGGATTGCGGGCATCGGCGGAGGCGGTGACGACGATTTCCTCGGAATGGCTTCCGGGGACCAGCACCACTTCCAGGCCGGCTTCCTCACCCGGCCGGACCACCACCCGCTCGGTGGCGATCCCCAGGCTGGGGACCCTCACCTCGACGAGGTAGGTACCGGGGCGGATGCCTTCGAAGCGGAAGGCGCCGTCGCCCTCGATATCGACCTGGAGAGAGAGGTCGGGAATGCGAGCGGTGGCGAGCACGAAGTCGTGGTCGTGGACCGGGCCGACCCGGCCCTGGATCGAGCCGGTTTCCTCGGCGAAAGCGAGGTGCGGGAAAAAGAGGGCGCTCGTGACGAGCGCGACGGAGAGCGTACGCCGAAGGCCGACGAGGGTCGGGAAGCTGTACATGATGGGTCCATTCCTTTGGCCAGCGGGGAATCCCCGCGGATGATCTTTTCTGGGTCGCTCCGAGGAGAGCGACCGTCGTCTCGGTTCTTGGAGGATCGAGAAAGATCAGGCCGGGGGAGGGCCGCGGAGGGTCGAGCTCGAGTACCGCAGGTCGACCCGAGGTGGGGACGAGGCTCGAAAGCAGCTCGCCTCGACATTCGCCACGCGGGTCGCCTCGGCAGAGCTGGAGAGCTGGGAGCGTTTGCCGCTGAGGTGACAGGCGAGGCAGAAGTGCTGGTGCTCGGAGCCCGCACCGTCTAGCTCGGGCGCGGAACGGGAGTCGGGCTTGCCGTGCCCGTCGCCATGTTCGACGACACACTCGACTCCCGCGAGGCTCGGCTCGATCCCGTGCTCGTGCTGCGCCAAACCCGCCGAGGAGGCGAGCAGCAGGCTGAACGACAGGGCCAGGAGGCCGAAAGCCCGAGTCCACATAGGTCGATTGTCGCAGAAATCGGGCCTCTTGTCGATATTGAATTACCGTTTGCTTTTTGTTTCGTGGAGATCTCGCTTTTTCCGGCGTCTCGATCGGTCGATCGGATTGGGGAAATGCGCGTTTGAAAACATCGGAGATCGGCAAAGGCAACTGGATCTCGAGAGTTGAGGTGGTCCCATGTTCTTCCCTGGCCGATGGCGGGTCTCTCCCCAGGCGTGGTAACCAGGTGGTTTCTGGACTCAGCCGTCGGCCGGGGCTCTTTGTGGAGATGGGCCCATGACTGAGGAGACCCGAAGGAATTGACAAGCTTTTCCCTGACGTTTTCGCGATATGTCGAGACGCTGGAACGTGGAGCACGGCCCGAAGAGGCGCTCGAGGACGAGGTCTGGCAGAAGCTCGCGGACGCTCTGCGCTATGAGCTTCGGCAGCGGGGTCTGTGGTTGGCGCCGCCCTCGTATCTGGGAGTCCAGGGAGCCTTCAGCTGGACGCGGAACGAAGCGTTCGAAGAGCTCTTGTGTGATTGTTACAGCTTTGTCTTCGTGTTTCGGCTGCGTGGCCTGGCCGGCCTGCTGACCTACCGCGAGAACATCGAAGGGGTCGTGTTTCGTAATATCCGTCTGTTCTTGTTCGAGCGCCAGAGACAATGGGATCCGCTGGGTTACCGGGTCTTCGTGGTCTCGCGCAAGGCCGCCCGAGTCGCGATTCGCGAGCTGTGGCTCTTCGTGCTCGAGGGAGACGACGCGGTGAGCAACGAGACCCTTCTGGGATTCGAGCCCAGCGAGCCCTGCCAGCGGGACGGCACCATCGACCTCGGCCCCGAGACCCGACAGTGGAGTGCCGAGCTGCTCCCCGGCCTGGTGACCGCGCGATCGACCCGGCTCGAAGACCTGGTGCGGAGCCTGGCCGAGCGGATGCGCCGGCTCCAGGGCTCGAGGCTGCGCTGGTTCCGGTTTCGCGAGCTGGTCGAGCCCTTCAAGGGGTTTGTCCGCGAGATGTGGAGCGAGATGTGGTGGACCGACCAGGGAGAGGCCGGTTTCGAGTCTCGCGATGGTGAGGAATCCGAGCGGGTCTTCCTCACCTGGCCCGAGATGGCCTTCGAGCAGCGGGAAGCCTTCGAGCAGCTCGCGGCCTGTGTGGAAGCAGGAATGGCGAGCTCGGCCGGACGGCAGAAGACTCGGGAGTACCTCGAAAGGCTCTGGATCTTCCTTCGTGTCTACTCGGTGGCCGGGGACCTGCCGATCGACCGTCCGCTGGCGGAGGGAAAGGGCGAGGTCGGAGAATCGAAGCTTCCGTCCCATCGCAAGCTCGCCGACCAGCTCGAGATTCCCCGGTACCGTCTGCCGCAGCTCTTCGAGACCCTGGGAGAGCTGGTCGAGGGCTGCTCGACCGCGGCGGGATCTTCTCCGCCGAAGGAGAATGGCGATGGCTGCTGAGCGCGAAATCCACGAACGTCGCCGTCGCCTCGCCCGGGCTTCCAGGGAGCGGTTGGAGGGCTCTGCAGATCCCGCGCCGAATCTGCGAGAGCCGCGGCCAGGGGAGATCTATGCGGTGTCGGCCACGGCGCACCTGGAGGTGCTCTGGGCCGTCGCCGACGTCCGAGGTGCCGTTTCCGGCGCTGGCGAGCAACGGGTGTGGCTGGTGGCGGCGGATCTCTTTCCCGGGATCGGCAGCCGCGATGTCGGCGCACCCATGTCGTCCGAGGGTCCGGGCGTATGGGGTCTGCGGTGTGGCTTCACGCTCTGGGTCGATCCGGAGAAGCTCCTGCCGGCCCGAGGCGTCGGACGGCTGGAGGAGCGGGTCCGCCAGCGAATGTTGCAGAAGCTGGAGATCCTCGCCGGGCTCTCGGTGCTCGAGACCCCTCCGCTCGCTTCGGCGAGTGAACGAGAGGTCGACGAGGATCCGGAATACGAAGACTGGATCGAAGAAGGACCGTCTCGGGCGTTGCGAGCCCTGCTGGCTGCGACGACCTCTCCGCTCCCGAAGGAACCGGCATGGCAGCAAGACCTCCGGTCGCCCGGGGTCTTGCCCCTGCTGCGGCAGATCCACGTGCTCGACTCGCAGCCTCACCTCGGTGGGGAACGGTCGCCGCTGCCGCCGGTCGACGAAGGTGGATGGGCGCTGGTGATCGCTCGAGGCGAGGCGGCGGGTGTCCGCCGCGCCCTGGCACCTCTGCTCGAGCTCCGTCGAGAGCGCCTGGGAGCCGCGAAGGCTCGGGTTCTGGAATATCGGAGTGGCGAGTCGTGGAGCCGGTGGCTGGCCCGGCACGGAGTGGCGGCCGGGCGCCCCAGCTGGGACCGAGTGCCGGCCTACTTGCTGCTGGTGGGCTCGGACGAGCAGATCCCCCACGAGGTCGAGAGGCGCCTGGGATTGGAATACGCATCGGGCCGGCTCGATTTCGATCGGGCCGAAGACTACCTTCGCTACGTCGAGAAGCTGCATCGGCTCCTGCAGACCCCCGGGCCACCTTCGGAAGGATTCGTCGCGCGCGTCCGTGAAGCGGATCGCGCTCGGCGCCTGCTGCTGGAGACTGCCGACGTCGGCGCCGTCGTGGCCGAGGGAGATTCGAGCCCGGAAACGCGCACGGTGCCCGACCAGGTGGCCGAGGCACTGCGGGCGATGGTGGAAATCCTGCGCTCCGAGCAGCCGGCCGGTCGGGCTCTGCGGTCGGTGGCCGAAGCCTACGCGGGTCTGGTGCTGCAGATCGAAGAGCTCCGGCGGCAGCGTTCTCTGGGCAAGGCGATCGCCCGCGAAGAGCTCGAGACTCTCGAAGCGGCGGCGGAGCGGCTGAGCCGCGTTCGCCTGTTCGGAGATCCCTCGGTGCGGCCCGGCTCAGGGGCCTGAAAGGCTCTCGGTGGTGTCGGGCCCCCAGCGGGCTTCGAGCTGCCTCGCCACCTCCCGGGTCTTGGGATGCCCGGATCCGAGCTTTGCGGACAACACCTGCAGGCTGTGTCGCAGGAGAGGCCGAGCCTCGGCCTCGCGGCCGAGCCGCAGGTAGAGCTCGGCGAGCTCCCTCTCGCTCAGGGCCAGGTCGGTGGGCTCCGGCCCGGCCTCGGAGCTCCTCCACACCTCGTGGGCCCGGCGGAAGAGTGTCTCGGCCTGGGCGGCGTCGCCCTTGCCCTCCCTCTCCCGATAGATACGGGCCAGGAGGTCGAGGCTCCGGGCATAGTCGGCGTGTTCTTCGCCCAGGGCCTTCCGTCGGATCTCCGCCGAGCGTTCGGCAAGGGGCAGGGCCTCTTCCAGCACATCGGTGAGCAAGAGATGTTTCCCCCATCCTTCGAGGTAGTTGGCGAGGGTGGGATGTTCCGGCCCCAGAGCCTCCTCTCCGATTCTGACCGCTTCACGGTGCAGAGGCTCGGCCTCTTCGAAGCGGCCCCGTTCGGTGTAGAAGAAGGCCAGGTTGCCGGCGCCGGCCGCCAGGTGTGGATCGTCGGGAGGCAGATTCGCCTGGTCGATCTCCCGCATCCGTAGATAGATCTCCTCGACCTCCTCGTCGCGGCCCAACACGTCGAGCACCACCGCCAGGTTGCTCAGGTGATCCGCGATCATCGGATGATCCGGGCCCAGGAATGTTTTCTGCTCGTCGAGAATCGCGCGGAAGATCTCCTCGGCTCGTTCGTACTCTTCGAACTCGTGCGCTGCCACGGCAATCAGGGTCTGGGTGTCGACCACCGCGAGATCTTCCGGCCCGAGGTGCTCCCTCTGAATCTCTAGCGCGCTCTCCAGCAATTGCTCGGCCCGAGGATAGCGACCGAGGTTGAGTAACGTTCGTCCCAGAGTCTGCAGCGACAGAGCCTTGACCTCGGGCTCCAGCTCCTGATCGGCCTCCAGCTGGGCGCTGATGGCCTCGAAGAATTCGGGAGCGGTCATCGAGATTGCGGGAGGTCTATTCGGGGAGGTGAGGTCGAACAGGTCGACCACCACGTTCAGGACTTCTTCGAGCTGTCTTCTGGTCTTTTCGACTTCCCGGGCTCTTTGCAAGGCTTCGTCGGTTGCCCGATCCGCACGGCTTTTCTGCTGGAAGACCATCACCGTGAGAAGTCCCAGGCCCAGCGCCACGAGCGACACCGCGGCCAGAGCCCGAAGCGCCTTCTTGCGCCGTTTCTGGGCCTCTTCGAGCTCCCGCCGGGTCCGCTCTGTCTCCTCCTGCGCCTCCTGCTCCGCCCGCAGCCGGGCCCGCCGATCTTCGAGCCCGCGCAGGCGGCGAGCCAGGCGCCCACCATCGGCCAGGCGGCGTTTGGGATTGCCGTCGCAAGCCCAGGCGATGAGCTCCGACAGCAGCGGATCCTCGATCTCGCGCTCCCATCCGGGGGCCAGGGGTACGGTGAAATCGTCGACCAGCAGCTGGTAGAGCAAGACGCCGAGCGAGTAGAGATCGGCCTGCACGCTGGAGGGTTGTCCCTGGGCGACCTCCGGCGCCATGTACAGCCGGGTGCCGGCCCCGGCCGGCTCGGGCTCGGCGGTGAGCTCGGTGAGGCTGTTGAAGGTGATGCCGGAGGAGAGGAGGTGGGAATCGTCGACCACGCGGCCGATTCCGAAATCGGTCAGGATCGCCCGCGGCCGGCCACGCCGGTCTTCACGAACCAACACGTTCACCGGCTTGACATCCTTGTGCAACACTCCTACCGAGTGAGCCGCGGCGAGGGCGTCACCGATCTGGGCGACCACCTCCAGCCTCTCCTCCAGCGAGGCGCCCTGGCCACGCTCTCGCTGTGCCAGCCACTCGGTCAGGTTGCCGCCCGCGGAGTATTGCGCCTCGATGAAGTAGGGAGCCTGGTCGAAGTTCCAGTCGAGGATCCGGGCGATATCGTCGCGGTCGCCGAGGGTCTCCTTGAGCAGGCGGAAGAGGGTGATCTCACGGCGGAGCGCTTCGAGGTGCTCGATCTCGAAACAGAACTTGAACACCCTCGGCTCGTGGGTCTTCTGGTGCCGGGCCAGCCAGACGTCGCTCATCCCTCCGTCGCCGAGCCTCTTCTCCACCAGCCAGGCCCGGCGATGAGGAATCTCGAGGCCGATGGCCGGCCGCCAGCCGAGGATCGTGCGGTCGCCGTGGGCCCGGCGCACCTGGTCGTTGTCGGCGGGAGTGGAGAACGGCGCCAGGCCGTCGACTCCGACCTCGAACACCGAGACCTGGGAGGTCACTCCCTTGAGCAGGTAGTCGCCGTGGGCGACCCACCGTAGCTTGCGCTCGAGGCCCTCGCGTCCGACTGCGCTGCGCCGGGCGAGGTCGAAGGCGGTCTGGGAGAGGATGGTCTGTCCGCCCTGGGCCAGGGTCATCAGGCGCACGGCCACGGGCTTGGCCAGGCCCTCGACTTCCAGGGGTTGGGCGCCCCGAGCCACGTCTTCCGGCGGTGTCTCGAGCAGGATCACCTCGCCGAGGTGGATCCCGATCCGTACCGAGAGATCGACCGCGATCTCCTTCGACAGCTCCGCCAGCTCTTGCTGAAAGGCGAGGGCATACCGCACGGCGTCGAGGGGGCGGTCGAAGAGCATGAGAAACGAGTGAGTGCGCTCGACCTCGCGGCCATCGTGCTCCTGCAAGAGATCGCGGGCGAGGCGGTCGTGACGACGCCAGATCTCGGCCATCCGCTCGTCGCCCAGGGTGTCGGCGAGGTGAGTGCTGTCGACCAGCTCGCTGATCAGCAGGGTCTTGATCTGTGCCTGGCTGCGAGCCCGATCCGAGGAGGGGGCGGGGGGCGGCTCCGGGATCACCGGAACCGGAGTCCTGGCTTCGGTGGTCCACAGTCGGCCACCGGGCAGGCGGAGGAAAAGGGTCGGAGCGCTCCACTCGGGAGAGCCGGAGTCCGCCAGGTGGAGCTGTAGCCGGGTTTCGTTGATCGCCGCGTCGATCTGTGCGCCACGCGCCAGCTGCAGGTAGAAATGTTTGCTGAAACGATGGGCGGTGCGCAGGGCCACTCGCCGTCGCATGGCCACCACCGCGGGGATTCCTCCTCGCACCAACATCTGTCCCAGGCCGCTGAAAGGATCTCCTCCGGTGGTCACTCCGCTCTCGCAGGCCATCAGTGTGACCAGGCGGAGATCGCGGTCGCCGGTGAAGATCTCGGCGAAGAGCTTCTCGTCGACGAATTGAGTCCGCCCCTGGTTATCTTCCAGGGCCAGGCTCGCCGAACGGTGCTCGGGCCGTACGACGCCATGCGCGATCAGATGCACGGCATGGTAGGCGTCGGCCACGAGGGCGTCGCGCAAGCCGCCGGCCGTGACCGGGCCCTCGAACGTCTCGATCTCCCAGTAGTCCTGCAGAGGAGCGAGGGCCTTACGAATCGCCTCCTCCGCGCTCTGGCGATCGATGCCCGGTAGACCATACTCGGCCAGGTCGTGAGGGCCGGCCGCTGCCACCAACAGCTTCGGCCGGTCGATCACCGGGGCTCCGGGCTCTGCCGCGACGCTCAGATAGCGAGAAAACGCCGTATCCGGCGAGCGCCCGAGCGCCTGGCGCCGCTGGGGGTCGTAGAGCAGCTCCCAGTGCAGCTCGTGCAGGCTTGCCGGAGCACCGGAATCGAGGTGGAGCCGCAAGCGCAGCCGGCAGCTCTCACGCTGCGCAATCGCCAGGCTCTCGCGGTAGCCGAGCAGGAGCTCGTCGCCGTCGCCCGAGAACAGGGCTCGGAAGAGTCGCGTGCCGTAGCGTTCCACCTCCAGCTCGGCATCGAGCAGCTCGCGCAGAAGAGCCTCGTCGAGCCGAGGGCACCCGCAATACTCTCGCCCGGCTACCGAGAACCGTGCCTGGCTCTCGCCGGTGATGGTGAGCTGGCAGTCGAGAAAGGGTTGGGGTTGCGGCTCTCCGGTCGATAGTGGCGGCGATCCGGTGATGGGGTGCACCGTAATCTGCGAGGATGAATTCGAATCGGAAGGTCGATGAGATCTCATGACAGACCCTTCACTCGAGTCCAACCGGAGGGCTCTCCTGAATCGAATCCGTCGTAGAAGATGAAGCCGGTAGGCAAGAAGGACTCATAGGAGAGAGAGATCCTGTTGCCGAGAAGGTCTGTTGATGAGCTATCTGAAGTATTTTCCGTGGCGTTCCAGAACACCAGAAATTCGTTGTTGAGGTTGGTTCCGGTAAATGCAGTCGCCGGGTGCCCTCGAGCGGAGAAATCGAGAGCTCGGATGTCGGAAGAGGCTCGAGGCTCTGATTGGAGAAAGAAGAACGTCTGGTATCTGACTCTGGAGGAACTGTCGGATCCGGAGCCTTCCGCCCAGGTCACGAGAAAATCTCCGTCACGGTTCATCGCTACAGCCGGGTCGAAGGGCTCGTCTACCGCCTCTATGGTCTCTGTGATGATGAATTCTTCGAAGAGAAAGTCTGGATCCGTGAAATGGAGGTTCTCACCTGGCCGACTTGCAATGCGGAAGGTTTGAGCAGCGGGAAACTTCGACGAGAGAGTCGTCGACTTCCAAACCACCACGAAGTCTCCCTCGCTCGATGTTGCGACTCTGGGGTCTGAATGAAGTCCGGAATTTTCGAGATTGATTCTTAGATCATCATCATCCAACGCCTGGTCGAGAAAGTCGAAGCGCCGAAGATGGATGTTGGCTCGCTCCTGGGAGACCGAGCTTTCCCAGACGGCTACGAAGCCGCGTCCAGGCAAAGATGCAATCGACGGATTACGTTGCTCTCCAAGATTCTGGCTATTGACGCGGAAAGGGTCTCCGGCCGGCGTGCCTACGCGATCGAATCGACGCGCAAAGATGTCGCCTGAGGCGACCGAACCCGGGGGCCTTTGTTGCCAGACTGCGATGAAACCGCTTCTTCCATCGATCACGACCTGGGGTTTCGAGAGAATGGATCCCTTCTGTTCGGAGAGAAGGAATTCGTTACCGATGGGTTCTATGCCGTTGGGTTCCATTCGAAAGAAGATTCTTCCCTTGACTTGGGTCATGCTTCCTTCTCTGGATTCCCAGACGACCATGAAGAGCCCTTCTTCGTTGGATGCCAGGTGAGGATTCGACTGGGTTTCAGTGAGCGAATCACTCACTCGAAGAGTCGTTTCGTGTTGGTCTTGCGAGTTCAGAAGCGTGACCTGGACGCTACGTTCCTGGCTCGATATCTCCGTTCCGAAGTCGCCTTGCCACGCAACTACCGATCCGCCCCTGGCGGTCGCAGCTATGCTGGCCCGGGATTCCTCGGAGCCCTTCTGTGCCAACTCTTCTATCGTTTCACCTTCCATTGGATCGAGTGGCAACACCCCGATCTCCAGGGACTTCGATGCCTGGTTCGCTGGGCCATCCTCAACGAAAGCGGTGATGGTGTGGGTTCCGGGCTCTTCCAGAGGAACCTGCAAGAGCATATTCCCTGTCCCGAGGAAATCTTCTCGATTCGAAGACCAGGAAATATGGATCGCCATCGGATCCTCGACGCCATTCGCTTCGACTTCGGCAATGAAGTCGAGCCCGAGCTCGGCATCTCCTAGGGAATAGAAATCATTGCTTTCTGGCTGCGAGATCGTCAGGTTCAAGAAAACAGCATTCTGTTCATCCTCAGAGCTCTTGGAATGGACGGTCTCCCTAGAATCCGCAGAGGTGAAGAGAGTCAGAGCGAGCAAAATTGCGATCGGCGTAGACAGTGGCCCAGAGTACTTCATGGTCTTCTCCCCGTAAAAAGGCCGGCGTGGAATTGGCCTCGATTCTCGTGCTTCTAAACGCGCAAAGCGACGCGCAGGAGACCGACCCATGTCGAGAAAAAACTTTCCTCGTGGAGAATCGGTCTCGAGGCGGCCGCTCTGCGCGTTGGTCGTCGGGGGACAACGAGATTTCGAGCTTCGGAGGTGGTGCCTTGTTAAGATCTGGGGATGACCCGTTCCAAGAGTGAAGTCACGCGCCTGCTCGAGGCGTGGAGCGATGGGAGCTCCGAGGCGCTCGAGCAATTGATGCCCCTGGTGTTCGACGATGTTCGGCAGATGGCGCGGGGATATTTCCGGAGGGGGGAGCCGGAGGGAACTCTGCAGCCCACCGCTCTGGTCAACGAGGTGTATTTGCGATTTACCGGCCTGCGGACCGTGCACTGGAAGAACAGCCGCCATTTTTTCGGCTCGGCTGCACAGATGATGCGGCGGATCCTGGTGGACCGTGCTCGAAAGCGAAAGTCTTTCAAACGGGGAGGGCACGTGATCAAGCTGCCGGTGGAGCCGGCGCTCCTGGCCGCCGAGGTTCGTGCCGAGGAGCTGGTGGCCCTCGACGATGCACTGGAAGCCCTCGAACGTTTCGACTCGCGCAAACGGCAGGTCGTGGAGCTGAAGTTCTTCTGTGGCCTGACCAACGAGGAGATCGCCGAGGTGCTCGGGGTGGTGAAGAGCACGGTCATTCGGGACTGGAAGAACGCCCGAGCGTGGTTGTTGCACGAGCTGGATCAGCGGAGGGAAACCGATGGGGAGAAGGAATCGAGGAACGAGAGGAACTGAGCCGGGAATCGAGCCGACCGCCGGGCGGATGCATCGGCCCCGGGAGCGATGGTGACTCCGGAACGCTGGCGGCAGATCGACGATTTGTTGCACGCGGCGCGGGAGCTACCGCAGGCGCAACAGGCTGATCTCGTGGCCGAGCGTTGTGGCGATGATTCCCGCCTGGCGCGAGAGGTGCTCACGCTCCTGGCCCGAGACGAGAGCGAGACGTTTCTCGATCGCCCGGTGTTCAGCGTGCACGAGCTCGACCCCGACATCGGGCGCCGAGTGGGCGCCTACGAGCTGGTGCAGCGGCTGGGCCAGGGAGGCATGGGTGCGGTGTACCTCGCCGTGCGCCAGGACGACTATCACCACAGGGTCGCCGTGAAATGGGTGCAGCGCGGGCTCGATTCGACCGAGGTGGTGCGGCGGTTCCAGAGTGAACGACAGATCCTCGCCGATCTCGAGCATCCCAACATCGCTCGGCTTCACGACGGCGGTACCACGGACGACGGGCGCCTGTATTTCGTGATGGAGTACATCGACGGCGAGCCCATCGATCGCTACTGCGAGCACCAGCAGTGCTCGGTCCGCGAGCGGCTGCGGCTGTTCCTGCAGGTCTGCGATGCGGTGCAGCTCTCCCACCAGCGGCTGGTGATCCACCGCGATATCAAGCCGGGCAACATCCTGATCGACAAAGAGACCGGGGTGCCGAAGTTGCTCGACTTCGGGATCGCCAAGGTTCTGCAGCCCGATCATCGGGACATCCGGCAGACCACCCCGGGCCGCCAGCCCCTGACCCTACGCTACGCCAGCCCGGAGCAGCTGCGAGGCGAGGCGGTGACCACCGCCAGCGATATCTACTCCCTCGGGGTCTTGCTCTACCAGCTGCTCTGCGGCTGCCACCCCCTCGGCTGGGGGCTCCCGGACAGCGGCTCGAACGAGCTCGAGATCCTTCTCCGCCTCGAGAGGGACGCGCCCGCGCGCCCGAGCACCGCGGTATGGGGCGAGGCGCCTGGCGACCGCGCCTCGACGGACAAAGACGGCAAGGAGCCTCTCGGCGTGGGCGCCTGGGCCGACCGCCGCCGCTGGCGCCGCCGCCTGCGAGGAGATCTCGACGCCATCGTGCTCAAGGCCCTGCGCTTCGAGCCCGACCAGCGCTACGGCTCGGTTTTCGAGCTCGCCGCCGACATCCGTCGGCATCTGGAAGGTGAAGTGGTGCTGGCGCACAAGGGAAGCTGGACGTACCGGCTGGCCAAGAGCTTGCGGCGGCACCGGGTGGCGGTGGCGTTTACGGTCATGGGCACGGTCTTTGGTGGCATCTCCACCTGGCTCGCTCTCGACGCTCAGGAGCAGAAACAGAGAGTCGAGGAGGCTCGTTCGAACCTGCGGTTTTTTCTCGAGGATCTCTTGGTCCTGCTGTCTTCGAAGGAGCTACGCTCTCAGGAGATCGAGCGGAAGCTCTCCCGAATCCGGGAACGGATGGAAGTGAATCTTCGAGCCGATCCGAAATTCTGGGTCGACCATGTCGGCAAGCTTGCGGGCGTGTTTCGCCGATACGGGGGCGCCAATGAAGCTGCCGCGATCTTGCTCGAATGTATCGAAGTCCTCCAGAGCTCTCCCGGAACCAACCCCTCGGAGCTCGCCGAGGTTCTGAACAACTACTCGGTCAACGAAGAAGAGCGGGGAAACTACGAGACCGCGGAGGTGGTCTCTCGCCGCGCGGTTGCAATACACCGAGACCTCGGTCACGAGGGATCGATCGAGATCGTCAAGACGAACAACAACCTCGCCTCGATTCTCACGCGCAAGGGAGAATTCGAGGAGGCGTCGAAGCTGTACGAGCAAGGCCTCGCGATTCGTAGGGAGCACTACGAGAATCGGGACCCCAGAGTGGCGCTCAGCCTTCGCAGCCTGGGGAATCTTCAACTGGTGAGTGGTGATCTCGCTGGCGCCGCCCGCTCCCTTGGCGAGGCTCTCGAAATGTACGAAACCTCAGAGAATTCCGGGCTGTCGATCGCTTCCGCTCACCGGAAGCTGGCTCAGATCCGACAGGCTCAGGGTTTGCGCGAGGAGGCTCGGGAGCTCTTCCAGTCCTCTCTACCGATCCAACGAGAAAGGTACGGGGCAGATCATCGAAGAGTGGTGCTCAGTGAGCTCTTCTTCGCCGATTTCCTGCTCGACCCAGAGAATCCACGAGCTCCGGAGCTCAGCAAGGCGGAGGAGCTCCTGATCAGGGCCTCGAACCTGGCCGACAACACCTGGGAAAAGGCCATCGCCACCAGCCTGTGGGGAGATTTGCAACGACGTCGAGGTCGGGCCGAGGAAGCCTGTCCGAATCTGGTCGAAGGCTACCGGGACCTGCACCGGATCCGAAGCCCACGAGCCACCTACACGAAAGCCGCGAAACGCCGCCTCGCGACGTTTGCGGCGGAGAACGAAGGTCTGGTGCTCGGCGATCTCGACGATCCAGCTCTCCTGGCTTGCCGCTGCACCGAATAGGGCCTGCCCACCGTGGCCGGCGAGCAGGCCCCGAGTGCCTTACGGTCTTTCGGAGAGGTGCAAGGTGTAGGGTCCTCGACTGCCCCAGCTGCCTTCGATGCGCAGGACATACCACCCGGGCACCAGATCCGCTTCGATACGGAAGTTCTTGCCCGGCCCACCCTTGTCGTCGGAAGCGACCACCCGGCGCCCTTCGTCGAGCAGGGTGCCCAGGGTGTCGGTCGGGCCCGCGGTGGAGATCCCCACGGTTTGCCGGCGGTCGAGGAAGAAGGTGTACATCACACCCTGGGGACCGAGCACACCCGAGATCTCGGTGCCGATCTCCAGGAACCGGTGGCCCTGGTGGTAGAGCTGCGTCTCGTGGAGGTCGGGGGCGAAATCGGGCTCGATCTCCCATTCATCGGGATTCTCTTCCCCTTCGTCGGCCGTGGGCTCGCCGTCCCCGGAGGAATCGCCGATCGGAGCCGTTGCCGACTCGGGCTCGGTGGGGCGATCGAAGGGGCGGGCTTCGGCATCGATTGCGTTGAGCTGGAAGAGGATTCCCGAAACGAGCAAGGAAAAGAAGAAAGGTTGTGTTCTCGACATGAGACCTCCCTGGTGGACCCGGGGGTCCACCCTGACTGAGGGTTGGTAGGGAGGCGGCCGCCTTCTCGGTTGCTTCGAGAAGGGCTTAACGGGCCGTTGTCGAGAGTGGTCGGGTTTGGGAAGAAAAAGCCGGGAGGATCAGCCGCGCTGACGGATCATCAACACGGCGGAGCCGGTATCGCGGGCCATGCGGTGGGGGATCTCACCGAAGATCGTGCCGTCGGGCCCGGGACTCCGCAGCCCGAGGATCACCAGCTCGGCGCCCGCGGCCCGCTCCAGCAGAGTGCCGGTGACGTCGTTGCTGCGCACGATGTCGATACTGGAGTGGTTCGCGGCCTCGTCGTCGGCCTGGAGGCGAATGTCTCGTTCCAGGCGGGCCGCGTCGCTGTCGGAGGCGCTCTCGGAGACGATCCCCAGGTAGTGCACCTCGACCCCGTGGGTGCGACAGAGAGAGCCCAACAGCCGGGCGCGCAGATTCGACTGGTCCCGGCGGCCACCGATCGGTACCAGGACCCGGCGGACGTCCTGGAGGTGCCAGCCGGCCGGAGCCCGCAGGATCACGACGTCGTTGCGGGCCTCGCGCAGGAGCTCGGAGAGTTTGCCCGCCGTTCCCCGGTCGTCGAGGTCGCCGAGCCCTAGCAGGATGCTCTCGCATTGGTAGTGCTTCGCCACCCGGTCGATCTCGTGCCAGGGCTCGGGGGCGATGGTGGTGAGGGCCTGGGGCTCGAGCTCGGAGGCAAAAGAGGCGGTGAGGGCCTCGCCCAACACCTGTTGCGCGTAGAGCAGCTGCTTCGGAGGTGTGCCCGGCTGCCACGACTCCGGTGTCTTCACCACGTAGAGCAGCAGCACCTTGCCGACCTCTGGCGGAGTGAGGGCGTTGGCCAGGCGCACCAGGGATTCGGCGCTGGCGGGGTTGGCGATCGGAACCAGCACCGTGGGGGCGCGGCCACGCAGCCGAATCAGCTGGGGGTCGAGCGCTTCGGCCGCGGCGTCGGCGACCCGGGCTCGGCGGGAGAAGAAAGCGTAGTTGAGCCCGGCGCCCAGGACCAGCCAGACGACGGCAACACCACCCGCGGCGGGCACTGCCAGACCCTGGAAGATCGCCAGCCCGAGGCAGGCGAGGCCGCCGAGCACCGGGATCAGCGGGAACAGCGGCAGACGCAGGGCGTCGCGCCGGCCACCGCCGCGTTTGCGGGCGAGGATCGCGGTCCAGTGGGCGAGGGTGAAGGAGAGCAGGAAG
>CAZMEL010000175.1:0-16994 GCA_964565225.1 uncultured Thermoanaerobaculia bacterium | reverse complement strand
TGAACGTCAGCGAAGAATCCGACGACGAAGGCAGCTTCGACGAGCGCGACGAGGTGCCGCAGGCGATGTCACCGCGCTCGACCAGGAGGCAACGCAAGCCGCGCTGCGACGCATCGAGAAAGATGCCCGCTCCGGTGATGCCGCCGCCGAGAACGACGAGGTCGAAGGGGCCTGGCAGCGCCTCGAGGGCTCGTTCTCTCCAGCCGGGAGGAAACAAGGCTCAATCCTCCAGCCGATCTTCGGGATCGAGCAGGACGTGGGGATTCAGCGTGCCGTGCGGGTCCATCTCCGCGGCCATGCGTGCGAGGAGCTGGTGGCCTCCGGGGCCGCTTTCGCGCGGGAGCCAGGGGGCGTGCCAGGCACCGATGCCGTGGTGATGGCTGAGGGTGGCTCCCTGCTCCACCAGGGTGCCGGTCGCCCGGCGTTTGAGGTCGGCCCAGCGAGCGATGGCCGCCTCGGGATCGCGGGGGCAGCGGAAGAAGAAAGTGAAGTAGAGGGAGGCGCCATCGGCGTAGGGGTGAGAGAGGTGGCAGAGCACGGGGATCTCGCGTTCTTCGCCTTCTACCGCGGTGGTGAGTGACTGTCGCACGGCCCGGTAGATCGCCCCGAGGCGCGACCACGGAGCCGCGGTTTCGAAGGTGTCGGTGGCGTAGCCCCGGTCGAGCAGGCTGTCGCGCAGGTAGGGGTGGCGGAATCGGTCGTGTTGCCAGTTGCGGCCCGGGCCTTCGCCGAGGGAGGCCGCCCCGTGGGGCCGTAGCCGGTCGTAGATCCGGTCGAAGGTCGTCGCCAGCTGGTTGTGGGTCCCTCGGGCCCCGAGGAGGAGCAGGCATGCCCCCGGGCCGATTCGTCGTAGACGGAGCCAGGCCTTGACCAGGGGAGCCAGTCGGGTCTTGGTCAGGCCGATCGCCATGGCGACCTGGGTCTCGGGACCGTCGGAGAGCCGGAGCAGGGTCAGGTCGAGGCGGTCCTGCACCAGCCGCCGAGCGGCCCGTCGACCACGTTCCCAGTCGGGGAGCAGAAATGCCTCGAAACGATGATGGGGCGTGAGGCGACGGACACGCAAAGTCACCTCGGTGATCACGCCGAAGCGCCCTTCGCTGCCGAGCACCATCTGGCGCAGGTCGGGGCCGGCAGCGGTGGCCGGCAAGGGTGGGAGCTCCAGGGTGTGGGCCGGTGCCACCAACTCCAGCCCGGCCACCAGCGACTCGATCCGGCCGTAGCCCAGGGATTCCTGGCCGGCGGAGCGAGTGGCCACCCAGCCTCCCACCGTCGACAGCTCCCAGGATTGCGGAAAGTGGCCGAGGGTCCAGCCGTGAGGAGCCAGGGCCGCTTCGACCTCCGGTCCCAGGGTCCCGGCGCCGAACGTCGCCAGGCCGGACTCCTCGTCGATCCGCCGCAGGCCGCTCAGGGCTCGCAAGCTCGAGGTGATCACCGGTCCTTGCTCCGCGGGGGGATTCACCCCTCCCGTCACCGACGTGCCGCCGCCCCAGGGAACGACCTTGCAGCCCGCGTCGGCACAACGGGTGAGAAGGGTACGGACCTGGTCTGCGTCCCGAGGTCGTGCGACCGCGGCGGGGAGAGTGGGGACGGTGCCGGAGCGCAGGCGGACGAGATCGGAAAAGCCGCGGCCCCTGGAGTGGGCCAGGCGCTCCCGGAAATCTCCCGAGGTCTCACAACCGAGATCGGAGACCGTCGGCGCGGAGCGAGGCTCGAGACGCTCGAGATCGAGCCTGGGAAAGGGCTCGGGGGCTCCGAGCCGGGCCTCCAGCCACTGCAGCATGGCGGGAGAGGGCGGAAGGTGGACTCCTTCTTCCCCCCAGCCGTCGAGCCGGAGACGGAGGCTTCGCTCGGGATCGGGTCGACTCATCGGCGCGTTTCCATGAAGGCTCAAGTGTACTCGGAGAAGGCTCGAGTGTGCTCGGAGCGGCCAGGTCGAGGTTGCTTTTCCCGCCTCGAATGTTAGGATCTACTGACCCGCTACTCCGTGGGTTCCCAAAATACCTGAAAAACTGTTCCCCGAGATGCGCTCGGGCTGGACGGTTACAATCGAGAGGCCTCCAGCGAAGAAGAACTGGCTTTTCCAGATCCGGCACCAGGAAGAGATCCAACCCCGTCGCTCGACGGTTCCTGCTGCGCGATCTTCTGCTTCTCGCCCGCACTGGTAGCAGAGCCGGATCGACGGCTCTCGCCCAAGGAGAAATATCATGACCGACCATTTGATCGACCCCCACGGGGGTACCCTCGTCCAACTCATCGTTTCCGAGGAGCGCTCCGAAGAGCTCCGTGTCGCTTCTCGCGACTGGTCTTCCTGGGATCTGACGCCGCGCCAGATCTGTGACCTGGAGCTCTTGCTCTGTGGTGGATTCTCGCCGCTCCGGGGATTCATGGGGCAGGCGGACTACGAGGGCGTCTGCTCGTCGATGCGTCTTGCGGACGGTACCCTGTGGCCGATCCCCATCACTCTCGACGTCACCGAGGATTTCGCCGAGCCCTTGAAGGTCGGAGACTCGGTCGGCCTGCGGGATCCCGAGGGTCTGCTCCTGGCAGCTTTGCACGTGGAAGAGATCTTCAGACCCGATCCCCTCGAGCACGCGCAGTCGGTCTACGGAACGCAGGACCCTGCCCATCCCGGGGTCGCCCATCTGCTCGAGCGCACCAACAAGGTGGCCCTGGCGGGTCGGCTCGAAGGTCTGCAGATGCCCATCCACTACGACTTCCGTCGTCTGCGCGAGACGCCGGCCGAGGTCCGCGCCTGGGCCGCGCGTCGGGGTTGGCGGCAGATCGTGGCGTTCCAGACCCGGAACCCCATGCACCGTGCCCACTTCGAGCTCACCCTGCGGGCTTCGAAAGATCTCCAGGCGAATCTGCTGGTGCATCCGGTGGTCGGCATGACCAAGCCCGGAGACCTCGATCACTACACCCGGGTCCGCTGTTACCAGGCGCTCATGAAGCGGTACCCGGCGCCGTCGGTGAAGCTCTCCCTGCTGCCACTGGCGATGCGCATGGCGGGCCCCCGAGAGGCTCTGTGGCACGCCATCATCCGCAAGAACTACGGCTGCACCCACTTCATCGTCGGTCGCGACCACGCCGGGCCCGGGAACGATTCCAAGGGAAAACCCTACTACGGTCCCTACGACGCTCAGGATCTCCTCCGCGCCCACGAGGAAGAGCTGGGCATTCAGATGGTTCCCTTCAAGATGATGATGTATGTGCAGGAGCGCGATGCCTACGTGCCGGTCGACGAGATTCCGGAAGGGGTTTCGCCTCTCAGCCTCTCCGGCACCGAGCTGCGCTCGCGACTCGCTCACGGCCGGGAGATTCCCGAGTGGTTCACCTTTCCCGAGGTGGCCGAGGAGCTCACCCGTCGCCATCCGCCGCGCAGCCGCCGGGGTTTCACCATCTTCTTCTCCGGCCTCTCCGGGGCCGGCAAGTCGACCATCGCCAACGCGTTGATGGTCAAGCTGCTCGAGGTGGGAGGTCGCCCCGTGACCCTGCTCGACGGCGACATCGTGCGCAAGAACCTTTCCAGCGAGCTCGGCTTCTCGCGGGAGCACCGCGATCTCAACATCAAGCGCATCGGCTATGTGGCGTCCGAGATCACCAAGAACCGAGGCATCGCGATCTGCGCCCCCATCGCTCCCTACGACATCGTGCGCAAGGAAGTGCGGGAAGGGATCGAGGAGCACGGCGGTTTCTTCCTGATCCACATCGCCACATCGCTCGAGGTCTGCGAGCAGCGCGACCGCAAGGGCCTCTACGCCAAGGCTCGGGCCGGCATCATCGGTAGCTTCACCGGTATCTCCGACCCGTACGAGGTTCCGGAAGACGCCGAGCTCAGCATCGACACCGAGCAGCTGAGCCCCGAGGAAGCGGTGCAGGAGATCTTGCTCTACCTGGAGAAACAGGGGTACCTGGGCGCCTCCGTCTGAGGAGGCTCGGTTCGAGTCAGGAAGGTTTCGCCAAGGGCGCTTCGATCTCGGAGCGCCCTTCGCTTTTCTTGGCGGAGAGGGGAGCCGGCTTGGCGAGCAGGGCTTCCGGTAGGAGCTCGGCCAGGTAGGCTCGGACCGACTCGATGCTCGCGGTCTCTCCCAGCTGCTGCAGCTCCGGTAGTGCCTCGCGAATGGGTTTGCCCGCATCGGGTTGCAGGCGACCGATATAGATCTTCGGATGGCGGGTCTTCTGCAGGCTCTCTGCGTCGAGCTCCAGCTCTTCGTAGAGCTTCTCGCCCGGCCGCAGGCCCGTGATCTCGATCTCGATCTCCTTGTCGGGCTCGTAACCCGCCAGCCGGATCATGTCCTTGGCGAGGTCTATGATCTTCACCGGCTCTCCCATGTCGAGAATGAAGATCTCGCCGCCTTCTCCCATGGCCGCGGTGTGCAGAACCAGCTGGGCCGCCTCCGGAATGGTCATGAAATAACGCGTCATGGCGGGATCGGTCACGGTGACCGGCCCACCGCGCTGGATCTGGCGCTGAAAGATCGGAATCACCGAGCCGGTGGATCCCAGAACGTTCCCGAAACGAACCGCTACGAAACGGGTCTCGAACTCGTCGTCGAGATCTTGGAGGATCAGCTCCGCCAGGCGTTTCGAAGCCCCCATCACGGACGTGGGCCGCACCGCCTTGTCCGTGGAGATCAGGACGAAACGTTCGACTCCCAGCTGACCGGCGAGGCGGCCGAGGGTGTGGGTCGCGAGGGAGTTGTTGCGAATCGCCTCGGTGGGGTTGGCTTCCATCATCGGCACGTGTTTGTGGGCCGCTGCGTGCAGGATGATCTCCGGCCGATAGTCCCACAGAATCGCCCGCATCCGCGACTCGTTGCCGACATCCGCGATCAGCTTCTCGACTTTCAGATCGGGCCAGAGCTGGGTCAGCTCGCGGTCGATCTCGAAGAGAGCCGGCTCCGAGCGCTCCACCAGCAAGAGGCTCTCGGGACCGTAGCGGGCCGCCTGCCGGGCGAGCTCCGAGCCGATCGAGCCCCCCGCCCCGGTGACCATCAGGCGTTTTCGCGGCAGGAAATTCTTCAGCTCGTCTTCTTCGAGGCGAATCGCCTGGCGCCCGAGCAGATCTTCGATCCGCACCTCGCGGAAGAAGTTCAGGCGTCCTTCGAGGATCTCGTACAGCCCGGGCATGATCTGGACGTCGACCCCGAGGCGTTTGCAGGTCTGCACGAGGTTCCGCATGGTGTCGCGGCGGACCCTGACCACGGTGAGAAGAACCTTCTCGATCCCGTGCCCGCGGACCAGGTCCGCCAGCTCGGAGGTGTCGCCGAGGACCGGCAGGCCGTTGATGATCGTGTCCTGCTTGCGCGGATCGTCGTCCACGAAGCCGAGAATCTCCAGCCCTCCTCCGCGTTGGTTCTGCCGCAGCTCCCGGGCTGCCATCACCCCGGCGCGGCCGGCACCCACCAGGAGCGCCCGTTTGCGCTCCTGGTGGTTCGTCGTGGCCTGGTTGTGGAACTGCCGCTCGTAGCGTTCGTAGAGGCTGCGCCGCAAGAGCCGGATTCCCAGGAGCCCACCAAAGGCGAGAACCGTGTCGAGCACGATCACCGAAATGGGAATGCGCCATTCCTGGTAGCTCTCGGGCAGGCCCAGGCGCAGAGCGAGGGAGAAGGTCAAGCAAGAGACCCCGGCGGAGATGAAGGTGCGCAGCTCCGCCATGCCGATGTAACGCCACACGAAGTTGTAGACGCCGAAAACGGAGAGGGCCGACATCTGCAGCAGCACCATCAGGGGCAGTTGCTGGATGTAGGCGAACTTCGGCGCTTCGAGGAAGCGCAGGTGGCAGGCGAGGAGATAGGCGCTCACCAGGACCCCGAGATCGAGCAGGTACTGGACCTCACGACGCAGATGGCGGGTCCAGAACGGGGCGGTGGGCTCCGGTGTCTCGAGAGCTTCCTGGGCCGCTGGGGTGGCCGGTTGGAGAGCCTGTTCGCTCATGAGTCTCCGGCGATTTGCATCGATAGGGCTGCGCGGTGAGATTCTCGAAGATGCATGAAGCTCAGCAGGACGGCTCGATCAAGCGCCGGTGCGGGAGGAAGGAAGGAGGCGGTCGGGCACCGGCTGGAAACAAAGATTCACCAGCAGCATAACACGGTTGTCGGTGGGTAGTCTCAGCCCCGATCGGAGCTCTTCCTGCGGTGCTCTCGGCACACGTTCCGCACCGCGTCGACAACGGCTCGGATCTCTTCCGGGGTCATGCCGGGGAAGATCGGCAGGCTGATCGAGCGCAACCAGGATTCGGCCGCCACCGGCAGGTGCCCGGGCTCCCAGCCCAGGGAGATGTAGTAGGGGTGCAGGTGCAGCGGCCGCCAGTGGACCGAGAATCCGACCCCCCGGGCGCGGAGCTCTCGGAGGAACTGGTCGCGATCGATCCGCAGACGATCGAGCCGCAGGCGGACCTGGAAGAGATGCCAGGAGTGGATCCGGTTTTCGTGGTTCCGAAGCGGTGGCAGCTCCAGCTCCTCGACCTCCGAGAGGGCGTGTCGCAGCTCGGTGGCGATGGCTTCTCGCTGCTGGCGAAAGCTCTCGGAGCGGGGCAGCTGGTGTATGCCGATGGCGGCTGCGATATCGGTGAGGTTGTACTTGTACCCCGGGGCGAGGATCCGGTAGTCCCAGCTCCCCTGGGCGGTGTAGCGACCCCAGGCATCGTGCGAGAGGCCGTGCAGAGAGAGGCTCCGCATGTGCTCGATCAGATCGGAGTCGTCGCTGACCGCCATGCCCCCTTCCCCGGTGGTGATGGTCTTGTTGGCGTAGAACGAGAAACACGCGATTCGTGACGACTTTTCGCCGCAACGCTGCCAGGGTTCGGACGGGGCACGGCGCCAGGCCGCTGGGAATGCATGGGCGGCGTCTTCCACCACCCAGAGGTCGTGCCGGCGGGCCAGGGCTCCGAGGGCCTCGAGATCGATCATCAAGCCCCCGACGTGCACCGGCACGATGCCTGTGAGCTCGAGATCGGGATCCGCCGGTAGGCGGCCCGCTCGCAGATCCTCGATCTTGCGCTCGACATCGGCGAGGTCGAGGTTGTAGGTGTCGGGCTCGCAGTCCACCAGGATCGGCACCGCTCCCAGGTAACGCACCACCTCGGCGGTGGCGGCGAAGGTCATGGTCGGCAGCAAGACGCCCTGGCCGGGCCGCAGCCCGAGAACCTCGACTGCGAGATGCAGGGCCGCGGTACAGGAGTTGAGCGCCAGGGCATGCTCGGCGCCGACCGCCTCGGCGAACTCGGCCTCGAAACGGGCGGTCCGCGGGCCCGTGGTCAACCAGCCGGAGCGGAGAGTGGCGACGACCTCGTCGATCTCTTCCTGGCCGATCGCGGGTCTGAAGAAAGGAACTTGTGTCATCGGCTCGGGGCCTCGGGAAGTCGGGTGGGAATCGAGGGTAGTCTAGTGCCCAGTGGGCGATCCGGAAAGGTACCAGCGAAGGAATCTCCAGATATCCCGGGGATGGTCTTGCAGCCAGAGGCTGAAACCGACCCGAACCCACATCGGGTGTTGCCGGTAGATCCGCGCCGGGTCCCGGCGGATCCAGGCCCGGAGATAGCTCCGGCGCAGGGGTCCCGGGCGGAGCCGGCGCTCGGCTTCGGCGGGGAGCGGGGTGCCGAAGAGGGCCCGGGTATGGGAGAGCATGGTCCACGCCGCGGTGGCGAGCCCGGCGGCCGAGAGCAGCGAGAGGCAACGATCCCAGTCGAAGGGCGAGCTCATCCCCGGCGCCGCGAAGCGCCGGATCCAGCGGTCGATGTCGACCGCCTGGATCATACGTTCACTGACGTGGTCGGTAATCGCCGGGTTGAGCAGAAGCACGACCAGACCCATCTCGAGGTCGGGAAATCCGTAGCCGCCGATCGTGCGGCGCGAGGCCAGGAGCTTCGGAGTCAAGGGCACGCGGCAGCGCTGGGGCTGGATCAGGTGCCAGTGCAGATCGAGAGTCGTGCCGTGGCCGAAGAGGGTGATCTCGTAGTCCGGGGCGTCGTCCTGGGGCACGAGCTCGAATCCAGCCTCGCCGAGAGCGGCGGTCGCCGCGGGCCGATCGGTCTCGTCGATCAGGAGGTCGAGATCCGCGGAGGGACGCAGCACCGCGTCGCCGTAGAGCTGCTCTCCGAGCTGAAATCCCTTGAAGAAGATCGATACGATCTGCACCTCGTCGAGAGCCAGTGCCACCCGCTGGGCCGCTTCCTGCTGCAGCAGGACGAAGAGGGCCCGGCGTCGCCTCGCCGTCTTCAGCGGCTCGAGCAGCTCCGGGGGAGCTTCGGCCTCGAGGCCGTGGTCGAGCAGGGACCGCAGGAAGAGCTGGTCGAGCCGGTGGCGGGAGAGAAACGCCAGCTGCTCCTCGGCTCGCTCCGCGACACAGACGGACCGCAGTCGCGGGGCCATTCGAGTGGGATCGACCTCGGGCTCGTTGCGCAGCAGGCTCAGGCAGAGAGAAGCAAAGTCCGCAGAGGCGTTCCCGGCAGGTGTTGGGCTCATGGTTTTTCGAATCCGCGACGATCTTAGCAATCTTCGCGAGGAATGAATCTTCGGGTGTCTCGATCCTGCGTGCCGAGTCACGGGTCAGAGGTAACCGAGGGCTTCGAGGGTGCGCCGGAGCTCGTCGTCGATCGCGGTCGATTGCACGTCGAGGTGATGGTCGCGATTCGCCAGCCGGGCGCGCAGCAGAGCTCGCAGATAGCCGGCGCGGATCGGCAGCTCTCCCGCCAGGTTCCGGGTCTCGCCGGGGTCTTCGGCGAGGTCGAAGAGTCGCGGGCGGATCATCGTTTCCCCGGCGAGAAGCTGGATCAGCTTCCAGCGGCCGACCTGCACCGCCGCCCGGGGTCGTCCGTCGAGGTGCAGATAGGTGTAGATCGGGCGCTCCTCGGGCCAGGTGTCGCGAGGAGCCGCGGGGTCGGTGGTGAGCCAGGGTGCCAGGCTGCGGCCCGCGAGCCCGGCCGGGATCTCGGCTCCCACGAGGTCGAGAAGGGTGGGAAACCAGTCGATGTGCTGCACCGGTACATCGACCCGGCCCGACGCCCCGTTGCGTCCCTTGCGCACGATCAGCGGAATGTGGATCGACTCGGCGAAGAGAGTCTTGCCGTGCTCGACCTGGCCGTGCTCGAGAAACTCTTCGCCGTGGTCGGAGCTCAGGAAGATCACGGTCTCGCGGTCGCTCTCGAGCGAGTCGAGAACCTGTAGCAGCTCGCCGAAGGCGCGGTCGTTGAAGGCCACCTCGGCATCGTAGAGGGCCAGGGCGTCGTCGACCGTGACGTCGTTCTTGCCGTCTCTTCGTGAGCTCCGGGTCCAGCGCCGGGCCCATTTCCCGAGATTCTTCGAGTCCGGCTCCCACCACGAAGGTACGGAAGGGGCAAAGCGTTGCCGGAGATCCGCGGGCGGTGCGTAGGGAGAATGCGGATCGGTGGTGAGGAGCAGGAGAAAGTAGGGGTCCTCGCGGTCTCGCCGGTTCCGGAGCCAGTCGATGGCCTCCGCGGTGACCCGCACTCCGTCGGTCCCGGTGCCGATCAGGTCGTAGTGGTCGAAGCCACGGTCGAAGCCGAAGGTCGGGCTGATGTTGGGATTGGAGACGAAGGCCGCGGTCTGGAAACCGTACTCCCGGAGAACGGCGGGCAGGAGCCGGGCGTCGCCGCTGAGAACCTTGTCGCGCTGGTTGGTGCCGTGGGCCGGAGGCCACAGGCCGGTGAAGATCGAGGCGATCGAGGCCCGGGTCCACGAAGACTGGGCGTAGGCCCGTTCGAACACCACCGCATTCCCGGCAAAGGCGTCGATCTCCGGAGTGAGGCCATCGCGGTTGCCGTATACCCCGAGGCGGTCGGCCCGCAGGGTGTCGATCAGAAAGAAGACCACGTTGGGGGCGAGCTCCGGCTCGGGTGAAGACTCGTGGGTTCCGGGTGTTTCGGCGGTTGATGGGCCGGGCCGCCGACCCCGGATCCGGGGCCGGGTGAGCACGATACCGCCGTTTTTCGAGCCTTCGGGCTCGGCGGCGATCGGCAGCAGGGACAGCCGGGTGATTCCCGAGGCCGCGAGAGGAGCTCGGCCCTGCTCCGGAGCCCCCTCGAGCACGATTCGCACTTCGCTGCCGTCGTCGCGCCGGGTGGAGAGCACGAGACGGCCGGCACCACGAAAGGTCCAGGCCTCCGCCCACAGCTCACTCTGTTCCTCGAGTCGGAGGTGGAGGTCGACCTGGGTCCCGTAGGCCAGGAACAGGCGGGAGCTCTCCGGCTCGACTCGGAGCGGCGAGGTGGGAAGGGGATCTTCGAAACCGATCCGGTACCAGGCGACCGCCGGGCGGCGGCGGTCCGATCCGGCGGCGTCGGGCGAGCGCCAGCGCCGGTACGAGAGCCGGATCCGGTTGCGGCCGAGTCGCAGAGCTTCCTTCGGTACCTCGATCCGATGCTCGGATCGCTTCTCGGACAGGGTGATCTCGCCGAGGTGGGTCGAGCCGAGCTCGACCGTCACCACCTGGGCCTCGGTCCCGGGGGGCTGCCAGGGCCGCCCGTCGAGCACGATCACGACGTCCCGGCGCGCCAGGATCGGCAGCTCCAGAGTCGACCGCTCGCCGGTCCCCCAGGCGAAGGGCTCGCCGGACGGATCCTTCTCCGCGCCCGACCAGCCGATCCCCAGGAATGGGCGACCAGGTGGCTCTCCGGGCCGGACCGGGCCCGCCTCCTGTTGGGTATCGGCGAAGGCGAGCTCGGCCACCAGATCGTGAGTATCGACCGTCGGCGGCCCGGGCTCGGCGTCTCGACCGGTGAAACAGCCGGTGAGCAGGAGCAGGGCCCACAACAGCGCCACCGGGAGGCTCGCGATCTGGCAGAGGGGTCTCGGATGTGAGCGAGGAAGAAACACGATGATGTCCTGAACGGCTCCATGGTACCGCCTCGAGGAAGCGAAAGCGGCGCTTGCGGCTCGAATCAGCGACCCCCGGCGCGGGCCTCGACCGCCGCGCGGATCTCCTCCGCGGAGGGCTGCGCGGCGGGCCCGGGTCGCAGGACGGCGAGCACGGTCCGTGTCACGACCGCCAGGTCCCGCAAGGCGCTGCGGCGTTCCAGGTAGTCGCGGTAGCCGTGCAGCTTGTACGGCAGGAGATAGCGCTCGTAGAAGCTGTGGGTGTCCTCGCCGTCGACGCTCGCCAGCAGATCCTCTTCCGAGCGCAATACGAGAGTGATCGGGTCGGTGATGCCGGGTCGGGCTTCGAGAACCCGGCGCCAGAGCGGATCTTCGAGATCGACGTACTCGGGCACCTCCGGGCGCGGACCGACGAACGACATGTCCCCCCGCAGAACATTCCACAGCTGCGGCAGCTCGTCGAGCTTGGTCTTGCGCAGCAGCCGACCCACCCGAGTGATTCGCGAGTCGCCGCCGACGGTGAATTTTCGGCCCCCGGCGTGGACGTGCATGGAGCGTAGCTTGAGCAGGGTGAAGGGGCGTCCGCCCACCCCGGCCCGGGTCTGGCGAAAGAGCACCGGCCCCGGGGAGGTCAGCTTCACCGCCGCCGCCGCGACGAGGAGCAGGGGAGAGAGGGTCAGGAGACCGAGGCCGGCGAGGAGCGCCTCGAAGGCTCGGGGCAGGCCCGCGGGGAGAGGAGTCGATGGAGCGCCGGGGCTCAAGGCCGGCTCGCTGGAGCAGCCTCGGTCCGAGATCTTCCACCCTCTGCCATCCAGCGATCGATCACCTCGGCAATCCGAACGCTGGCCCGGCCGTCCCACAACGGTGGACGCCGAGCCGCGGCCCAATCTCCGGCGAGGATCTCGTCGAGGCCGCCGAGGATCTTCTCCGGGTCCGTGCCCACCAGGCGATTGCTGCCCTGCGCACAGGTCACCGGGCGTTCGGTGTTCCAGCGCAGGGTGAGGCAGGGTACGTCGAGCACCGTGGTCTCTTCCTGGATCCCGCCGGAATCGGTCAGCAACACCCGGGCGCTCGCCATGAGGCCGAGAAAGGTGAGGTAGGGCAGCGGCTCACAGAGGCGCAGGCTGGCGGGCAGCTCGATGCCGAGAGAAGCGATACGGTGGCGGGTCCGGGGATGTACGGGGAAGAGCATCGGCAGCCGCTCCGACGCCGAGCTCAAGGTGGCGAGCAGATCTCGCAGGGTCTCCGGATCGTCCACGTTCGAGGGGCGGTGCAGGGTCAGCAGCTGGTATCCCTGGCGCTCCAGGCCGAAGCTCTGCCAGGGGGCCTCGGAGCGGGCCGCCTCGAGGTGGCGCAGCAGGCTGTCGACCATGCAGTTGCCCACGAAGTGGATCCGGGTGGGGTCGATGCCTTCTCGGCGGAGATTCTCCTCGGCACCTTCTTCGGTGGTGAAGAGGAGATCGGAGAGGTGGTCGACCACGACCCGGTTGACCTCTTCGGGCATGGCACGATCGAAGGAGCGTAAGCCGGCCTCCACGTGGCCGAGGGGAATCGACGACTTCGAGGTCACCAGCGCCGTGGCGGCGGTGGAGTTGACGTCGCCGGCTACCAGCACGAGATCGGGCCGATGCTCGGTGCATACCTCTTCGATGGCGGTCATGATCCGGGCGGTCTGCCGTGCGTGGGTGTCGGAGCCCACGCCGAGATAGATATCGGGCTGGGGCATGCCGAGCTGATCGAAGAACACCTTCGACATGTTTTCGTCGTAGTGCTGGCCCGTGTGCACCAGGGTCTGCTGCACGCCGAGCCGGGAGAGGGCGTCGATCACCGGCGCCATCTTCATGAAGTTGGGGCGGGCCCCGATGACGCTCAGGATCTTCATTGCAGGCTCGCCTCCAGTCGATCGATGAAAGTGTCGGCGATTTGCTGACGGTTGAAACGGCTCTCGGCGGCCCGGCGGCCCTGCACGGCGTATCGCTGGCGTTCCTCCGGTTGGGTGGCGAGTCGGCGCAGGGCGGCGGCCAATCCCTCGATGTCGCCGGGATCCACCGCGATTCCGGCGCCCGTCTCCTGCACGATCCGCGCAGGCTCTTCGTCGGCCACGATCACCAGCGGCCGGCCACCTCCCATAGCCTCGTAGATCTTCGATGGCACGGCACCGGGGAGGGTCTGCTTGAGGCAGGCGATGGCGATATCGGCACTGGCCATGAGCGCCGGCATGGCGGCTCGGGGGAGCGGGTCGAGGAAGTGCAGGTTGGGCAGCTCGAGCTGGCGGGCCCGGGCCTGCAGCTGCGCTTTCTCCGGGCCGTCTCCAACCATGTAGATCTGCAACGCCTCGAGGTCGCGCAACCGATCGGCGGCGTCGAGGATCTGGTCGAGCCCCTGGGCGATGCCGTGCAGGCCCGTATACACCGCCACACACTCTCCCTCGATTCCGAACGACTTGCGGTCGGCCTCGAGATCGGGTCGGAAGAGCCGGGGATCGACCCCGTTGGAGAGGTGGTGGCAGGCGACCTCGGGAAATCGACGCTCGATGTTTTCCAAGATTCCCCGGCTCTGGCCGGTGACCAGCCACGCCTTGCGATAACAGAAGGCTTCGAGGGCATAAGACAGGCGCAGGGCGAGCCCCGGCTTCAGAACGCCCAGGTGCACCGCGCTCTCGGGCCACAGGTCGGACACGTTGAAGATCATCCTCGGACCGGCGGCGCCGCGCTTGAGCCGGCTGAGCAGGTACCCGGAAATACCGAGGAACAGAGGCGGATTCTCGGTCAGCAGGAAATCGACCCGGGGAAGCTTCAGCGAGCCGATGCCCAGGGACGAGAAGACGAAGGAGAAGTAGTTCCCGAGTCGCGGTACCAGGGAGACGCTCTGGGACGGGTAGATGTAGGAGCGGATCACCCGCACCCCGTCGATCTCTTCCTCCCGGTAGAACCCGCCATACCCCTCGTAGACCTTGCCTCGCGGGTAGTTGGGCATGGCGGTGAGCACCACCACCTCGTGGCCGCGAGCGACGAAACATTTCGCCAGCTCGGAGAGCCGGGCCTGGGGCGCTCCCATTTCTGGAGGGTAGTACTGGGTGAGGAGGGCCAAACGCATGGGGAGGGTTCCGGAGACGCCGGTATCCTACCGGGAGTTCACCTCGAGGAGAAAGAGGCATTCGCAGGGTATCGCTGCCCGCCAGGCGATCTCGAGCCGGGGCGCCGGCAGTGTCCGGTTCCAGCCGGTGGCGATATGCCCCGTCGCCACCCGGATCTCACTTCCGGCCAGGGGAGCGAGCTGGCGCAGAGTGAGGGTCGTGCCACCCGCCCAGCGAGCCACCGTCACGAGGCTGGCCGCCTCTCCGCCCGGAGCCCCGGCTCCCTCGACCCTCGCCCCGGGGGCCAGCTGGAAACGAGCGACGAAGTCGTGGGCTCCGGAGCCCTCGAAGAGGTCGCGGATCAACCAGTGGCCGGCTTCCACCCACTCGATGCGGCGGCGGTGGACCACCGGCTCCGCGAGCTCCGCGTAACCCAGGTGCTCTCCCTCCACGTGATGGGCCGAGCTGTCGAGGAGCCGGGCGGCGTAGGGGCGGGCGACGCGGAACGGTCCCCAGAAGCGGCAGGGATCCTGGCCGTCGACCGTCACCGTGCTGTGGGCGGTGGTCGAGCGTAGCTCGTCGCGCCGCGGACCGGCGGCGTAGGTCTCTGCGCCGGGATCCACCAATAGGGGCTGGCCACCCGCATGCAGCTCCACCGCCAGAGGGTCGGCGTGGGCGTGCCCGGGAATCGTCGGTGGGCCCATGGGGCCGGCATCGAAGAAGAGGTACCCCCCGTGCCGATCGCGCAACACGGCGTAGCCGGCTTGCGGGAAGAGGGCGAGGCCGGGTTGTGGGCTCCAGGGCTCGGCGTCCGGGTCCGAAGGAACCTCGCCGAGCCAGCGGCGGATCGTCGGGGCGACCTCGGCGTGCTCTTCCGGTGCCCAGGCCCACCCCTCGACCCGGCCGGAAGCCGCCCACAGGATTTCCCGCGGATCCACGGGGTAACCCGGAACGCTGTCGTTCACCATCGGCCAGGTGCCGCCCGGGGTTTTGGTGGCGGCGAGGAAACGCAGCATCGCCAGGAGTCGGGGCTCGACCTCGGGGGGGATCTCGATCCCACGGCTGCGGGCCAGGCACCAGGTCTCGAAGAGATCCTGGAGAACCTGAGTGTGGTAGGAGATGCTGCGCTCGTCGTGGACGCCGTCGCTCAGGATCTGGCGCTCCATCTCTCGCCACGAGCCGCGTAGCCCCAACGATCGCCAGCGTCGGCTCTCCGGCCAGTGGGGAAAGGAGAGCGCACACCAGGCGAGGGCTCGGTGATTGGCGACCAGGTGGTTGTTCGGGGTGTCGTGCTCGAGATTGCGAACGAGGAAGGTCGCCTGCTGGCGCAGAGACGGCTCCAGCCGAGCCCGCCGGAAGTCTCGCCAGCGGGGCTCCGGAGCCACCGCGAAGCACAGCCGAGACCAGGCGATGAGGCGGCGCGAGACGGGGTAGGGCTCCCAGGCCGGCTCCTGCGCCACGGGGTTGTGCTCGATCCAGTCGTCCAGGAGCCGGAGCAGCGCATCGAGAAAGCCTTCGGTGGGTCGTAGAGCGTGGGCTCGGGCGAGGTCCAGGGCCCACTCGCCGTAGTGCAGGGTGTATTGCCACAGGCGCTGGTCGGGCCCCGGAGAATGTTGCCAGCGCACCGGCGAACCGAGATCGACGGCGGGAAGCCCCAGGAGATCGAATCGCCCGGCGGCGAGATCTCTGGCGGTGGCGAGCGGCTCGTGGTCGTCACCGGAGCCCGGCGCGAGCTCGTCGAAGGGATACGCAGTCGATTCCGGCTCGGCGAGGGGGGCCGGTGGAGCGTGCAGCACCCGGGCCCATCGCGGATAGACCACCCGGGTCCGCAAGCGCCGGGCGATGCGAGAGGCAATCTGGCGCCAGCCCATGCGGGAGACGGAGTCGAGGGTGAGGGCCAGGGCCTCGCGGCGGGAGCCCGGGGCGGTCAACCGCTCTGGACCTGCTCGGCGATCTCGAAGGTGGCCTCGTGCACGCCGCGGATTTCTGCGAAGGCAATGGGGGCCGGCGTGCCCTCTCGCAGGCTGCGGACCCAGGCCGCGAGCTGGTCGCGATGGCCCTTGTCCTGCTGCAGCCGTGCTTTCTCCACCTGCCGGCGGCCCTCGCGGACCAGCTCCAGGCTGCGGAAATTGTCGAGCACGGCCGCGGCGCCACCGCCGAAGACCTCGCAGCGCTCCTTCGGCAGAGCGGTGTCGCCGTTGGCGAGGTAGGTCACCGTGCCCACCGAGCCGTCGGGGTAGGTCAGGGTGACCACCAGGTTGTCGTCGTGGTAGCGGCCGCCGTTGGGTAGAGAGCAGGCCCGGATGTCCACGGGCAGCTGGCCGGTGAGAAAGGTCAGGAAGTCCACGAAGTGGCAGACCTCGCCGAGGATCCGTCCGCCACCCTGGGCCGGGTCCTGGGTCCAGTGCTCCCCGGGAATGAAGCCGGCGTTGACCCGGTACGACACTACCAGCGGCTCGCGGATCGGTTCCAGAAACGCCTTCAGCCGGCGAGCCATGGGGGCGAAGCGCCGGTTGAAACCCACCATCAGGAGCGGAGCGCTGGCCTCGTTCGCCAGAGCTTCGGCGATGTCTGCGAGCTGGGCTCGCTCGAGGCAGAGAGGTTTCTCCACGAAGACGTCCTTGCCCGCGCCGAGGGCGGCCAGCACCTGCTCGGCATGCAGATGGTGCCGGGTGCTGATCACCACCGAGTCGATTCGCGGGCTGGTGAGAAGCTCCTCTTCCGAGGTCGTGGCGAAGGTGAAGCCGAACTTGCGCGCCACGTGCTGGGCCTTGATGCCCGTCGCGTTGCAGACCCCCTCCAGGCGGACCCCCTGGAGGTTGGCCAGAGCCGGCAGCAGGACCCCGGTGGCGAACTGGCCGGCGCCCAGCACCCCGAGATGCACAGCGCCTTCGAGAGGCTTTCGCGGCTGCACCTCCACCCGGCGGGCCAGGGCCGGATCCTCCCCGTCCGCTGCCCCGGGATAGGAGAGGAGAATTCCGAGACAGGGCTCCGTACCCTTGCCGGTGAGCAGGTCGTAGGCGCGGCCAGCCTCGTCGATCTCGTAGCGGTTAGTGACCAGCTGCCCGGTCTCGACCCCGCCT
>CAZMEL010000174.1:0-17031 GCA_964565225.1 uncultured Thermoanaerobaculia bacterium | reverse complement strand
CCTCAGTCGCGCGCCTTGCGAGAGGCGCGCCCTTGCCCCCTCGATGTGGGAAGTTATTTCTGCGCCGACCCTAAGGTTCGGCCCGTTCGGGCGAGGACGTCAATTCCTGGAATCCTCCGGGAGAGTTCTCTCCTATCGAGTGAGAGATCGAGAAACTCTACGTCCGGGCGCCTTCGAATCGGGATTGTGGTATTGAATATCTTCGATTTTGTCTGGGTCGCGCGAGCGGGCCTGTTGCCAGGGATCGGGCCTCGCTGTCGATTCCATCGGACCACACGGAAAGCACTACATGGAATTTCCGCAACACCGGCGTTTCGAGATCGAGCATGGTGTCGAGCAGGAGATGTTCCTCCGCAGCCTGCCGGCCGAAGAGCCACTGGGAACCCTTCTCTACATTCACGGCTTGGGGGAGTCGGGCCTCTGTTTCGAAGGCTCGATGACCCATCCTTCCCTGCGTCGCTGGCATTCCCTCGTGCCGGATCTTCTGGGCTACGGAAAGTCGGCCTGGACGCCCGAGCCACTCTCGGTGGCGGGCCACGCGGAGCGTCTCGAAGAGCTGCTCCGGGTCCGCGGCAGCGAGCCGGTGGTGGTGATCGGTCATTCCATGGGAGGAGTGATCGGCACCTTGCTCTGTGAGCGGGCACCGGAGCGGGTTCGTGCCTTCGTCAACGTCGAAGGAAACATCTCCCTCGGAGACTGCGGCTTCAGCTCCCGAGCGGCGCGTTTCTCCCCTGCGGAATGGCTGGACCACGGGGCCGACCAGGTGCTCGACGAGATCCTCGCCCTCGAAACCGAAACGAAGAAGGTGGTCCGTGCCTACGCCGCCAGCATCGGCATGTGTGATCCGCGAGTTTTCCACCGCAACTCCGACGACCTGGTAGAGCTCTCGGCGTGCCGCGAGCTGGCCTCGCGACTGGCCGCGCTCGAACCTCCGAGCCTCTTCGTGTACGGCAGTCCGAGAGGTCTCTGCGGGCGCTCGCTCGACCTTCTCGAACGAGAAGATGTGCCGGCGGTCGGCATTCCGGACACCGGGCACTGGCCGTTTCTCGATGCTCCCGATCTCTTCGCCCGCGAGCTGGCCGGGTTTCTCGCTACGTTGCAGGAGGAAGGCCGCTGAGCACCGAAACACAGCTATTGGGGTGGGGCTCTTCCGCCACCTCTCGCCAGGCTCTCGGTCGCCATCATGTGGTCATCGTGGGTGGCGGTTTCGGAGGCCTCTGCGCGGCCAGGGCCCTGCGCAAGGCACCGGTTCGGGTGACCCTCATCGATCGCCGCAATCACCATCTCTTCCAGCCGCTTCTCTACCAGGTGGCGACGGGCGGATTGTCTCCGGCGAATATCGCCACTCCTTTGCGGGCGCTCCTGAAACCGCAGAAGAACACGCGGGTGGAGATCGGAGAGGTGGTCGGCCTGGATCTCGACGAGCAGCGGATCTATCTCGAAGAACGTTCGGTTCGTTACGACTCCTTGATCGTGGCCGCGGGGGCGGGCCAGAGCTACTTCTCCCACCCCGAATGGAGCGAGATCGCGCCGGGCCTGAAGAGTCTCGAAGACGCCACCAAGATCCGGCGCCGCGTGCTCATGGCCTTCGAGCGCGCCGAGCTCGAGTCAGATCCGCGGCGAGTCCGTTCCTTGCTGACCTTCGTGGTGGTGGGAGCGGGTCCCACCGGCGTGGAGCTCGCTGGAGCCCTGGCGGAGGTCTCTCAGCGCACCCTGCAGGGCGAGTTTCGAAACATCGACCCGGCGCAGGCTCGTGTGTTGCTCGTGGAAGGAGGAGACCGGGTATTGAGTGCCTTCTCGGAGCGGCAGTCGGCGAGAGCACAGCGTGCGCTCGAAAGGTTGGGGGTCGAGGTCCGCACCGGCTGGATGGTGAATGGCATTCGCCCTGGTGAGATCGATCTCACCAGGCGCTCGGAAGACGGCGAGGACGAGAGCGAAGTCCTCGAGGCTCACAACGTGTTGTGGGCGGCGGGTGTGCAGGCGTCTCCGCTCGGGCGCGATCTGGCGCGAGGGAGCAACAGTGAGCTCGACCGCGCCGGTCGCGTGGAGGTAGAGGCCGACTGCAGCCTACGCGGGCGTCCGAATGTCTTCGTGATCGGAGACATGGCGAGCTACCGCCACGGCGTAGACGAGCCCCTGCCGGGTCTGGCGCCGGTGGCCATGCAGCAAGGGCGCTACGTGGCGCGAGTGATCCGGCGTCGCTTCGAGGGCCAAGCGACCGAGCCGTTCCGCTACCTCGACAAGGGCAACATGGCCACCATCGGTCGCAGCAAGGCGGTGGCGGCCATGGGTAAGCTGGAGTTCTGGGGCCTACCGGCCTGGCTCGCCTGGCTCTTCGTGCACCTCATGTACCTGGCCGAGTTCCAGAACCGGATCCTGGTGCTGGTGCAGTGGGGCTGGAGCTACTTCACCCGAAACCGCAGCGCTCGCCTGATCACCCACGAAGTGGAAGACCTGTTCGATCCTGTCGACGACAGTACGATTTTCGACTGGCCGGAGTGATCGGGTTGGTGGGTATTTCCTCACTTGCTCCGGTTGTCGCAGCACACTACCTGCACAGGGTTGCGTTCGGCTTGCCGTCTCGGCGCTAGCTTCGTCTCTCCGAGATTTTGACATGGCCCATTGGGGTATCAAGGGCCTGGGATTTTCACGAGGCTCAGAATAAATAATCCTATCAATCCGCCTGTTGTGAGTCCGTAGATGGCCGAAAATATACGCAGCATGCCTGGGAGTGGCCCCAGTTCATATGGCAGTGTGATTTCCGCTTCTTTGCATATCCTGCTGTGTTCCATTCTCATGGTCTCGGCTAACGGTATCCCAAGGATGCAGAGCAAGAAGAATCCGAAGTTCATTACAATCGGAAGTAGTAGCGAATACACCATCAGCGGTTTGCCTTTATGAGTAAGGAAATAGGATACCAGGGCTCCTGTTATTCCGAATACAAAAACCGCAGCCTTTAGAATCAGCTCTAGGTAGAATTTATACAGATCCAGATCCTTCTCGAGCTGCTGCCAGATCAAACTCCGTCGATTCATGGTTCTTCGGCATCCTTCGGCGAGTTTCTTTCCGTCTCCGTGGATTCAGCCTTCTCCGTCGTGAAGTCCCTCGGCGAGTCAATGGCAACGCTCGACGGCCGGCCAGACGGAGCTCCATCCAGCCGCAACCGCGGACGAGGTCCCTCGTGGGTCTCGTCGCCGACGTGCTCCAGTAGTCTCCGGCTGACGGGGAGCACCATCGGTGCCGGTTTCCAGGCGAAGGGCTCGCCGGTATCGGCGTAGGACACTCGGCCCTCGGCCACGGCGCGGGTGGCCTCGGCGAGGGGGAGGCCGGCGAGGAGCTGGTGGAGGGCGGCGAAGGTGGCGCGGCTCTGGGCGTCGACGAAGTAGAGACGGCCGCGGCCGAAGGCGGCGATGTGGTAGGCGGAGGGTACGAAGGCGAGGCCGTCGAGGTGGAGGCGTTCGCAGGAGACGCGGAGCATGGCGACGGCATCGTTGAGCAGGCCGAGGCCGGGATGTTCTTGCCCGGGCAGGCGGGGGCGGCCGGGTTGGAATTGGGCGCGGGGATTTTGCATCAAGAGCCATTCGATCGACAGCAGCTCGAAACCGGGCAACAGGCGACGATCTCGGCGTAGCTGGATCTCCACCAGGAGCTCTGCCAGGTCCGGGGCGCCGAAGATCCGCAGAGTGTGTGTGTCGCGGTCGTCGACCCGTATCACCAGAGTGGGATGCTCGAACCCCACGTCACGCAGCCGGTCGAGAAAGCCGCTACGTTCGAAGAGGAGCTCGAGGCCGTTCTTGGTGTAGAAGCCGAGGAAGCGGGTCTCCCGGTTCGCTCCCCAGCCGGGCAGATAGAGATCGGCCTCGGTGATGCCGAAGTTGTCGCTCCCCGTGGCCCCGCTGAGCTCCTGGGCGTCGAAGAGCCGGCCGATGTAGCGATACCGCTTGAGCGTGATTTCCTCGGTGGAGGGAGGCTCGATGGTCCGCTTGCGAGGCTCGGGATTGGCGAGAAATCGCGCTGTGTAGCGCCAGCTTTCCTGGCTGTAGCCACCGGCGAGCACGACGACCAGGGGCAGTCGCGGGTGCCGGTGCCGGGCGAGCTCGAAGACCAGCTGATCCCGACGGAGCATGGCGTCGGCCGTGATCTTCCAGTCTCCCAGCAGGTCGTCGTGGGCCGGGTCGCAACCCGCGAGGTAGAAGATCAGCTGCGGGTCGAATCGTTCGACCAGGGGCGGCAGGTGCTCGGAGATCGTTTCGAGGTAGCGCTCGTCCTCGACTTCCGGCCCCAGCTCGATGGCGGTCGAGGCCACGGCCTCCGTGGGGCCCCAGTGCCGGCCGTGAATCGAGAATGTGTGCACCGTGGGATCCTCGGCGAAGATCCGCCGGGTGCCGTCGCCATCGTGCAGGTCGAGATCGACCACTAACACCCGGCCCCGGAAGCCGCGTCGGCGCTCGTCGGCAATGGCCACGGCCACGTCGTTGAAGATGCAGAAGCCGGCTCCCTGGTGGGCCGAAGCGTGATGCAGGCCACCGCCGAGGTTGACCCCGATGCCGCGGCCGCGCGCCCGGCGGGTAGCCATCAGGGTGCCGCCGGTCATCAGGCGTTGGAGATCGATCAGCCGGTCCACCTGTCCCGGGGCGAGCTCGGTGCCCATGATCGAGCCGAGAACCTGGCGATCGTGGATCGAGTCGAGGTACTCGGCTCCGTGCACCAGCGCCAGCGCCTTGAGCCACACCGGCTCGGGCCGGTGGATACAGCAGGGCTGCACGATTCCCTCGGACGCCAGGAAGGCGAGAATGCGATCGGCCCGCAGGGCGTCGTTGGGAAGCTCGGGAAAGGCCGCGTTGTACCGGGGATGGGTGACCAGCTCGAAACGGCGGGAGATCAGGCCATGGTAGAGCCTGCGTCCGGCGCGGCGGACGAAACGGGGCAACAGCTGGCTCGGGGTGCCCATGTACCCATTATTTCGCCTTTTGCTGTCGTTACGAAGCGGGGGGCTCTCCGGCCTCCTATGAAGCGACAACCTGCGAGGACAGAACAACGAGGAGCTCCAACCCTTTCGATCGCCTCCGAGCCCCATCGGAGCGAAAGGATGCAGCCTGGGCCGAGCTGGCGAGCTTGCGAGCCCCAGCCGTGTGGGCGGCCTCCTGGGGTGCGAACCGGGTCGGCGCTTCAGTGCAGGGTGACGATGGTGGCGCCCCAGCCGCCGCCCTCGTCCGGCGGGTCGCCGTAGCTCTCGACCCGGGGATCTTTGTCGAGAAGGGAGCGGACGATACGGCGTTGGGTGCCGGTGCCCTTGCCATGGATGATCCGCAGCTTGCGCAGGCCCTTTTCGTAGGCGAGATCGAGGTAGTCGCACACCAGATCGCGGATCTCCCGCGGAGGAAAGGAATGCAGGTCGAGAACGTCGGTGATCTCGAGCTCGATCTCTTCCTGCGGGAGATCCTGGCCTTCCGGGCTCATGGTGGTCTCAATCGCGGTCCTTGCGTTTCTTGTTCTTGCCACCGAAGAGCTTGAGGAAGACCACCCGGCCGGCGATGCTGTCGGCGGGGCCGTCGACGGCCTGGCCGACCTCGAAGTTCATCAGCACCTGCCAGGGCAGGGTGATGGTGCCTTCGAGACCGATGCCGGCGAGCAGCTCGTTGTCGAGCCCGGTGAGCTCGTTGCTGGCCCACACCGCGTCGCCCTCGACCTCGACCCGAAAGACCTCGCCGATGTTGATGCCGTAGCTCAGGTGGATGCCGGTCGCCTCGTCGGCACGCACCAGGCCGCTCGGGTAGCCGCCCACGGAGGCGTCGCCGAAAATGCCGAAGTCGTAGCTCGAGAAGCGGTCGAGATCCTCACCGTTGAGGTGCTCCAGCTCGATGCCGAGCTTGGTGAACTTCGGCAGCCACCAGGTCTTGGCGAAGGTGGCCTGCCAGCGGATGTAGTCTTCCTGCTCCTGGTCGAACTCGGTGTTGCCCGGCAGGCCCCAGAATTCCCAGTCGCTTCGGGAGTTGAAGCTGCCCTGGAGTGCCAAGCGGTAGCCCGCACGGTTGTAGCTGAGCTCGGTCTGGAAGCTGTGGGTGAGGGTATCTTCCGGGAGAATGAAGTCTTCGGCGGTGTCGTCGGCCTCGCTGTAGCGGTCGAAGCTCGCGCCGTAGGTGAAGTCGAGCTTCCAGAAGCTCCCGAGCGGGCGGCCGAGGAAGAGGTTGAGCCGCCCGGTCGAGCTCTCCACCTCTTCCGCCGCGATTTCCTGTCCGTCGCGGAACAGCTCGTCGCCACGGGGGAGGAAGAAACCGAAGACATTGGCCCCGGCATCCCATTTGGAGCCGAAGAGGCTCGGCTGGGCGATGTTTGCGGTGAGCAAGGCGCCGGCGAAGAAGATATTCACCTGCTGGCCGGTGTCGCGGAAGTCGAGGTCGAGGTAGTTGACACCCGCCAGGGGCACCGGGAAGTCGAGGGATTCGTCGTAGAAGGCGCCACCCAACACGAAGAGGCGGCTGGTGTCGATCTCCTCCTGCACGAAGCGCTCGCCGTCTTCGCCCTTCACCAGGTACTTCAAACCCTGGTCGGTGTCGCGCACCATGGTGGCGTCGGAGGCGTAGGCCTCTTCCAGCTCCTCGTCGAAAGACGGACCGTTGATCCGGATGTCCGAGAGCTGGGTCTCCCGCTCCACCGGGACCGAGGCGTTGAGCAGGGAGAGGATCTGCTGCCCCACCACTCGCACCGGCAGGTAATAACTCTCCGGTGTCCAGGGTCCGGGTTTGCCGGCGCCGGTGACGGGCCGGAACGACATCGTCTCCTCGTTCGAGAGCACGTTTCCTTCGAGGCCGAGCTGCAGGGTCCGGGTCTGCACCCGGGCGTAGATCTCGCGATCGATCCACACCGTGCCCTGGTAGAGGGAACGACCGGGGGTGACCTCCAGCGGCTCGAAGTCCACCACCCAGCAGTCGCGGCCGTCGACGATGGCGGTCCCGCGAAGGCGGTAGGTGTACTCCTTCGAGAGCCGGATCTCCACCGGCAGGGCGGCCGCCTTCTCGGGTTGCACGAGGGGAATCTCGGGCAGGCTCTTGCCCTTCCACTTCACACCGTCGATATAGAGATTCTCCCAGGTCCAGTCGAATCCCTTGCCCTGGCGGAAGAAGAAGTTGCCGTCGAAGGAAGCCTCGATCGAAGCCGCTCCGTTCCCCAGCAGGAAGCGGAGATGCAGGATGTTGGACGCCTGGTAGTGGTCGAGCTTGCGTGCCTGGTCGTCTTCGAAGGCCTGCAGGCGCCGGAGGATCTCTTCCACGGGCATCTGCCGTTCGTCGGCGACCTCGACCTGTTCTTCGATTCCCTCGAGCTCGGCGGCGGACATGCGGTCGAGGCTCAGCAGCACCACCGGGCCCGGCTCCTCGACCGGCACCATCAGGCCGCTCTGCATGCGGCGCTGTCCGAAGGCAGTGCCGGCCTCGCCGGTCTGGAGGTCGAGGATGCGCGGGCTGCGCAGCTGCGGATCTTCGAAGAAGAGCTGCACCTGCGAGGCGTCGGCCGGGGTCTCGGCGATCACCCGCAGCCCGAGGTCTTCTCCACGCACGAAGGTCCAGGCCTTTTCTACACCGCCGGGTTGGGTGTAGGGATCGAGCGAGAGGTCTCCCTGGAACTCACGGGCGAGGAGCTTGAGGGGGCGTAGGTCGGCGCCCGCGGGTCGCTTCAGGTCGAAGAGGGCGACGGAGAAACCCTCCGCGGCCGCTTCGGCCGCCCGAGACAGGGTGAGGGCCGCCTCGCGGGGCCACTGCAGGTGATCGTGCACCACGGGTTTGCCGGGATCGAGCTCGTTCACCAGGGTGATCGCGGCGGCGAGCTGGTCTTCGGGGCCGCCGGCGAGGGCGAGACCATCGACATACGCGGCCACTTCTTCGGCGTAGAAGGTACGGATTGCATCGAGGTCGGGCGCCATGGGACCCACCAGCACGCGGGCTTCGCTGTCGGCTCCGGTGATCGCTACTGCGGCTCGTTTGAACAGGAAGCCGAAGTCTTTGGGGCTCGGAGTGCCGGCCGCCGGTCGCCAGTCGACCTGGAAATGGGTCAGCTCACCGCCACCGCGCGCCAGACGCGCAAGGTCTTCGAGCTCTTTTTCCAGCGTCTCGAGGTTCTGGAGCACCGGAGCGGGCGTACGGAAGGTGACCGCGACCCAGGGGGTGCCCCCAGCCTGGCGGACCCGTTCGAAGTCTTCGGTCTGGCCGGAGCCGTCGAGGTCGACGGGCCAGACGACGTAGAGGCGCGCCTCTCCCTCGATCTTCGGATCGGCCGAGAGGTTGTCGAGCACTTGTGCGGGATCCGCTACTCGGATGCCGGCACAAGGACGGCAGGGAGGGCCGGCCGCTAGAGCGAGCTGGGAGACTGTGGTGAGCAGGAAGAAGACGAGCAGTCGTTTTTTCATATCAGCACCTTGGGGAGCTGTCGTTGTCGTTGCGAAGAAGCTCTTCGAGGGCGCTCCGAGGCGGCAGCCGTCGGCCGAGCCCGGATCGTGCATCCACCCGGCGGCACAGCACGGGCTCCAGAGCATAGTGGGGCCGAGGACGAGTTGTCACCCTGTCGGATGGTTCGTACAGGGGGCGGCCGCGGATCCATGCCGCGGACCGACAACCGACGGGGACGTCGAATTCAGGCGCTCACGGCTTCTTCGACGAGGCCGTCTTCCGGTGGCGGGCCCTGGCGTTGCCCGAGCCAGTGGACTCCGGCGAAGAGCAGGCCGAAGCCGGCGAGCAGCGAGAGCCAGGGGTTCCAGCCCATGGCCGCGGGAATGCTGCCGATACCAATGGCGACCATTCCCGCCACGATGGCGTACGGGGCCTGGGTCTTCACGTGGGCGATGTGGTCGCAGCCCGACGCCATGCTCGAGAGGATCGTCGTATCGGAGATGGGTGAGCAGTGGTCTCCCCAGACGCTGCCGGTGAGCACTGAAGCGATGCTGGCCAGGAGCAGGGAGGAATAGGCCGACGAGCCGACCTCGTGCCCCGCCTGCACGGCGAGGCTGTGGCAGATGGGAATCACCAGGGGCTCGATGATCGCCATGGTGCCCCAGGAGCTGCCGGTGGCGAAAGCGATGGCCGCCGACATCAGGAAAGTCATTGCCGGCAGCCATACGGCGGAAAGGGATCCGGTGGCGAGACCGACCATGAAGTCCGCGGTGTGCAGCTCGCCGCAGACCGCGCTCAGGGCCCAGGCCAGCACCAGCACCATGAAGGCCATGAACATCGCCTTGCAGCCGGCGACCATGGCGCCCATGGCCGCCTGCAGCTTGAGAATCCGCTGCGCCAGGGGCATCAACAGGGCCACCGCCGCGCCGGAGAGGGAGGCCCAGAGCAGGGCGGTGTAGCTGTTGGCGTTCTCCAGGACTTTCCGGACCCAGGTGGGAAAGGAGTCGTCGGCCGCCCGGTAGAGGCCGTCGGAGCCGGTGAGCCACAGGCCCAGGAGGGTCACCACCACGACGGTCACCAGCGGCAACACGGCGTTGATCGGGCGCTTGGGGATGTCGGCAGGAGGCTGGGTTTCTCCCGAGGAGTAGTCGGCGATCGGTTTGGCGTCGGCGGCCAGCACCAGCCCCTGCTCCCGCGCCCGGGTTTCCGCCACCCGCATGGGGCCGAAGTCCCGCCGCTTGATGATCAGCAGGAAGACGAGGAAGATGGCGAAGATCGGGTAGAAGCGGTAGGGGATCGAAGCCACGAAGGTGGAGTAGGCGTCGTAGGGAATGTCGAGCTTCTTGAAGGCGTCGCCGATCAGCCCGATCTCGAAACCGACCCAGGTGGAGATCGGAAACAGGCAGACGACCGGCGCCGCCGTGGAGTCGACGATGTAAGCGAGCTTCTCGCGGCTGATGCGGAGCTTGTCGGTGATCGGTCGCATGGTGGGCCCGACGATCAGGGTATTGGCGTAGTCGTCGAAGAAGACCATGAAACCCATGCCCCAGGTCGCTAGCTGCCCGCGTCGCCGGGAGGTGGCGAAGGGTTTCAGGGATTCCACGATGCCGTGGGTGCCGCCGCTCTTGGTGATCAGCCCCACCAGGCCGCCGAGCAGGGTGGTGAAGATCAGGATCGAGGCGTGGTCGCCGTCGGCCAGGGCTTCGACGATGAAGGTGTCGATCGAGCGGGCGAAGGCGGTGAAGAGATTGCCGTGGGCGAGGATGGTGGCGCCGCTCAGCAGGCCGATGAAGAGGGAAATGATCACGTCGCGGCTGATCAGCGCGAGCAGTATGGCGATCAGCGGCGGCAGGATGGTGAGCCACCCGGAGTAGACCCGAAATTCCGTGCGGGTGCCGAGAGAGGCGCTGCGGATCTGGATCTCGTGTTTGCCGGGGCTGAGCTCGAGATCTTCGAACACCAGCTCGTTCTTGCCGACCTTGAGCGAACGGGTGGCGATCTTCTCGCCGTCGAGGTAGACATCGGCCCGCACGCCTCGTTGACTGCCGGAAACGCCGGCCTCGACCCGGAGCGGCGTGCCGGTGAACGATGTGGGAGCGGAGAGCGAGAGCTCGGGAGTGGAGGCTTCGGCCGGGGCGGAGAGGCCGAGGAGCAGGGCGCTCAGCAGGAGGAAGTGTCGCATCGTTCTCCCGGAAGTGCGGCGCTCGCCACCGGTTGACGGCTCCGGGACACCGCCGCCGAGGCGGTGTCCCGGAATGGATTCATTCCTCCGCCGCGGCGAGCGATCGGGAGGCCGGCAGGCCGAGAGCGCTACGCAGCTTGGTTTCGAGCTCGTCGGCGAGGTCGCCGTTCTCTCGCAAGAAGCGTTTGGCGTTCTCGCGACCTTGGCCGAGTCGGACTTCGCCGCAAGTGTACCAGGCACCGCTCTTGACCACGAGCTTGTGCTCGACGCCGAGATCCACGAGCTCGCCGGTGCGGGAGATACCCTCGCCGTAGTCGATGTCGAACTCGGCCTGGCGGAACGGAGCGGCGGTCTTGTTCTTCACCACCTTGATCTTCGCCCGGCTGCCGACCACCGTGTCGCCGTCCTTCAGCGCGGCGATGCGCCGGATGTCGAGGCGCACCGAGGAGTAGAACTTGAGAGCGCGGCCGCCGGTGGTGGTCTCCGGGTTGCCGAACATGACCCCGATCTTCTCGCGGATCTGGTTGATGAACACCAGGCAGGTCTTGGACTTGGCGACGATCGCGGTGAGCTTGCGCAAGGCCTGGGACATCAGGCGTGCCTGGAGGCCGACGTGGGAGTCGCCCATCTCGCCCTCGAGCTCGGCGCGGGGCACCAGGGCGGCCACGGAGTCGATCACCACGACATCCACGACGTTCGAGCGCACCAGCATCTCGGCGATCTCCAACGCCTGCTCGCCGCTGTCGGGCTGGGAGACGAGGAGGTTGTCGATATCGACCCCGAGCTTCTGCGCATACTCCGCATCGAGGGCGTGCTCGGCATCGATGAACGCCGCGCTGCCTCCGGTCTTCTGGGCCTGGCCCACCACCGAGAGGGCGAGGGTGGTCTTGCCCGAGGATTCCGGACCGTAGACCTCGACGACGCGGCCCCGCGGGAAGCCACCGATCCCGAGGGCGCTGTCGACCGCCAGGGAGCCGGTGGGGATCGCGGCGATCCCCAGGCTCTCCTGCTGGCCGAGGCGCATGATGGCGCCCTTGCCGAACTGGCGCTCGATTTGGGAGAGAGTGTTGTCGAGAGCTTTCTCTCGGTCACGCACAGGATCGGCTTTCGTGGATCGCGACATGCGAGTGGTGCTCCTTGGCGGGGCCTGGCCCCGGATTGGGGATGATGGGATGGAATTCGAGACGTTCGAAAAACCGGAGATTCTGGATTCGGGGCGATATACTCGGCATCCCAAGGTTCAGATGCCCCGTGGGGCAGGGTCGAGCTCCGGTCGATTCGAGTCGCTGAAACGACTCTATGAGAGCAGCTCCGGAGGTGTAGACGATCGGCCGCGGGCGCTCGCTGAACCGCTATCTTCCCAGCATGCTATGAGAAGCGAAAGAGGCAGTCAAGAGGCGTAAGTTGGCCTTCGAGGAGGTTTGGGTGAAGAAGCTTTCCGTGGTGATTCCGGCATACAACGAGCGGGCTACGGTCAAGTCCCTGCTCGATCGAGTGGCAGCGGCTCCGATCCCCGATTCCCTGGAGCTGGAGATGGTCGTGGTGGACGACGGCTCCAGCGACGGTACGAGGGAGCACCTGCGAGAGATCGAGAAAGCTGCGGATCCTCCGATCCGGCTCATCGAGCATCCGCAGAACCGGGGGAAGGGCGCCGCGCTGCGCACGGGTTTCGAGCAGGCCACCGGAGATCTCGTCCTGGTGCAGGATGCGGATCTCGAATACAACCCGAGGGACTACCCGGTCCTGCTCCAGCCGCTGCTCGACGACGAAGCCGACGTGGTCTACGGCTCCCGTTTCCTCGGAGGCCCTCACCGGGTCCTGTTCTTCTGGCACTACCTCGGCAATCGGTTTCTGACCACGTTGTCGAACATGTTCACCGATCTCAACCTCTCGGACATGGAGACCTGTTACAAGGTCTTTCGTGCCGAGGTGCTGAAGGGCATGAAGCTCACGTCCAATCGTTTCGGCATCGAGCCGGAGATGACGGCGAAAGTGGCGAAGGCCAGAGTTCGGATCTATGAAGTCCCGATTTCGTACCACGGCCGTACCTACGCCGAAGGGAAGAAGATCGGGTGGAAAGACGGCGTCTCCGCGATCTGGGCCATCCTTCGCTATAATCTCGGCCCTTGAGCCCCCCTCTTCCTACCCCCATTCTAGGAGATCATCGTGATCCGACATCGCCCTGTGCAGCTCTGTCTACTGGTTTCCTTCCTGTTTCTGGCCGCGGCCTGCGGACCTTCGGATCCGGCCACCGTGGTGAACGATACCCGGGCCGAATACAAGGTCCAGCTCAACACTTTCATCGTGCAGGAGCCCGAGCCCGAGCCCGAGCTGGTTCTCGAGGTCGTCGAGATGGAAGAGGCCGAGGGTGCGGCTGCCGCCAGGGCGGGTGAAGGTGCCATGGTGGCGCCGGAGATGGTCGAGAGTGAGGAGGGTGGAGAAGGCGAGATCGACGAGGAGACGATGGACGAAGGTCCGCGCTCCACCGACGTGCTCCTCGATCTCTATGTGTTGTTCAACGGCAAGGAATCTCTCGAAGGCATCACCGTCGACATCTCGATGGCCGATCCGTTCGAAAAAGAAAAAGGGACCTTCCGGCGGTACCTCGAGACCGGCAAGATGGCTCGGGGTGAGGGACGCCAGCTCAGCGTGGTCCTGGAAGACATCGAGAATTTCGAGACCGGCGACGTCTTCAGCGTTTTCGTTCGCGCGTACGTACCAACAGAAGAGCGTGGCGAGTACCGAGAGTTCGCCGAGGCCGGTCCCTGAGGCAGCTCCGAAACGTAACCCGTAGAACTCGGGCCGTTCCGATCACGTAAGGACAACCAGTCATGACGCCATCCGCTACAGCTCCCCGACGTGCACCGGACGCTTGGTCCGGAGACGCTCCAGCCGAACAGGTGGGGCGCCTCGAGACCGAGGTGGCCCGAGTGGTGCGGGGCAAGCCGGAGGTCATTCGGCTGGCCGTGGTCTCGCTCCTCGCGGGTGGCCACGTGTTGATCGAGGACGTGCCCGGCGTGGGCAAGACCACCCTGGCGCAGGCCCTGGCCCGCGCCGTGGGCCTCGCCTTCCAGCGGATCCAGTTCACCAGCGATCTCCTGCCGTCCGACATCATCGGGGTCTCGATCTTCAACCAGAAAGACCAGGCCTTCGAGTTCGTGCCCGGGCCCCTGTTCTCGAACATCGTCCTGGCCGACGAGATCAACCGCGCCACCCCCAAGACCCAGAGTGCCCTGCTCGAGGCCATGAGCGAGCGCAAGGTCTCGGTGGAGAGAAGGAGGTTCGCGCTGCCGGCGCCGTTCCTGGTGCTCGCGACCCAGAATCCCCTCGAGCACCAGGGCACCTTTCCCTTGCCCGAGTCGCAGCTCGACCGTTTTCTGATGTCCCTCAGCATGGGATACCCGCCCCGGGACGACGAGCGGCAGCTGCTGCTCTCGGGTGGGGTCGAAGATCTGGTGGAGAACCTGGGGCCGGCGATCGACCGCGAAAGTCTGGTGAGTCTTCAGAAGCAAGCGCGGGAGGTGATGGTGGCCGAAAAACTGGTCGACTACATGCTCGATCTCGCCGAGGCGACCCGCAAGAGCAGCGATTTCGCTCTCCCGATCTCCACCCGCGGCGTGCAGGGCCTCTACCGGGCGACCCAGGCCCTGGCCCTGTGTGAGGGGCGTGGTTACGCCATTCCCGACGACGTCCAGCGGCTCGCACTGCCGGTGCTCGGTCACCGGATCATGCTGAAGCGGGTGGGCGGTGGCCTCGAAGACACCCGGGCGGCGATCGCACAGGTTCTGGCCTCGACTCCGGTACCGGTATGAGCCGCCGCGGCGGCGGGAGACTCGGATGAAGCGGAGCCGCCCTCGATCCGAAGGTCTGCGGATCACCAAGGTCGGTCTCTGGTTCCTTGTTTTTGCGGTGGTCGTGCTGATCGCCGCCACCAACACCGGCAACAACGGGCTCTTTCTCGTCCTGGCGATCATGGGGGCCACCCTGTTGGTGTCCCAGGTGCTCGCCAGCCGCAACGTGCGTGGCCTCGGCATCGCCATCCACCCGCCGCCCGAGGTCTTCGCCAACCGTCTCACCCGCCTCGAGGCGACGGTCGAGAATCGTAGTCGCTGGTTGCCCCGCTGGCTCCTGGTGCTCTCCGTCGGACCGGGCGACATGAGCCCGGAGCCGGCGTCGTCTTCGCGGCGAGCGGTGCCTCGGTTGATCCCCTATCTCCCGCGCCTGCAGACCGACCGCGGCGCGATCGAGGTCCAGTTCCGGCGGCGGGGTCGATTCCGGTTGCAGGGGGTGCGGCTCAACAGCCTCTTCCCCCTCGGTTTCTTCCACAAGGGCGTGCGGTATCCGATCGACGAAGAGATCCTTGTGTTTCCGGAGATCTATCCTCCGGGAGGCACTTTTCCCACCCGACAAGGGCGCTCGGGAGACGAGGCCTCCCGCCGCTCGGGCCGGGGGCATGGCCTGCACGGCCTGCGCTCCTTTCGACCGGGTGACGATCCCCGGGCCATCCACTGGAAGCAGAGCGCGCGGATCGGCAGCTTGATCTTCAAGGAGCAGGAGTCGGAGGAGAGCCGGCGGCTGCTGATCCTCTTCGACAACGCGGTGGGCTCCCTGCAGGACCAGGCCGCCGCCCGGCGTTTCGAACGTCTGGTGAGCGAAGCGGCCACGGCGGCCCTCGACCACCTGGCCCAGGGGTTCGAGGTCGGCCTGGTGACCCGGGAGCGGCGCGTCGTGTTCGGTTCCGGCGCCCGCCAGCGCCGGACTCTTCTCGAGATCCTGGCCCTGGTCGGGCCCCTGCCGGTGTCGTCGACCCCGCTGGTGCCTCCGGACGACCCGACCCTGCACCTCCACCTGGCCATGGAGCCGCAGGAACCGCTCCCTTCCCGGCAGGAGGCGACCGCATGACCTTCGCGCGCGAGAAACGAATGTTGCTCGGCTGGCTGGCGCTGCTGGCGCCGATTCCGTTGCCCTTCAACCAGGTGCTCGAGTGGCCGGCGCTCTTCCTCTACTGCCTGGCGGTGATCTACTTCCTGCAGCGGGCCGACGCCGACAACCCGTCCTGGCTCCCCGACTGGGCGCTCAATGTTCTGGGCCTGGCCTACCTGCCCTTCTTCCTCATCGACATCCGCCTGACCTTCGTGCGTTCGAGCCCGGTGAAGGCGCTCTTGCACCTGATCCTCTTTCTGGTGGTGGTCAAGCTCTTCTCCATCCGCCACGAGAAGGACAAGTGGCATCTCATGGTGGCGATCTTCTTCGTCTTCGTGGGCGCCATGGCCACCAGCTCCCACGTCACGGTGGGTCTCTACCTGCTGGCCTTCCTGGTGGCCGGTCTGCTGGCTCTGGCCCGGCTGGCGCATCTGCACGTGGTCGCCGGCCAGGGTTGGGCCCAGCGCGACCCGGAAGCCCTGGTCGAGCGGATACCGGTCCGTGCGCCGCTGCTCGCGGGCACGCTGCTGGTGCTGCTGGTGGCGATCCCTCTCTTCGCCGCCATGCCCCGGTTCCGCGAGCCCTTCGTGCTCGGTCAAGGAGCCGGGGTCTCGGGAATCGGCCGCACCACGGGTTTCAGCGACTCCGTCGACCTCGATCTCACCACCTCGATTCGCGGCAATCGCAACGTGGCCATGCGGGTGCAATACGCCGAGCCGATCGAGAATCCGGGAGAGCTGCGATTCAAGGGCGCCACTTTCGAGCACTACGAGAACCGCCGCTGGTTCCGTCGCCTACAGCGTTCGCGGCTGCTCCAGCCGCGGGAAGGGCGGGTCTTTCGGCTCGGCCCTCCTCCGCGGGAGAGCCGCAGCGCGGAGATTTTTCTGGAGCCCTTGCCGAGTGTCGGCCTGGTGCTGCCGAGCGAGACCTCGAGCCTGGAGATCGATTTCTTCCCCTCGCTCGGGCTCGATCCCGGCGGTGCGGTGTTGCTGCCGGTCGGCCAGAGGCGGGAGACCTTGCGATACCAGGTGGAGCTGGCACCCGGGCCGGTGATCGCCGCTCAGCTCGATACTCACCCCGAGATTGACCTCACCGCCCTCGGCGCCGACGCCGCGACCCCACGCATGCGCGAGCTGGCCCGGTCGGTGATGGGGGAGGGAAGCCCCGAGGAGCGGCTCGATCGGCTGGAGGAGCATCTGCTCACGGAATACGCCTACACCACCGACATGCTCGGCCGGACCGGCGAGAGCCCGATCGAAGATTTTCTCTTCACCTTCCGCAGCGGACACTGCGAGTTCTTCGCCACCGCCATGGTGCTGATGTTGCGGGCCGAGGGTATCCCCGCACGGTTCGTCACCGGCTTTCTCGGTGCAGAATTCAACCCTCTCGAGAGCTACTACATCGTCCGCCAGCAGAATGCCCACGCATGGGTAGAAGCCTTCACACCCTCCCGGGGCTGGCAGATCTACGACCCCACCCCGCCCGAGGGGCGTCCCTCGCTCTCGGCTCGGGGGCTCAAGCTCTTCCACACCCAGCTCGTCGATT
>CAZMEL010000173.1:0-17081 GCA_964565225.1 uncultured Thermoanaerobaculia bacterium | reverse complement strand
GCCCGCGCGTTCTCAACGCTGGGTCGAGCAGGAGGCATCTCCGAGAGAGGACCGTAGAGCACCAGCTCTCCCTCTCCACAGACCGGGCAACGCCAGGCACCTTCAAGGGTGGCTGGCGCAGCTTCGATCTCGCCGATCTGAAGACCATCGGTATCGAGGAGGGATCGGCATTGCGCAATACGCTCGTCTCGACCTCGGTTCGCCAGCAGCCCGTAGTATCGAATCCGGACAAAGCCGTCAGGCAGAATGTGCTGCGCGAATCGGCGCAAGAATTCCACTCCGGGGATCACGCTTACCTTCCAAAAGACTCCAGCTCGATAGTCTTTCCAAACGGTAGGTCACGGTCTCCTGGTCGATGGCCAGGAGTCGGGCATTGGAGATAGACGGACAGGCTCTTTCGCAAGGGCTCCAACTCAAGCCCCCCGAAACAGAGGCAGCTCCTCCCGCTTCCACCCGGGAAACAGACCGACGCCCGGATCGAGGTCGAAGCGGTGGCTGGCGACGGAGGAGAAGACGGAGCGGAAGTCGGTGGTGACGGGGAGGTCTCGGCCTTCGTAGAGGAGGTCGGGATCGAGGCCGGGGAAGTGGCCGTGGACCTTGCCGCCGTCGACGCCGCCGCCGAGCAGGAAGAGGCAGGAGCCGTGGCCGTGGTCGGTGCCGCCGGAGCCATTTTGGCGCACGGTGCGGCCGAACTCGGTCATGGTCATCACCAAGACGTCGTCGCGGTAGGTGCCGAGGTCTTTCCAGAAGGCGGCGATCGACCGTGAGAGATCTTGCGCGCGGCGGGCGAAGCTGCCGCGGCCGGTTCCCTGCTGCACGTGGGTATCCCAGCCTCCGGACTCGGCGAACGCCACCTCGAGACCCACCTCCGATTTCACCAGGAAGGCGATCTGCTGCAGGCTGCGACCGAGAGGTGAAGACGGATACTCGACGCCGGCCGCGGGGCGATAGCGGGAGACGTCGAGCTGGCGCAGAGTGTCGACGGCTTCGAAGGTTTCCTGGGCGGTGGTGCGGAGCAGATCCTGGGAGGTCTCTTCGTAGAGGGCCTCGAAACCCTTGCCGCGATCTCCGCCGCCACCTCGCGCGGCGCGGGAGATGTCGAATTCGCGCAGGTCGGTGACCGCCAGGGCGGGTGCGGTTCCGTAGAGCGAACGCGGCAGGGCCGAGGTGATCGAAACCGCTCGAAAGGGGGTGGCGTCGTGACCGAGGTGCCCGGCGACACGGTTGAGCCAGCCGTCGGGAGTGCCCTTGCGGCCGGGGGTGCCGGTTTCCATGTAGTCCTGGGCATCGAAATGAGAACGGGTGGGATCGGGAGAGCCGACCGCGTGCACGATCGCCAGGTTGCCGTCGCGCCACGAGGGTAGTAGATCTTCGAGGGCCGGATGCAGGCCGAAACCGACCCCGAGGTCGTGCACGGAGCGATCTCCCGCCGACCGCGAGCCGCTCATGGCCAGCTGCGGACGCAGCTTTCGCAGGTGGGGATCACCGAGCGGCGGCACGGCCATCAGGCCGTCCATGGCTCCGCGCTGGAAGATGGTGACCAACACCTTGCGCCTGCTGTGCGCCGCCGGCTCCCGGGCCGCGAGAGCGGCGCGCTGCAGGAAGGCGGGGCCGGCACCGAGGGTCAGAAGGGAGATTCCACCGGACTTCAAGAAGGCTCTTCGATCAATCATGATCCGTCTCCTACTACCCTGTCTATCTGCGTTGGAATTCCGGGGATCCGAGAATCACTCCCACCACCTGGGCGAGCACATCGGGTGTCTGCGACTGTGCCCGCGACTGCGGCTCGCCTTCGGCTCGACCCGCCACCTCGACGGCGAGCTCGGGATCGTGCGCAACCGGCAGGAGGCGGCGGATCGTTTCGTCGCTGGGTCGCTCGGGCAGCAAGACGGGCACGAAGGTCTCCAGGGCGTGCCGGAGCGACTCGGGCTCGCCACCGAGCTGGCCGAGGGCCCGCAGATCGAAGCGCGTGCCGTAGATCTGCCCCGATGCCAGCTCGAGACCGAAGTTCATGCGCCCGAGCAGCGAGCCGGTATTGACCCAGGCATCGGCCCGGTCGGGATAGCCGGTGGGGGCCTGGTAGGCATAGAGAGGTTGCCCCAGGCGCCCTACCCACTCGATCAGCTCTCGCGGCTCGGTGACCCGGGCGTCGAGGGCTCGGAGCGCCGAGACCACCAGCTCGAACGGAGACTTGATCTTGCTCTGCCGCGCCTCCTCGCTCCAGAACTCCGGCGACGCCACCAGCGCCCTCAAGACCTCGGCGGTATCGCCGCCACTGGCCTCGAAGGTCGTGGCCAGGCGATCGACCAGGGCGGCCGGGGGCTCGTCGCGGACGAAGCGCACCGCCAGCTTGCGGGCGAGGTGCCGGGCGGTCGAGGGGTGCTCCGCCAGGATCTCCAGCACCTCGACACCGTCTTCGATTCCCCGGCCCGGAGGCAGACGGTGGCCGAGCACGGTCTTGGCACCGGCGTCGTGGACGTCGGCGCGGAAGATGAACCCTTCTTCGACCACGAAACCTGCTCGTGGGAATCGCTTCACTCTCGCCAGCCGGCGTTCGGCCTCTTCTCTGGCGGGCCCGTTGGGGTAGGCGGTCCAGCCGGTGAAGGCCCGAGCCACCTCGACCACGTCGTCCTGGGTGTAGCCGCCGTCCACGCCGAGAGTGTGGAGCTCCAGGAGCTCTCGGGCGTAGTTCTCGTTCAGGCCGGTGGGCCTGCGGGCGGCCAGGCTCTCGGGCAGCTGGCGCGGCGGCCTCGAGCGATCCCGGAATCCGCCGCGGCGCCCTCCACGGCGAGAGGTGAGCATCGAATCCAGGAGGGTCGGCGCCCCCTCCTCGGCCACCGACCGGGTGTTGTCGAGGTAATGCAACATCGCCGGATGCCGGGCGGTCGCCTCGAGCATCGGCAGGAGCTCGCCGAGCACGTGCGGACGAATGGCGTCGCGCTCGTAGGCCAGGAGGTAGATGCGGCTCTGGTTGTCGGTGAGGGAAACGTTGAAGTGGTTGAACCAGAAGTCGGTCATCCTTTCCGTCAGCTGGTTGTTCGAGTCCAGCGCTCGCACCAGCTTCTGGGTCATCAGCTCCCCCATCAGCTCCCGGCTCGACCGCAGGCCCTTCTCTCGGGCATAGGCCAGAACCTTGCCGCGAATCTCTCCGCCCGAGGCCATGGAGCGCTCCCCGTCCCCTTCTTCGAAGGCCGCCCGGATCTCTTCGAGGTCGCTGCGGTCGAGCACGCCATCGCGCTCCGCCATCCGCACGGCCGTGCCCTTCTCGACGTAGATCTCGGCCATTTCGTCGAGGCCGAGCTCGAGGCTGCGCAATCGTGAGAGCCGGCGATCGACCTCGGGATCGGGCAGCGAGCCCCGGATCTGCTGCTCGACCCAGGTCTCGAGCCCCATCTCCACCAGCCGATCGATGTCACCGGGTCGGGGGCCATGAGCCAGGCGGTCGAGAAGATGGGCGGCCGCCTGCCGCTCGCTGAGACCGGCGGCCTTCCACGGCAGCTCCAGGGGCTCGGCCCGCGCCGGCCCGGCCGCCGAGACGCTCAGCAGGACGAGCGCGAGGATGGGTAGGAAGTGGGACCGGCAAGCCGCCGCCCCGGGTCGTCGAAAGGAAGCTTCGAGTCTCATGTGGGTCTCCTGGGGAAAGGTCTCGTTTGCCCTTCCTCGGGTAGAACCCCGGAGACTCGGGTTTCTTGCGGTCGGGATTCAGAAAACGCTCACCCCCCGGCCCCCGCTCCCGCCGAGCGCGGAAGGGGTTCGGGGAGCAACCACGCTCCAGGCCGAGGTATCTCCCGACTCGAATCCATCGGTGAAGATCTCGGGCCCGGCAGAGATGCGCTGAGCGAAGATGTCGAGGTCGGCACCGACACTGGCGGGATACACCACCAGCGCTCCGCCGTCGCCGGTCGGCACCAGGCCGATGTAGTCGCCCATGAACTGGCCGGTGCCGTTCCAGTCGGACATGCCCGAGCCGAACGGCGAGTCGGTGACCCGCATCTCGGTCCAGCTCGCGCCACGGTCGCCGCTGGTGGCGTAGGTGATGTCGAACCGGCCGTCTTCCACGTCGTCGTCCTGCACGGTGTACCGGCTGTCGAAGTAGGCCAGGTGCAGGCGACCGCTGGCATCGACCTCGAGCCAGGGAAAGAACTGGTCGCCGGGCGGATCGGTATCGCCGTTGATCACCACGGGCGAGGTCCAGCTCGCGCCGCCGTCGTCCGAACGCACCAGGTAGAGATCGACATTGGCGTTGCCGCCGGCGGTCGAGGTGGTGTCGAAGTACACGCAGTACAGGGCCCCGTCGACCGGGCTCACCGCCAGGTAGACGATCTGCGCCACCCGGAACCGGCCCGGGAACCGGCTGCCGTCCTGGAAGTCCCAGCTGTCCACCCGCTGGACGACAGAGGTCGCCGCTCCTACCGTGGCCCCGCCGTCGAGGCTGCGCTGCAGGCGCACCCGTTCGATGGCCGAGAGCTCGACGAAGAGCAGGTAGAGCTCTCCGTTCGGGCCGACCCGCGGATGAAAGCTGATGCCGTCGGGGTGCAGGAGCCTCTCCGCCGACCAGGTGGCGCCGAGATCGCTCGACACCCGCATCGCCATGGGAAAGGAGTAGGCCACGTAGAGGTGAGTGCTGTTGGGATTCCCCGGCGCCGGCCCTGCCGCCATCCAGCCCTTGTCGAACGACGAGTCCGACGCCACCACCACCGGACTCTCGAAGACCGTCGTTCCCGGCGGCTTGCGGGCGATGTAGACCCGACCCCCGGCGAAAAACTCCACCGCCCCGGCCCAGAAGGAGCCGGTGCGCGGATCGTAGGCGGTCATCGGGTCGCCCTCGTAGCGGGTCGGCTCGGGATTCGGCGGTCGCAGCAGAGAATCACTCCATGTCGCTCCACCATCGAAAGAGGTGGCGACGCCGAGCCGCCAGACCCCGCTCTGCAAGCCGTCGCGCTGGTCGTTCCAGGCCGCCAGCATCTCGTTGCCGGCGGCGACGATCGAGGTCTCGGCGGCCTGGGCCGCCCCCCCGGAGTCGACCCGCACGGGCGCTCCCAATCGCCGCGCCAGGCCCTCACCCTCGAGAGTCCGGATCCGAGCCCTCGGGGGCTCGCCGGACTCGAGCAATGCCGGCAGGACCGCCGGCACCGCTTCCCCTTCGCGCACCGCTCGATCCACCACGGCCGCCGCCTCGGTCACCTCCCCCTCGAGGTACAGGCTAGCGGCCAGACGGCCTCGGATCGAGCGATTCTCGGGATCGAGAGCCAGGGCCTGGCGCCACTGCTCGGCCGCCTCTCCGTAGAGCCCCCTGGAGCCGAGCCCCCGGGCCAGCGCCTGCCTCGCCTCCGGATCTGCCGGCCGCCGCGCCACCGTCGTCCGCAGCTCTTCCAGGGTCGGCCGCTCTTCCTCTCGGCCCTCTCTGGGGCCCACGGCAACCTCCATTTGCCTCTCCCCGTCCCCCGTCACGGCCTGCGGCCCCGTGTCTGTGTCTCGGATCCCGAAACATCCGACGACGAGCCACCCGGCCAGCAGGATGCCCACGCTCCGGCACCAACTTCCATTGCTCATGATTATTTCACCATAGCATAAAATGGACGAAAACCCCACCGGGCGCTCCTGATCAAACCTCGGCATCCTCCTGTGCCAGTCGAAGGAGACCGCTACGAAACACCTGGAAGCTCGGCGACTCGTTTCGCTCGGGTTCCATGTGTGGGGCGATCTTGCGCGCCCAATCACACTTTGCCCGACCAGGAGCTGGCCAGCCCTCCGCCTTCAACTTCTTCGCTCCGCCCGGATGAATGGCGTCGGCCAACAGCTCCCAGGTGCCACAGATGGAATCTTGTCGGTAGGTGTCCAAATCCGATGTTCTTGCCCGTGGATAAGCACACGAGATGGCCTCGCGATCGCCCAACAGCCAAGCTTCGAATTCTTCGATGGCAATACGGAACAGTGCCCTGGGAGCCGGATCACATCGGCGGTGTAGATCGAGGAGCTCGGATTTCAGCTTCCCACAGTCTTTCTGATCCAGATCGACGACCACGACTACCGCGGCCGAGATTCCTCCCAGACTCTTCCCGTAGCCCCGCAACAGTCTGGGTAGTTGAGCCAGGAGGATTCGATGCCTGGCTTCGGAAACGGTTCGAAGACCTCTGGGGAGACGGCCCACTCCCCGGTAGGAAATGACTCGGAAGGTGTGGGGCGGAGCTAGGATCTTTCCCAGGATCTCCTGGAGAGCAATTTTCCCGGAAGCATCCTCCACGAGCACTTCGAAGTGCATCAGACAGGTTCCAGGTAGTCGCTATACCAGAGACTGCCCAGTGGCAACCCTTCTTGCACCATCGACCGCACGATGGAATCGTCGCTGGCCCGGCGCACACGAGAGAAGCCATCGCCTCCTTTCTCGAGGATCCAGACCTCGGACGGCTCCAGGGCATCGACAAAGTAGGGTTGATGGGTCGTTACGAAGATCTGTGGTCCACCGGCAGAGGCCGCGTGGTCGCGCAACTCATTTGCGAGCGCTTCCAGCAACTTGGGATAGAGACCGTTCTCGGGCTCTTCGATACCGATGAAGGAAGGCGGGTCCTGATCCTGGAGCAAGAGAAGATAGGCGAAGACCTTCAGCGTTCCATCGGACATCTGCTGGGCGAAGAAAGGATCTTGAAAACCGCGATCATTGAATCGAAGCAGGAGCCGACCGTCTTCTGTCCGATGCGTATCGATCGTTTCGATGCCGGGAATCTTGGCCGCGATCGACCGAAGGATCTTCTTCAGACGCAACGGATGCTCACGCTCCATGAATTGAACGACATTTCCCAGGTTGTCGCCTCGCGTATCGAGGTGCGGTTGGGGACCGGCCATCGGAAGGCCACGAGCGGCATCGGGAGCAAAGTAACTGAGGTACCACCGTTCCATGAACTCGCGAAAAGCCGCGATGCGTGGATGTTGTTTGAGGGCTCCCAGGGTAGCGATGCCCAACTTCCGCGGGTCCGACAGCTCGAAGTCTTCGCGCTCTCCGTGCTCTTCCTTTCTTGCCCGCGATACCTCGGCAACCTCGCCCTCTCCAGCAGGCTCTTCGATACCCAGCGCATCACCCTTCCAAGCAGAACCTTTGCCGTCTTCCAAGATGAGAAAGGAGAACGGACGCCCTCGGCGTTGGCCGGTCCTCCTCTGTCGCAGACGCTCTCTCTCTACATAGGGCCTTCGACTGCCGTCGAGCCCGATCGAGAGCTCATACGTGATGGGGCGTGCCTTGCGGCTCTGTCGATAGTAGACCTCGAAGGAGATCGGCCCTTCACTACCCTGGGAACGAAGCCTTTCGAATCCGCCTCTGCCACGGGCATCACATGCTTCTTCGACCCCATCTCGGAGGCAATCGGCCAAGAAACCAAACGCATCGAACAGCGTTGTCTTTCCCACCCCGTTCTTGCCGATGACCGCAGTAACCGGAGTCAGAGGCACGACCGCTTGTGTGTTCCAGAGCTTTCCCAGGGTGAGATCCCGGAGGGCTCGGAAATTCTGGATTCTGATGCCTTCGATTCTCGCCATGCCTTGCGATTGCTCCTGTCCGGTGTGGAGTGCAAGCTATCGCACTCATCTCACGAACACCAGACTTCCACCGCCGACCCGTCCTAGCGGCTGAGCCCTCTCGCTTCGGTGCTTGCATGGGTGCTCGCAGTGCAAGAGAATCCTCCGATGCCTTTCCCCATTCCACCGATCCTCGCGGCGGCAGCGCCCGCCTTCCTCTTCGAAGCGGTCTGCCTGCTCCTCGCCGGAGCCGTCATCGCCTACCTGTGCTCACGCATCGGCCTGGTGCCGATCGTCGGCTTTCTCGCGGCCGGTGTCCTGATCGGCCCCAACGCCCTCGGCCTGGTGACCAACCAGTCTCTCGTCGACCAGGCGGCGGAGCTCGGCGTGATCCTGCTGCTCTTCACCATCGGCATCGAGTTCAGCCTCGAGAAGCTGCACCGGATTCGCCGGCTGATCTTCGGTGGCGGCGGACTGCAGGTCACCCTCGCCACTCTGGTGACGGCCGGCATCCTGCGTCTCTTCGACCTCGACTGGCCCACGGCGATCTTCAGCGGCTTCCTGGTCGCCCTCAGCTCCACCGCCATCGTGCTCAAGCTCCTCGGCGACCGGGGCGAGACGGGTACGAGCCATGGCCGGATCGGCCTCGGTTTTCTGATCTTCCAGGATCTCGGCATCATCGCCATGGTGATGCTGGTCCCCGCCCTGGCGGGCCAGGGGGGTGGCAGCGGCGAGATCGCTCTCGCCCTGGGCAAGGCGGCGGTGCTGATCGTGGTCGCCCTCACCGCCGCACGCCGGCTGATGCCGCTGATTCTCGAAAAGGTCGCCCAGACCTGCTCCCAGGAGGTCTTCCTCCTCACGGTGATCGCCATCTGCCTCGGTACCGCCTACCTCACCAGCCTGGCGGGCATCAGCGTCTCTCTCGGGGCCTTTCTCGCCGGCCTGGTGGTGAGCGAGAGCCGGTTCAGCCACCACGCCTTCGCCGAGATCATGCCCCTGCAGATCCTCTTCAGCGCCATTTTCTTCGTGTCCGTAGGAATGCTGCTCGACCTCCAGTTCCTCGTCCAGAACCTGCCCATGGTGCTGCTGGTGGTGGTCGGTGTGCTGGTGATCAAGATCGCGACCACGACCGTGGCGGCCCTCGCTCTCGGAGAATCGTGGAAGGTCTCCTTCGGCGCCGGGCTGCTGCTGGCGCAGGTGGGTGAGTTCTCCTTCGTGCTCGAGCGCACCGGCCAACCCATGGGGCTCCAGCCCTTCGGCCTCGGCTCCCAGACTTTCATTGCCGCCACCGTAGTGCTGATGGTCGCGACCCCTTTGCTGGCACAGCTCGGCTCGTCGATCGCCCAGCGCAAGGATCCATCCGCGCCTCTTCCCGATACCGCCGATGGCCGCCACCTGGGCGACGAGCTCTCCGGCCTGCGCGAGCACGTGCTGGTCGCCGGTTATGGCCCGTCGGCCCGACGCCTGACCCGCACCCTGCACGAGCACGACCTTCCCCTGGCCGTGCTCACCCTCAGCCCCTCCGGGGCCGACGAGGTCGAAGCCCTGGGGATTCCGGTGCTGCGCGGCGACAACCGCAAGACCGAGGCCCTGCGCCATGCCGGAATCGAACGCGCGCGACTCCTGGTGGTGGCCGACGACGAGGCCACCGACGCCGAGGCCGTGGTGGCGGTGGCCCGCAGCCTGAATCCCGACATGAGGATCCTGGTGCGGACTCGCTCGCTGACCTCCTGCGCCGCCCTCGCCGAGTCGGGAGCCGATCTGGTGGCGGCCGACGATCTCGAGTCGACCCTCCTCCTGGCCAGCGAGACCTTCGAAACCTTCGGGCTCGACCCCCAGATCATCCAGCGCGACCGCGAGAGCTCCCGCCGCGCCGAGATCCGGGCTGCGGGTAGCTCTCCGGCCTCCCGCCCGGAAGTCCTGTCTCCCATGGTGCAGAAAGTCGCCTTCGACCCCGAGGCCACGGTCGAGCCCCCGGCGAGATCCGATACCTGCACCCACCTCGAGCAGACCCGACCCGTGCAGCCCAGCGCTCGCGGCTGCGAGGAATGCCTCGAGACCGGCGACCGCTGGGTGCATCTGCGGATCTGCCTCACCTGCGGCCACGTGGGCTGCTGCGACTCCTCCGCCCACCAACACGCCACCCGGCACCACCACGAAACGGGGCATCCGATCGTCGCCTCGCTCGAGCCCGGCGAAGACTGGGCCTGGTGTTATCTCGACGAACGGATGACCTGAGCGACGATTCCGAGACCCGGTCTCAAGGATTGCTTTCCGACCACGAGCTGGTATCGCCCGATTCGAAGCCATCGGCGAAGATCGGCATCGGGTCGACGAGCCCGTCGATCGAGAAACAACGGTAGCTCTGGCCGGTTCCTCGCGGGCTCGTTCCTCCGGGTAGATCGCTGTCTCGCCAGATCACCGCGACCTGGACCCGTCCCTGGTCGTCGAGCTCGGGCATGAAACGAACGTCCGGGCGATCCTGCTCCCCGGACGTGTCGGTGTTCACCCGGATCTCGCCGCCGATCGGTTGCCCCGAGGCGTCATAGACCTGAAGAAAGACGTCGAGCCCATCGCCGGGAGTCGACGAATCACCGGCCCAGGCGACTGCCATGTTGCCCGCCGGATCCATCGCAACCGAGGGCTGGCCCTGGGCGTTGGCGGTGGTCGTATTCACCATGAAATCCGTTCCGATGGGATTGCCCTCGGCATCGAAGCGACGGGCGAAGATGTTGACCGGATCTCCCTGCGCGCCCGAGAGATTCTCCCAGGCGACCATCCCGCCGGTTCCCGGAGCCGAGGCGGCCACCGGCAAGAAATTGGCGAAGGCCGCCGGGGTGGTGCTGATCGGGAACTCCGGAAGCACGACGGGTGTGCCTCCCGAGGTGTCGATGAGGTTGCCACGAATCGCGGCAAAGTCCGAGGTGGGCACGATCAACCGATTGCCGGCAGGATCGAGCAGGGCGACCGACGGCGTGGCGTGGCCGACATCGCTGATGCCGAAGGAGTCGCCGATCGGTAGCCCGGTCACCCCGTCGATCTGCTGGCCGCGGACCTGCGCCACGCCACCGGTGAGGTCGGTGTAGGCCACGGTCACACGCCCCTGGTCGTCGGCCGCCACACCCACGGTATTGATGTTGGGATCGGGAAAGGTGGGAATGTTGTCGAGCACCACGAAGCTGGACTGCCCGGGGACGGTCGGGACGATGGTGACCGTGACTCTCTGGGTATCGGGCATGGTTCCGTCGGTGCTGACGGTGTACACGGCCGTCGCCATCGAGTCCGCGGTCCAGACCGTGCTCGCCGGCAATACCTTTTCGACACCGTCGACTGTCACGGGCAGGATATCGATCGGCACCGGATTCGGGATGCCGTGAATCTCGTCGGTCAGGAAGCGGAGCTCGGGAGAAGGCGGAGGCGAGCCCCCGGGGACCACAGGGCCACCGCAGAGGATGTCTCCCATATCTCCTCCGATGGGGATGAAGCGCTGTCCGGCGGGCAAGTCGCTCGCTCCGAGCGGCTCGCCGATCTGACCTTCGGCAGTGGGTACGACGGTGGGTCCGGCCAGCACCGGCTGGGCCGACAGAACGAGCGGAAGAGCACCGAGAATCCCGCGACGGATTCGCGACGTCCAGACTTGGATCGCTGCCTGCATGGGAAGCTCCTTTCAAGGCGTGGTTCGGATGGTTCCCACTCCTTCCGCAGGCTTCGTGCCAGGATCGAAGGCTCTGAGCCTTCAGCCCAAGTCTTTTTATTTCAATAGCTTAAGATAGCTGCCGCCACGCTCCGACCTTGCTCCGGCGCGAGATCGGCTGAGATCTTTCGAGACGGAATGAGACGGATGAGACGCCCGTTGCGAGCCGAGGCGTCCGCTCAGCTCACGCGTCGGTAGACGGTGAAATCGAAGCGCTGGTACTCCCGCCGCCGCTCCTCCACCCATTCGCTGTCCGCGAGGGGAGGAAACCGGTGTGGGCCCTCGAACTGGCCGTGCACCGTCGAGAGGTAGAGCCGCCCGGCCAGGGGCAGGGTCTGCTCGAAGAGGCTCGCTCCGCCGGCACAGAAGATCTTGCGTCCGAGGCTCCAGGCCTCTGCCAGGGCTCCTTCGAGGCTCGAAGCCACCACGACACCCGGGGCCTCGCCGAGGGTTCGGCTGACCACCAGGGTCCGCGAGCTCGGGAGCTGGGAGCCGAACAGCTCGTAGGCCCGGCGGCCGAGGATCACCACCTGCCCTTCGATCAGGCCGAAGAGCTGCCGGCGCTCCTCCGGCAGATCCCAGAGAAAACCTTCCGACCCGCCGATCACCCGATTCTCCGCCATCGCCGCGATGATGTTCATGGTGGCATCTTACCCTTTCCGGAGAAGGAGAAATCTTCGCGGCGAGGCGCGAAACAAGAACAACCTCGCTGCCGTAACGTACTAGAAGGAGAAGGCCGGACCTTTTCGGCCAGACCTCGACCACCCCTTCGACTCCGGCTCCTGGATCTTCCGGCCGGAGCACCTTGGAGAGACCCGATCTTGAGCATGCAGGCGATCATCGTCGACAGCGATCCCTCCAGCCGGCAGAAGCTCCGGGAGCTCTTGCACCGCGAGCCCGACATCGAGATCACCGCGGAGTGCGACAGCGCCGGAGCGGCGATCCGCGCCATCGACCACAAGAGCCCGGATCTCGTATTTCTCGAGATGTCGCGTCCCCAGCTCGACGCCCGCCAGGTGGTCGAAGCGATCGGGGTCGAGCTGCTGCCGACCGCGATCTTCACCAGCTCCGATGAGCAATTCGCCCTCGAAGCCTTCGAAGCCAATGCCGTGGACTACCTGGTGAAACCCTTCGAGAAGCCGCGACTCGTCCGCGCCCTCGACCGGGCCCGGGAAAGGTACCGTTTTCGGCATTTCGCGCAGCTCGGCTCCAACATGAATCGCCTGGTCGCCTCTGCTCGGCCCGGCCCCAGGCGCCCGAATCGCCTGGTCGTGCGCTCCCAGGGCAGCGTATACCTGGTAAAGGTCGACGAGATCGACTGGATCGAGGCGGCCCGCAACTACGTGAAGATCCACTGCGGCGCGGAAACCCACCTGATGCGCGAGCCCCTCTCCCGCCTCGCCGATCGTCTCGATCCCAAGGTCTTTTTTCGCATTCACCGCTCGACGCTGGTCAACATCGACCGGGTCCGCAAGATCGAGCCCGGCACCGGCAGCGAAGCCGTGGCCGAGCTCGACAACGGCACCCGTCTGATGATCAGCCGGGCCTATCGCCGGGGTCAGCTCAAAGAGCTGCTCGGCGCCGAAGCCTGACGCGCTTAGCGCTCAGCTCTCCCCGCGGTAGAGAACCTTCCCACCGACGATCGTGTAGACCACCTCGGCAGAAGGGATTTCTTCTTCCGCCACCGTCAGGATGTCCTTCGAGAGCACCGTGATGTCCGCCAGCTTGCCCACCTCCAGGGTTCCCTTGAGATCTTCCTCGAAGGCGGCGAAGGCGACGTTGCGGGTGTAGCTCTCGAGGGCCTCCAGGCGCGACATGCGCTGGTCGGGATAGAAACGAGAGCCGTCGGGCAGCAGGCGGGAGACACTCGAGTAGTAGCTGGCGACGGGGCTCACGTCTTCCACCGGGGCGTCGGTGCCGTTGGTGACCACCGCGCCCGACTGCATCAGCTTCTGCCACACGTAGGCGCCTTCCTCACTGCGCTGATCGCCCAGGCGATCGGGAACCCAGGGAGCATCGGAGGTGCAGTGCACACCCTGCATGGAGGCGATGACCCCGAGCTCGGCGAAGCGCGGGATGTCGTCGAGATGCAGGTGCTGGGCGTGCTCGATCCGCCAGCGCAGATCGGTCTTTTCGGGATGGGCGGCAAAGGCGTCGGCGAAGAGATCGAGCACCTCGCGGTTGGCACGGTCGCCGATCGCGTGGATGCAGAGCTGCGCTCCCGACTCGATGGCGATGTCGGCGGTCTCGCGGGCGGTTTCGACCGGCACCAGGTTCAAACCGGTCGACCCCGGGCTGTCGCTGTAGGGCTCGAGCAGCCAGGCACCGCGGGCGCCGAGGGCGCCGTCCATGGAGAGCTTGATGCCGCCGACCCGCAGCTGCAGATCCTCGGCCGTCTCCTCGACCAGGGGCGCCAGGTGGGCCCGCAGATCGTCGTTCGCGGCCCGCACCATCATCCACAGCCGGGGCGCCTGGAATCCCTCCTGCATCAGACCGCGCAGGAGCTCGATCACCTCGAAGGAGGAGCCGGCGTCCTGGAAGCTGGTGATGCCCTTGGCGAGGCTTTCCTCGGCCGCCAGCTCGGCCATGCGCCGCTGCTCCCGGGGCTGGCTGGCGCCATCGCGATCGCGGGCCTGGTGGATCAACCCCTGCGCCGTCTCGCGGAACAGGCCGGTGGGGCTCCCCGCGGCGTCTCGCAGGATCTCTCCACCCGCAGGATCGGCGGTTGCGCCATCGATCCCGGCCAGCTCCATGGCCCTGGCGTTGGCGAAGAGAGCGTGGCCGCTGGCGTGGGTCAGGAGCACCGGGTTCTCGGGGGAAACGGCGCTGAGGCCACCGTGCAGCGGGAATCCTTCGAGATTCGGCTCCGGTGTGCCGCTCCACTTGTCCTGATGCCAGCCGCGGCCGCGGATCCACTGCCCGGGCTCGGCCTCTGTCACCGCCGTCTCGACCATGGCCACGATGTCGTCCCAGCTGCCGGCGGAGCGCAGGTCGAGCTGGATCTTGGCGTCGCCGAGGCCCATGAAATGACCGTGCCCTTCGATGAAGCCGGGGATCGCCAGACGGCCTGCGAGGTCGATCACCTCGGTGCCTTCGCCGATCCACTCCTGCACCGCCTCCTCGTCACCGAGGGCGACGATCCTCCCGTCGCGGGCGGCCAGGGCGGTGGCCTCGGTGCCCGCCTCGTCGACGGTCACGATCTTGCCGTGGGTCAAGACCAGGTCGGCGATCTCGGTCGCCGGCGGGGGGGCGGGTTGGCAGGCGACGAAGCCGAGGAACACGAGAAACGAGCCGAGATTGAACGCGGCGTTCCGGGGGAATCTGTCCATCCTGGATCTCCTGGGTGAGCTGTGGGTCCGTGGTCCGATCATATCCCGTCTCGGCGTCTGCCCGAGGCGCTCACCCTCAAAAGTCGATCAGCTCCGCGTTCCACCGCCCGGTGACCAGATCCTCCACCAGCACACAGACGACCTCCGTGCCCGCAGGAGGCTGCAGATCGACTTCGGTCCCCAGAGGTCCGTCCTCGAATCGCCAGGTCTCGACCTCCCCGTGCACGACACCGAGGATCCCTTCGAAACCACCGTAGCCGACCGTCCATCGCAGCCGGCTCGGACGCAGCGTCTCCGGCTCGGCCCTACCGATCACCAGCCGCCAGGCCTCCGAGCCGGTTGCGGGCTCGACCTCGAGCGGCAGGGGACGATCGCGGCCGTTGCCGAGAAGCGCCACGTCGACGCCTTCGAGCAGGAGGCGAGCGCGAGCTCCGGCGACGGAGGCCGGGGTCGACGAACGAGCCCAGCCCGGAAAACGAAGCGTTTCCGGCCGGTGGGCGAGGAAACGGACCTCGACCGGACGCAGCTCGCCGGTGGGAAGCCCCTCGACCTGGAAGGTCACCCGCACTCGCCGGGCCATGGAATCGAGAGGACCGGTGAGGTCGTCGCTGCGCACCAGGCGGCCCCCGGTCGCATGGGCGACCAGGGCCAGGGGCAACGCGGGAGCCCGAAGGGCGGAGCTGGGAGCCAGCTCCGCGGCGGCCTCGGGATCGAGACGCCGAGCCGCGTCGCGCGCCCGCTCGGCCTCCAGGGTCTGGTCCGCCGCCGCCAGGGCACGGCTCAGACCCGCCATTGCCACCGCCTGCCGCTCCGCGGTCCTGGGATCCTCGGCGAAGTGGTAGAGCGCCTTTTCGTAGGCTTCCACCGCCTCTTCGGCCTTTTCCTGCCCCTCGAAGGCCTCGGCGAGCTCGAGATAGGCCTCGGCCCGGTCGGGATCCCGGCGGTCCTCTCTCGTGCCGTGGATGCCGAAGAAGAACAACCGGTCGCGGCGATTCGTGACCCACCGCTCGGTCGCCGCGTCGAGAATCTCCTGGTCGGCGTCTTGCACGATCGGCTCCTCGAGGTGGGGTCCCTTGGTTCGGAACAACCACTTGCCCAGGCGAATCCCCGGCACCAGGAGCTCCGGCTCCGGGCGCAACATGGGAAAGGTCAACCACCCGTAGCCGGCGAGGGCAGCGGCCAGGGCTTCGGTTTCGGGCCGCAGAACCGCGCCTTCCGTGCCCTCGTCTGCAGCCGACCCTTCCTCCGATTCTCCAGCCGAGACCTCGGTGAGCTTCGAGTAGAAAGTCTCCGGATCGAGATCGAATCCACCGCTGATCCAGAACAGGGCCCGACGCCCTACTACCGGCTGACCTTCGCCGCCGAGCCAGTCGAGCATCAGATCCTGCCGCGAGCGCACCAGCCGGTGCTCCTCGGCGACCAATGCCGCGGCCATCTGCGGATCGAAGGCGCCTTCCTCCCACTCCGCGATCGCCGCCGCCCGCAGGCTCGCCAGCTGGTCGTCTCCCTCGGGAAAGAGCGCCAGCTGCGAGAGCACGGCCGCCACCGCCTCGGGGTCACGGCTCGCCGCGACCAGCCGGCGCGGCGCTTCTTCCACCGCCACGATGTCCACCGTCCCGAGCTCCGTGAGGCGCTCGGCCGCGACCTGCAGGCGGCTCGCTGCCCAGCGCAGCTCGTCGGCGCCGGCCAGGGCCAGGTCGAGCCAGATCACCGTATGCCAGGGCTCGACCTCTATCGGCGTTCCGGAAACCGCTCCCTCGGCCCGCTCTTCTTCGAGCAGGCTCGGCGGTACCTCGACCGCCACCACCGGCAGCGTCTCGCCGTCGATCCGGATCTCGAAATCTTCCGACGTCAGGCCGTCGCTCCGGGCCTTGCCGGTCGCCCACCGCCGCCAGGCGCCCGCCTCGATCTCGACCAGCAGGTCCATGGCCGTGACCTGGGTCTCGGAACGGAAGGCTTCGTCCTCGCCGAGCTCCGGCTCCTGGACCGAGAAGGCCGGGGGAATGCCCAGGACGACGAAACAACAGAGGGCGGCAAGGCGGGAGGTGAGGCGCGATATGGGCATGTCTCGACTACATTCGATCATGCGAGGAAACAAAGCAAGAGCGATGCCATGGAATCCACGGAGCCGGTGACGAGCGGAGGCGACGGATGGGCGTTCGCTCCTCGCGACCCTGTCAGGTTTCACGGACGGTCTGTCCCCACCCATCCGCGCGAGGCCGGTCCCGAAGCCGGGCCCATTCACCCCACGGTCTCTCTGGCCCGGCCCAGGGCCAGATCGAAGGACCGGAGAAAAGCTGTTAAACTGCCCTCCTGGGATTGTCGGGCATAGCACCCGGACCTTGAAAGACGCAGGGCCGGGTTTCGAACGAGGCTGTGATTCGTCCAGCACAGCCGGACTGGGGGAATCCGCGTGCCGAAACCAGAGCTCGCTCGGCAATCGAGCGTCCAAAGGCCCCGAGAGCGCCTGCTCTCCGACTTCGTCTGCCGGGTGGCAGGCCTGCCCACCTGCCTGATGCAAGAGCTGCGATCCGAGGAATCCCTGGCGG
>CAZMEL010000172.1:0-17208 GCA_964565225.1 uncultured Thermoanaerobaculia bacterium | reverse complement strand
GCCTGAACCGGTCTCCCCCTGGGAGTCGATGCCAGCACGGCCTTCGTCGAGGACTCCGGCGGCGAGTGGCTCGAGCAGCAGCTGGTGACCGCCTTCCCGGCCGGCACGGCGTCGGTGCTCTGCAGCGTCGATCTCCGCACGGAAGACGGGGCCGATTTCAATGCCTTCGTCGACGAGGCCTTCCTCACCTGTCGTGCGGACATCCTCTTCGCCGACGGCTTCGAATCCGGCGACACCTCGGCCTGGACCTCGACCTCTCCCTGACCGTCCGTCCTCTGGATTCTGTACGCGTACGGGCGGCGAGTGAGGACAGGCGTCGGAGATCGTCCATCCTGCTGCTCGAAGCAGGCTGCCGCTGGATCGTATGCTTCGGAGATCGCTCTGAAGATGTACACGATCGCATTGACGATTGCATCGTAGTCAGTCCGTCTCTGCTGGACGCACTGACTACGAAGGCGTCGTCACAGCCTTTCACACCGACGAATCTTCGGATGATGTGGCCGAGTTCTTTGTGACCTGCGCCTTGCAGGGCATGCGCGGGGCGCTAATTCTCGTGCAGAACACGGAGGAGTGGGCCGCAGCGTTGAGCAGGGTGACTGCGTAGCCCACCCCGCCCGGAACGAAGAGAATCGTCGATGCATTCGACGAATGAGAAAAACAGGTACCCTCAACCCGAAAGGCCGAGGTCGTCGCAGAGCTCGGGCAACAGCTCTTCGGCCTTGGCTCGTAAGATCTGGATACCGGGGTAGGGAGCGGTGGCGCCGCTGGGGTCGATGGAGAAGACGGGGGTGCCGGTGGCGAGGGCCTGGCGCATGAACATGTCGGTGACTCCGACGGCGAAGGAGGTGCCGACGAAGAGCACGAGCTGCATGCGGGTGGCGGCTTCCTGGACCTTGTTCCACTGGTAGTCGTGGTGGCTCTGGTAGTACTCGTCGAACCACAGGACGTGCTGGCGAAGAATCTCGCCGCAGGCGGGGCAGGTGGGGAGATCGTCCAGCTCACGGCTCTCGAGGAAGGGCGCGAGATCGAACTGGTTGCGGGGCAGGGAGCCGGTGGGCGCGCCGTGTTGGCAACCGTCGCGCGAGCAACGGATGCGATCGGCGCTACCGTGCACCTTGACCATGGCTTCGGAGCCGGCGTCTTCGTGCAGAGTGTCGACGTTCTGGGTGATCAGCAGGTAACGACCGCCGCGCCCCTGGTGCCAGTGCTCGAGCCGGACCAGGGCCCGGTGTGCGGGGTTGGGCTCGGCGCCCAGAACCTTGTCGAAGCGGGTGAGGTACCAGTGCCAGCTGCCTGCGGGATCTTCGCGAAAGTAGCGGAAGGTGCCGAGCTCGGTGATGTCGCGTTTCCACACCGCGTCCTTGTCCTGGCCGCGAAAGGTGGGGATCCCCGAAGCCAGGCTGATCCCGGCACCGGTGACGACGACGAAGGTTCCGCTCCCGAGCTCGTCGAGAGCGGAACGCAACAGGGTAGCGGAGCTCGGCACCTGGGGCTCTCCGACCGGGGTCAGACCACGATGTTGACGAGACGGTCGGGCACCACCACCACCTTGCGAGGTGTTGCGCCGCCCATGGCCCGCTGGGCTCCCTCGGTTGCGAGGGCGAGCCGCTCCAGCTCCTCTTTGGCGGTGCCGGCAGGGACCTCGATCCGGTCGCGGAGCTTGCCCTTCACTTGCACGACGACCGTGATCAGCTCGTCCTGGCAGAGCTCGGGATCGTATTCGGGCCAGGTGGCGTGGCACACCAGGCCTTCTCCTCCGAGCCGGGACCACAGCTCTTCCGCCAGGTGAGCGGCGTAGGGTGCCAGCACCCGGACGAAGTCGAGCAGGATGGCCCGGGGCAGGGCCGAAGCCTGGGTGGCCGCGTTGGAGAAGACCATCATCTGCGAGATAGCGGTATTGAAGCGCAACCCCTCGGTGTCCTCGCCGACCTTCTGGATCGTTCGATGGAGAACCTTGCGCAGCTCTTCCTGGCTCTCCGCCGGATCGTCGACCACCTTTTCCGAGAGCTCACCGTTGCGGTCGTTCACCACCAGACGCCAGACCCGGCCGAGGAATCGGTAGATTCCCTCGACACTCTCCATCTGCCAGGGTTTGGTCTGCTCGAGGGGGCCCATGAACAGCTCGTAGAGCCGCACCGAGTCGGCGCCGTACTCTTCGATCACCTGCAGCGGGTCGACGCCGTTGAGCTTCGACTTGGCCATCTTCTCGACCTGGACGTCGAGCGGCCGATCGTCGCCCGGCACGAAATGGGCGCCGTCCCGCTTTTCTACGGAGTCGGCGGGGTGGTACTTGCCGTCCTGGTCGCGGTAGCTGGTGGCGAGGATCATGCCCTGGTTGAAGAGCTTCTGGAAGGGCTCCTTCGAGGCCACGAGGCCACAATCGTAGAGCACCTTGTGCCAGAACCGGGCGTAGAGCAGGTGGAGCACGGCGTGCTCGACGCCGCCGACGTAGAGATCGACCGGCAGCCAGTACTTCTCGAGCTCCGGATCCCAGGGGGCGTCTTCGTTGCGCGGATCGATGTAGCGCAGGTAGTACCAGCAGGATCCGGCCCACTGGGGCATGGTGTTGGTCTCGCGCACTCCTTTGCGGCCGTCGGGCAGCTCCACCATCAGCCAGTCGTCACCGGCCCGGGCGAGGGGGGGCTTGCCGTCGTCGGTGGGGCGGTATTCGTCGATTTCCGGCAGGCGGACCGGCAGCTGGTCTTCCGGCAGAGCGATCGTCGAGCCGTCTTCCAGATGCACGATGGGGAAGGGCTCACCCCAGTAACGCTGGCGCGAGAACAACCAGTCGCGAAGCTTGTACTGCTCCTTGCGCTCACCGTCGGCCGACATCTCCAGCCATTCGATCACCCGCAGCTTGGCCTCTTCGACGTCGTGACCATCGAGGAAGCCGGAGTTCACCAGCTTGCCGTCGCCGGTGTAGGCGGCTTCGGTGATCGGTCGGTCGCTGCCGGAGATGACCTCGAGAATGGGCAGATCGTATTGGGTAGCGAACTCGTGGTCGCGCTCGTCGTGGCCGGGTACGGCCATGATGGCGCCGGTGCCGTAGCTCATCAACACGTAGTCGGCGACCCAGATCGGGATCTCTTCGTCGTTGGCCGGGTTCAGAGCATAGGCGCCGGTGAACACGCCGGTCTTTTCCTTCGCCAGGTCGGTGCGGGCGAGATCGCTCTTCTGCCTGGCCTGCTGGATGTACGCCTCGACCTCTTCCTCGCAGTCGATGTCGACGATGTGGTCGATCAGCGGGTGCTCCGGGGCCAGCACGCAGTAGGTGGCGCCGAAAACGGTGTCGGGCCGGGTGGTGTAGACGGTGAACGAGAGGTCGGAGTCCGCCACCAGGAAACGCAGATCGGCGCCGGTGGACTTGCCGATCCAGTTGCGCTGCATCTCCTTGACACTCTCGGGCCAGTCGACGAGATCCAGGTCTTCCAGCAACCGGTCGGCGTATTCGGTGATCTTCAGCATCCACTGCCGCATGTTGCGGCGCTCGACCGGGTCACCGGTCTCGACGTAGCGACCGTCCTTCACCTCTTCGTTGGCGAGCACGGTTCCCAGGGCGGGGCACCAGTTCACCGGCACTTCGGCAATGTAGGCCAGGCCGCGCTCGTGCAGCTTGAGGAAGATCCACTGGGTCCAGCGGTAGTAGTCTTCGTGGGTGGTGCTGATCTCCCGGCTCCAGTCGTAGCTGAAGCCCAGCCGCTGGATCTGGCGGCGGAAGTTGTCGACGTTGCGCCGGGTGATCTTGGCCGGGTGCAGGCCCTCTCGCACCGCCGAACGTTCGGCCGGCAGGCCGAAGGCGTCCCAACCCATGGGGTGGAGCACGTGGTGGCCGGTCATCCGCTTGTGGCGGGCGACCACGTCGGTGGCGGTGTAGCCCTCGGCGTGTCCGACGTGGAGGCCGGAGCCAGAGGGGTAGGGGAACATGTCGAGCACGTAGAACTTGGGCTTCTGCTGCAGCTCGGCGATTTCGTTGGGGGTGCGGAAGGCTTCCTGGTCTTTCCAGACCTGTTGCCACTTCGGTTCGATCTCGGCAGGGTTGTAACGCATGGGATGGCTCGACCGGTTGAATTTCGATGATTGGAACGGCGGACTTCCGAAGGTGGTGCAGAATAGCAAGCTGGCGGCGCTCGAACAAGGCCTCCGGCAGGCCGTGATCCAGCCCAGGAGAAGGACTCGGAAATGACGAAGAGAGAGACGATTCCTCGGCAGCGGTGGCGTCGCTGGCAGTCGCTGGCGCTGCTGGCGCTGCTGGCGCCGGTCGCCGACCTCGTGGGGGAGAGCTCGGGCGCCGGGGTGCCGGTCGCCGAGGCAGCAACGGTGATCCATGCCTGGATCCCGACGTCGCAGCATTTCGTGGCTGCGAGCCGCGAGCCATTCTCCGAGGGCGAGCAGATTCCCGTGCGAGTCGACGGGGAGCTGCGGATGGCGTTCGGCCGCGGCGAAGCGGGAGGAGAGACCGCTGCGAAAGCTCGGGATCTCCTGGTCTTCATCGACGAAACGTCGACCTTGCCCGAGCAGAAAGACCAATTTCTCTCGGCCCTCGGCGCTCGCCTCTCCCCCCCGGTCGCAGGCCGCCGGCTGGCTTTCGTAGCGGCGGATCGGAGCCACATCGAGGTGGTGCTACCGTGGACCGAGTCGCCGGTGTCGATCGCCCGTGGCCTGGCCGAGCTGGCAGACCGCCGGGTGTACGGGCTGGAGCTCCGGAGCCATATGGCACGAACGGCTGCCTATCGGGCGCAAGGAGACCGGGGCACCGGCAGCACCAGTTTCGCGGCCGTGGGTTTCAGTGGCTCCGGGCGGAAGGTCGGGGCTCCGGGCAGCCGACCCCGAGAGCAGATCGAGCGCCGGGCCAGGAGAGCAGCGGCGCAGGCGGCAGCTTCGGTGCTGCTCTATCCCGAGGCATTGGGGCTCGAGCGCGCGAGGTTCTCGGCACCGCCGGTCATGGTGCTCGTGGGCACCTCTTGGAGCTCTTTCGACGATTCCCCGAGCTCGCTCGGCAGCTTGATCTACGCGGCGCAGAGTCGGGGTGTCGCTCTCTTCCCGTGGCGAGGCGGAACCGAGCCGAAGCCGGTCTTCCCTTCACCAGGGGAGGGACCTGGCGACGCTCCGGTGCTGGCGACCTCCACCGGAGGAGCGGTTCTTCCCGGGCGCGGTGAGGTCTGGGAGCTCCTGGAGGCTGCCGGACACGGCATCGTTCTGGATCTCCCTCTTCCGGCGCCTTCGCAAGAGGTGCCCCTCAGAGAGCTGGAGCTCCTCTGGCCGGATGCCCTGGCGCCGTGGCTCCCGGACCGTTGGCTGGTGCCGAGCCCCTCGTGGCAGGCCGGGGGGCGGACGGTGATGGCGCACCTGGCGAAGGCGGTGATGCCTTCCGGCGGGTTGACCGTTCGCCTCGGTGGGGTGGAGGAGACAAACCCGGGCCGGGTCCGGGTGCCGGTGCAGCTGGAGATCCCGCTACGGAACGTGGCTCTGCACCCGGCCGGGAATTGCCGGGTCGGAAAGCTCGAGGTGCGGATCGCGGTGGAGGATCCCTGGCAGCCGCAGGAGGATCTGCCCGTCACGCCGGTGGAGATCCATCGCTTGGGACCCCGGGTGGAGGAGGAGGTGGAGATCTGGGAAGGGGCCGTTTCCCTGGCACCGACCCGCCAGCGTCTCCTGGTGTCCGTATTCGATCCCGACGGTGGAGGGTTGTGGACCCGGCAGGTTGTATTCGAGCCCTGAGCCGCACCGAATGAATCCGGAAAGCTGCCGACCGCGATATCATTTGCAGGGGAAACACTTCCTCTCGCGCCTGCGACCCTCGAAATTCTCCTCCACGCATCTTCAGCCTTCGGTCGCAGCATCCCCTTACTCTCTCGAAGGAGAAATCATGGATTCTCGGAACGCATCCTCTCTCAGATCCTGTTCCGTGCTCGTTCCCCTGGTCTGTCTCTGGTCTCTGGTGGCTGCTGCGCCGGTTTTCGCCCAGGACGACTCCGAGATCTTCGGCGAGGTCATCGACGTGCGGGTGATCAACCTCGAGGTGGTGGTGGAGGAGGACGGCGCACGGGTCACCGGTCTCGGCCCCGACGACTTCGAGCTCACGGTCGACGGCAAAGAGGTGCAGATCGAGTACTTCACGGAGGTTTCGGGCGGCACCGCGGTCCTTCCCGATGCCGAGCTGGCCGCCGGAACGATTCCCGCGCTCGCCCCGGGAGAGGAGGTGGGGACAAGCTTCCTCGTCTTCATCGACGAGTACTTCTCCCTTCCCACCGATCGCGACCGTCTGCTCAACCGGATGATCGAGCAGTTGCCGAACCTGACGCCTCGGGACCGCATGGCGGTCGTGGCCTTCAACGGCCAGGAGGTGGACATGTTGAGCAGCTGGAGCCAGTCGGTGGAGACGTTGACCCGCGTTCTCGAGGAGGCTCGGGAGAGGCCCACGTTCGGCCTGCAGCGAGAGTCCGAGCGGCGTCTCTTCGAGCTCAACCTCAACGAGGTGATCGAGACCCAGGGAGATCCCGATCCGGTGCAGGCCTTTCCGGGCTCCGGCCTCGACCCGGAAGAGCAGCAGCTGGTGGATCTGATCAACAACCAGACCCGCAAGGTCGTGCTGGCAACGGCCGCCACTCTTCGCAGCTTCGCCAATCCTCCGGGGCGCAAGGTGATGCTCCTGCTCTCCGGGGGCTGGCCTCACAATCCGGCACAGTGGGTGGTGAACGACCCTGCCCGCACCAGCACCGAGACGCTCCGCTATGAGCTCGGGCAGATCTACGACCCGGTCACCGAGACGGCCAACCGCCTCAGTTACACGATTTATCCGGTCGATGTGCCGGGAGTCGAGAGCATAGGGCCCTCGGCGGAGGATTTTTCGGTGGAGAGAGGCGATCGGAATCGTGCCATCAACACCGACCGAGAGCGGGAGGAAGAGCTCACGTTGCGGGTGATCGCCGACGAAACCGGAGGCAAGGCCTTGCTCAACAGTGCCGGCCTGGAGGCGTTCCAGCGCGTGGTGGCGGACACCCGTTCGTATTATTGGATCGGTTTTACCCCCGACTGGAAGGGGGACGACGCCGACCACAAGGTGCGGGTGAAGCCGAAGCGCAAAGGCTTGAAGATGCGTACTCGGAAGGGATACTCCGATCTCTCTCGCGAGACCGAGGTGACCATGATGGTCGAAAGCTCGCTGCTCTTCGGCGATCCGCCGAGCGCCGCACCTCTGGGAGTCGAGATCGGCAAGGGCAAACGGTCGGGCTTCGGCAAGGTCACAGTGCCGGTGAAGATCGAGATCCCGGTGGGAGCCCTGACCTTCCTGCCGCAGGGCGGTCGCTGGGTGGCCGACACCGAGCTACGGGTCGCGGTGCTCGACGAGGCCGGCAACACCTCCGACATCCCGGTGATTCCGCTGGGAATCCGAGTGTCTCGCGAGCCGACGGCCGACGACGTCACGGTCTACGAGACCCAGCTCAAGCTGCGACGCAAGAAACACGACCTGGTGGTCTCGCTGTACGACAAACCCTCGGGGCGAATTCTCTCCACGAAGATGGAGATCGACCCCGAAATCTGAGGTCGGGATACCTTCCGTCGCCCCGAGGCGGGTCGTCGTCCCCTCCGTCAGGTCTCGAAGGGTCGCCCCCGCTCTTTGCGACTCCGCCGTCTTTCTCGGCGCTATGCTCTTTCTGTGTCTTCGACGGGCCTTCTCGTCGACCCGCTCCAAATGTCGACCTACAGAAAGTAGAGCTCTTCGTCGACCTTGGCGCGGCGGGAGGCGCGCAGCGCTTTCTTGAGGCGGAAGAGGTCGTCGAGGCCTTCGTCGTCGTCGCCGAGGCTGGCCTCCATCTCGCTCTCCAGGGATTCCGGATCTTCACCGGCCTCCATGCGCTGGACCATTTCCTCCATGCGCTCACCCATTTCCAGGCCGGTGAGCTCGCCGAAGCGGCGCATCATCTTGCCCATCGCCCGTGGGTCTTCTTCGTCGAAACCGCTCATCTCCTGGAGGAGCGAATCCACCGCTCCCGCCAGGCGTGCGTCGTCGAGGTGGGCGAGGGGATCCTCTCCTCCGTCGTCACCCTCGCGATGTTTGAGAGTGGAGAAGCGTGACGGCTTGCGCTCCAGGTCGGGGCGCTGGCATTTCGGACAGGAAGGCGGACGCTCGAGGCTCGAGGTCGCGGTGAAAAAGCTGAAAATGGTGTGACAGGAGGCGCAGTAGAACTCGTAGATCGGCATGAATTCGGGGCTCCGGATGGCTCACTGAGTCGGCAGGAGGCTGATTCTACTTTGCAAAGCAAGGGGTCTGCATAATAATCACGGCTCCGATTTCGGGCCTTGGCCGTAGCTTGGTACGAGCTCGGGCCGGTTTGAGCCGACCGAGGAGAAGGGATCAATGCAAGAGTGGACACCGCATTCCTGGCAGGCGCTGGAAGCCAAGCAACAGCCGACCTACCTCGACCCCGAAGAGCTGGAACAGGTTCTGACGCAACTCTCCCAGCTGCCGCCGCTGGTCACTTCCTGGGAGATCGAGACCCTCAAGACCCAGCTCGCCGAAGCCTCCCAGGGCCGCCGGTTCCTGCTCCAGGGCGGAGATTGTGCCGAGGTCTTCAGCGAGTGTGAATCCTCGATCATCGCCAACAAGCTGAAGATCCTCCTGCAGATGAGCCTGGTGCTGGTACACGGCGGCAAGCGACGAGTGATTCGGGTGGGTCGTTTCGCCGGGCAGTATGCCAAGCCGCGCTCCGAAGACACCGAGACCATCGACGGGGTCACCCTTCCGAGCTACCGCGGCGACCTGGTGAACGGAATCGAGTTCGAGCCCGAGCATCGGCGGCACGACCCGAATCGCCTGCTGACGGGCTACGCCCGCTCCGCCCTGACCCTGAATTTCATCCGTTCCCTGGTCGACGGCGGCTTCGCCGATCTCCATCACCCGGAATACTGGAATCTGGCCTTCGTGCAGCACTCGCCGAGGGCGTCGGATTACAAGCGGATGGTAGAGGGGATCGGAGACTCCCTGCGTTTCATGGAGACGTTGGCGGGGCGCCAGGTGGGGCATATCGACCGGGTCGACTTCTTCTCCAGCCACGAGGGGCTGCATCTCCTCTACGAGCAGGCCCAGACCCGCCAGGTGCCGCACCATCCCGGCTGGTACAACCTCGCCGGGCATCTACCGTGGATCGGCATGCGCACGGCCGACCCCGGGGGAGCCCACGTGGAGTATTTCCGCGGCATCGAGAATCCCCTCGGGGTGAAGGTCGGGCCGGCGATGACCCCGGAACATCTGCTCGACCTGGTGGAGCGCCTCAACCCCCTCGACGAGCCCGGCCGTCTGACTCTCATCCACCGTTTCGGCAAGGGCCAGATCGCCACCCATCTACCGCCTCTGATCGAGGCGATCGAGGAGGCGGGCAAGAAGGTTCTGTGGTGTTGTGATCCCATGCACGGCAACACCATCAAGACCGCCGGTGGGCTCAAGACCCGGCAGTTCGACCACATCCTCGGCGAGCTGGAGCAGGCCTTCGACATCCACGCCGATGCCGGAACCTACCTCGGCGGTGTACACATCGAGCTCACCGGTGACGACGTGACCGAATGCACCGGAGGAGCTCGCGGGCTCGACGAGAGCCAGCTCGAACGCTCCTACCGTTCGTTCGTGGATCCGCGGCTGAACTACGAGCAGGCGCTCGAGCTGGCCATGCGGGTCGCCGAGCGGATGCGAAGAATGATGGGAGAGGGGGCCTTCGACGGCCCGGTGGTCTTCTGAGCCCGCTCGAACCCGTATGGATCACTTCGAAAACCTGTTCATCGGAATCGCCGGCATGATCGGTGCCGGCAAGTCGACCCTGGCCACGGCCCTCGGCGAGCACCTCGAGATCGACGTCTACTACGAGCCCGTCGAACAGAACGAATATCTCGCCGACTTCTACCGCGACACGGCTCGTTACTCCTTCGCGATGCAGATCTACCTGCTGAATCGCCGCTTCCAGCAGCACCAGGAGATCATCTGGGGTGGGCGTTCGGCGGTGCAGGACCGCACCATCTACGAAGACTCGATCTTCGCCAAGATGCTCGCCCAGACCGGCTTGATGGACGAGCGCGACTATCGCACCTATCTCGATCTCTTTCGCCACATGAGCAATTTCATGTGCCGGCCCAACGTGATCGTCTACCTCGACGTACCGCCGGAGATCTCCCTCGATCGAATCCGGAGCCGTGGACGCGGCATCGAGGACGGAATCACCATCGACTATCTTCGGGCCCTGCACCAGGGCTACGAAGACTTCGTGGTCGACATCTCGCGGACCACTCCCGTGATCCGGGTCGACTACGAGCGCTTCGCCACGGCCGAAGAAATGGCCGCCGTGATCGAGAAGGAATACCTCGATCACAGCTTCCTGCGCGAAGTCACCCGCTTCGATCCCACCCGCTGAGAAGCCGTGGGGAGGATGAGCTCCTCCCGCTCCGGTTCCGAGAACAGCACCAGTCGGTGCACGTTCGGCGAAGGATTTCTGCCGGCCGAGCATCTCTTCCTATGCAAGCGGAACGTAGATCGCGATCGAACCGCAGGAACACCGAACCCAACGCATAGGAGAGATTCCAATGGATACCCGTATTTTTCTTCGACTCGGCATCACCGCGGCCGTTCTACTCACTTTCTCGACCCTTCCGCTGCTGGCCGGAGAGGACGAGGAGCAACCTTTTTCCGTGGCCAGGGTCTTCTTTCAGCTCAACGATACCGATGGCGATCTCGGATTCCATGCTGTGATCGATGGCGAGCCGTGGAAGAACCTGGTGATCGAATCTCCCTCGGAGAGGGAGCTGCTGCGGATCGATGCCCGTTCGAAGCTGCGGCGGCAAGGATTGACCGAGCTGCGCTTCGAAAGTGCCGAGCCGACGTTCGACGAGCTCGATCCGCAAGACTTCTTTCGTCGGTTTCCCGAAGGGATCTACGAGGTAGAGGCCAGGACTCTCGACGGCCTCGAGCTCGAGAACGAGGTGGAGATCACTCATGTGCTGCCGGCACCGCCCGCAGGTTTGACGGTGTCCGGAGCCGCCCTTCCGGAAGATTGTGACGAAGGGCCGATTCCGGTGATCTCCGGGGCGTTGGTCATCTCTTGGGATCCCGTGACGACCTCCCATCCGGAGATCGGCCTCGTCGGCCCGGTCGAGATCGTCCGGTACGAGGTCTCGGTCGAGCGCGAAGAACCGACGGCTCTGACCTTGACCGCGGATCTCGAACCGGGGATCACCGAGTTCATGGTGCCCGCGGAGCTCGTGGCCTCGGGAGACGAGATCAAATTCCAAGTTCTGGCGACGGACGTCGGCGGCAACGAGACCTCTTCGGAGAGCTGCTTTGTAGTGCAGTAGGTATCTCTCCATACGGAACGCCGGAGCCCCCCTGGCCGCCTCGAGGCAGCCTCGGGGCTCCGGCTCGAACGGTGGATTTTCAACCCCAACGCTCGATCAGCACCGAGTCGCCGAACTCGTGGGTGAGGTAGCCGTGCTCTTCGAGCGCCGAATCCAGGGATCGAAGAACCTCGTCTCCGACGAAGGCGTGCAGCAGCTCGTGGTGGCTCTCGCCCGGCTCGTGGGCCCCGCTGACGACGACGTCGACGATCCGTAGCTCCGTTCCGGGGCCGATCCGCTGGTCGGCCAGGCCGTTGCCGGCCCGTGGTGCTCCGCCTTTGCCGAGGCTGGCCGCGTGCTCCAGGGCTCGGGTCACGGTGGTTCCCAGGGCGACGATGCGACCACCGCGAGCCCGAGCGTGCTCGATGGCGCGGATCGTCTCGGCCGGGATGTGGTAGGGCTCGTCGAAGGGCAAGCGTCGATCGAGCGCCGGGTCTCCGGTCGAAGAGATGCCCGCGGCGTGGGTGAGCGTGGCGAAACCCACACCTTTTCGTCGCAGCTCGTCGAGCAGGCTCCAGTCGAGCAGGAATCCCGCCGACGGAGGCTCGAAGGCCACTGGCAGAGAGGCCACCCGGGTCCACACGTCCCACAGGGCCAGAGGCTCGTCGATATGGGCGTACTGGATCGGCCGACCGTGGGTCGCGATGCCGCGCCAGATCTCCGACGGAGTACCGGAGAAGGCGAGCCGGACCAGGCGTGGATGGTCGAGCAGCTTTTCGACCTCGGCACGGAGCGGGCCCAGCTCGAGACGGTCCCCGGGATGAAGGGCCGGCGGCAGCGGCCGTTCCTCGGTCGGGGTGTGGTGGTCGCCACGCCCGAAGACCACGGCGGTGACCTGCGCGAAGTCCGCCGTATCGAGGCTCGAACGGCCGGCGAGCCGGACCTCCACGGTCTCGCCGCTGGCGGAGTGGGTTCCCGACAGACTGGCGGGCAGGGTCGCGGCGTCATTGGCCACCAGCAGGTCGCCGGGCCGGAGGAGGTCGGTGATCCGGGATCTCCGGAGATGTCGGAGCTGGCCGGAACCGTCGGCAGCGAGGAGGCGTGCATCGGCCGGGCGCTGGACGGGGGCGGTCGCAGCGTTCATCGGGCGACCTCCTCGAGAGCCGAGGCGGCCACGAGCCGAGCGACGATCTCGGCCGCCGATTCGGCGGGTCGTTTCAGCTCCGACGGGTCGGCCCCGGGTACGGCGAGTGCGTGCAGGGGGGTATCCATGTCGCCCGGATCGATCGCCTCGACTGCCACGCCGAACGCCTTCAACTCTTCGTGCCAGATACGGCTGAGGTGGAGCAGGGCCGCCTTGCTCACGCCGTAGGCACCCCACTCGGGGTAGGGAGTCACCGCCGCATCGCTCGTGATGTGGACCACCCTCGCCGGCCGCCCCTGGCGGGCCGCCGCGGAGAGGGCCCCGAGCAGAGCCCTGGTGAGTCGGAACGGGCCCACGAGATTGGTGGCCAGCGCCGCCTCGAAGTCTTCACACTCGGTGTCGGCGAGCCGTGCGAGAGGAACCGGACCGAGGCTCGAAGCATTGTGGATCAAGACGTCGAGCCCGCCGAGTGCGGAAGTGATCTGCAGCGCCAGAGGGTAGGTCTGATCTTTCCGGGAGACGTCGCCGGCCAGGCCATGGGTGCCCGGGAAACGCCGCTCGACGGCGGCGACTCTCTCGGCGTCCCGGGCGACGAAGGCAACCCTTGCACCGTGGTTGCCGAGCGCCTCGACGAGGGCCAGGCCGAGGCCCGATGTACCGCCGGTGACGGCGACACGGAGCCCGGCCAGGGGACCGGACTCTCGGGTATGGATGGCACGAGATTCGTTTGGTCGGGTCGGATTGGAGGGTTTTCGCGTCGTGCTCTTCATGGGTGTGCTCCTCGTTGAATCGGGACGGGCGCCACCGGGCTCCGGCGAATCCGGGCTCCGGCTCGAGCGGGTCGGGGCGACCGACCGCGGAGACCGTGCCGATGGAGAGCACTATAAAAGTTCAAGTGAGCTTGAAGTCAAGCCGCTTTTGTGATTTTCTTCGAGGATGGAGATCCTGACGATTGGCGAGGTCGCTCGCCGTAGCGGTGTGGCGGCGTCCGCCCTGCGGTTCTACGAAGAAAAAGGGCTCATTGCCTCGCGGCGAAACGGGGCCGGCCATCGACGATTCCACCGCGAGGTTCTGCGGCGGATCGCTTTCATCGTCTATGCCCAGAAAATCGGGCTCACTCTCGAGGAAGTCGCCGCCGAGCTGGTCAAGCTGCCGGAGAACCGGGTTCCGACCCGGGACGACTGGGCCCGCCTGACGGAGGAATGGCGACTGAGGATCCAGGTCCGGATCCGCGAGCTGCAGCGGCTCGAAGCCGGGCTGCTGCGCTGCATCGGCTGCGGTTGCCTCTCCCTCGACCGCTGTCGGCTGGCGAACCCCGGGGACCGGATCGCTCGCCGGGGGCCGGGCCCTCGTTTCTGGATCGAAGAGGGCTCGGAGTAAGAGAAGCGCGCTACTTCTTCCTGCGTTTGGGGAGGTAGAGGTCGGTGAGGGTGCCTTCGAAGGCTTCGGCGGAGAAGGCGACGGTTTCCGACAGGGTGGGATGGGGATGAATGGTCAACCCCAGGTCTCCGGCCTCACAGCCCATTTCGATGGCGAGGGCCACCTCGGCGATCAGGTCGCCCGCCTGGGGCCCCACGATGCCGGCGCCGAGCACACGGCCGCTCTCGGGGTCGAAGAGAGTCTTGGTCAGACCTTCGTCACGTCCGATGGCGAGCGAGCGGCCGCTGGCGGACCACGGAAAGGATCCTTTCTCGTAGGCGATTCCTCGTTCCTTGGCCTCGGTTTCCGTCAAACCCACCCAGGCGACCTCCGGATCGGTGTAGGCCACCGAAGGTATCACCCGGGCGTCGAAGGCGCTCTTCTCGCCCGCAATCACCTCCGCGGCCACCTTGCCCTCGTGCACCGCCTTGTGGGCCAGCATCGGCTGGCCCACGATGTCGCCGATGGCGAAGAAGTGGGGCACATTGGTCCGCATCTGGCGGTCCACCGCGATGAAGCCACGTTCGTCGACCTCGACTCCGGCGGCCTCGGCACCGATCTGGTCGCCGTTCGGGCGTCGGCCGATGGCCAGGAGAATGCGGTCGAAGGTGTCGCTCTCGGGAGCGCCTTCCCCCTCGAGCTGCACTCGCAGACCGTCTTCCCCCGGCTCGATGGAAGTGACCTTGGTGCCGAGATAGATGTTCTCGTATTTCTTCGCGATCCGTTTCTGGAGCCTTCGGACCAGATCGCGATCGCAGCCGGGAATCAGGCCGTCCATCAGCTCGACCACGGTGATCCGCGCTCCGAGGGCGTGGTACACGGTGGCCATCTCGAGCCCGATGATGCCGCCGCCGACCACCAGGAGCCGCTCGGGGATCTCGGCGAGCTCGAGAGCGCCCGTGGAGTCCATGATGCGAGGGTCTTCGGGAAACATGGGTAGCTCGGTGACCCGGCTGCCGGCGGCGATGATGGCGTGATCGAAGCCGACCGTGCGCGGGCCTTCGGAAGTCTCGACCCGGAGGCGTCGCGGGCCGACGAAGGTGCCCGTTCCCTGGACCACGGAGACCTTGCGCTGCCTGGCCATGGTGGAGATCCCTCCGGTCAGACGCTCGACCACGGAGTCCTTCCAGGAACGCAGCGGGTCGAGATCGATCGTCGGAGTGCCGAAGTCCAGGCCGTGGCTCGAGAAGGCCGCGGCTTCGTCGACCACCTTGGCCATGTGCAGCAGAGCCTTGGAAGGAATACAGCCGACGTTGAGACACACCCCGCCGAGGCTCGCATACCGCTCCACCAGGGTGACCTCCTTGCCGAGGTCGGCAGCCCGGAACGCCGCCGAGTAGCCGCCGGGGCCGGAGCCGAGCACCAGAACCTCGGTGTGCTGATCGACGCCGTCGGGGCGCTCGGTCGATTCTCGGATCGAGGACTCCTCGGTCACCGCCGAGGCCTCGGGGGCGATCGTCGTCTCCGCGGCCGGGGGATCTTCAGCGACGCCCGTGGCTTCGTCTTCGGGCTCGAGCAGAAGGATCAGCGCCTCGGGCTCGATCTGATCTCCCTCACTTACCACGAGCTCACGCACCACGCCGGCTCGTGGAGAAGGAACCTCCATCGAAGACTTCTCGCCCTCGAGCACGATCAGGCCTTGTTCGACCTCGACCCGATCTCCGGGTTGCACGAGAACCTCCACCACGTCGGCTTCGTCGAAGTCTCCGAGATCGGGAAGGCGAATTTCGACCCACTGGCTCATGCTCGTTCCTTTCTCGTCAAACCCAAAGAGCCGCTCCTTCGGTAGGGAAGGAACGGCTCGAAGTGGTCTTGGGCGAATCGGATTCCGATGATCTGCGATGGCAGCTCACCAGGCTCACTGGTGGACTGTAGCACTCGATCTGCTAGCGTTGCAGCTGCCCTCCAGCCTGCAGCCCAGAGCGGGAGATCTCTGGCGGTATGGGCGGCGTAACGATGGCACTCTTGGTGCAGTTGCCGTGGTTGACCGCCTGCATCAACACGTCGCACTGGTCGGGGAAGAAGAAACGCGTAAAGCTGAACTCCCCGGCCTTGTCGGCGAAGTCGGCCCGTCGCGGTGCGTCGGTATCGAGGTCGACGATGGTACCGCTACATGGGCCGGTCGGAATCGGGAAAGCACCCGCCGAGTCGGCAGCCCAGAAAGTGAATCGCGCTCCCGGAGTGAGGCCGGTGATATCGACGTTCAAGACACCGGGGCAAACACCCCCGTCGACAGTGACGGTCGGTGCCGGCAACATGACGTCCACGACTTCGGTATTGGTGACCGCGACCACAGTCGAGGGAAAGGTATTGCTGATCGTGCTGGTGGACTGGAACGTGTAGGTACCGGTGCCCGGCGGCGAGAGCGGAGAGACCGTGACCTGGTAGACGAAGGTGTTGCTCAGATCGGCGATCATGGGGTTGCCGGTGGTGAGAGTCGAGGCCACGTTCACCCCCGGAGAGGGGCTCGCATACATACCTCGGGGCGTGAGGCGTGCCGTCACCGTGTGTGTGCCGTTGCCGTAGTTGTGGGTGAAGGAGCCGCGAAAGACCGTTCCCCCGAGGCCGGAGGGGCTCGAAGCCGACGCGGTGAGTGTGCCGGTCGAGGCGGTGCCCGGGTCGAGGGGTAGCACGATGGTCTGGAGCCTGGCGCCGTCCCCGAACTCGAGAGCCGGCTTGTCGGTGATGTTCCACTGCGAATCGACCGCCAGGCGTACCTGGTAGGGGCGCATGCCGTTGCCGAAGCTGTAGGAGTTGGTGAAGATCGTCGACGAGGAATTGTTGAGCGGAATGCCGGCGACGTAGTTCTGTGGCGGCGTGGAGAGGGTCTGGCCGTAGGCGATCACGTCGAATTCGGCTTCGGCATTCTGGGTGTCGAGCACCGTGACGACCGGGGTCGAGATCTTGAAGCCTGCGATCTGTGCACCGGCCGTGCCACCCACCGAGGAGGTGAGCGCCAGGCAGAGCAGCAGGTTTTGAAAAGATCGATTCTTCATCGTTCGCTTCTCCCGCGGATAATCACCGTTTCCCAGGTCGAGAGAGGGCCCGCCAGGAAGTCCTCGACGAGGTCCAAGTCCTTCTGAATCATCAAATGAAGTGTATATATAGGTCCCGAGAGCGTCAAGGGAGCGCGGAGAGCAGGTCTTCCATCGCAGCGTTGTCTCCGAAAGTCTCGCTCACGTGCACGAAGAGATCCTGATCACCCGGGGCGAAGACGAAGCTGCCTCCGAGCTGCATCGGATCCTTGCCCAGGCGATGCTGGCGGTGGCCGCCCCGTTTGGCGCGGCCTCGGGCCCTGGCATTGTCGCTGCGCATCAGGTGGAGAAGGC